>JANOBV010000207.1:0-13020 GCA_031411835.1 Bacteroidota bacterium | reverse complement strand
AGTATTATTAAAATAGGCATTATAGAATAAATATAATTCCCCATTTACAATTTTAAAAGTTTCAGGATCAACCTCCACTTTTTCTCCACTTGAACCCATTGCATATGCACACCAACCTCCATAGGCAGGCTCATACTTTTCCGGAGAAGCTTTAAACAAAATCAAGTTTGCAGCACTGGAGAAACGATAAGTTATGCCATCATAGAAAAAAGAAATTGTTGCATTTCCTTTTTGTGGTTTTCCTGAAAAGTATGCTACAGGATCATATCCTTCAATGGCAAGGCCGGAACTGTTGACATTAAAATGCTTGGATCTTACTTGAGCTTCTCCTGTTTTGTTTTGAGCGTGGCTTAATAATGTAAAACAAAAAACAATTTGTAGAGAAATCAATAATTGCTTCATAGAATATAATATAAATTAATTTATTGTAATTGAGCACTTCCAAATAAGACAGAAAAATCTTCACACCAAATAAGAACATGATTATACTCTGAGGTGTTTATAGTACTATCTACTGAATAGTAAAAACTACCATTTGTAGCTTTCAATCCGCCAATCTCAAAAAAACTAATCACATTATTTGCTTTAGAAAGATAAACTCTAAGATCAGGCCCTGAATCTGTTTTGAAATTGTCGAATACAAGATAATTAGAACCATTCTTTGAATACAACTTCACATTTCCGGAAGTAGCATGTGCCCCAGAAGAAAAGTCACCCTGAGAAAGTATTATGGCTTGTGCCGTATCAAAAGATTCATTCACGGTTTTATCTACTTCATCTTTCTTACATGAAAAAAGAGAAGCGAAAAAGACAAGAAGCAGGAGCACATTTTTCATAGTATGAATTTTGTGCTAAATTATACCAATACAAAATACTATAATGTCGGGTAAATGACATTTTAGCAAATTTTTTAAAAATACTTTCTAAAAATTATTTATATCTGGAATTATTACTTTTTTTCGACCTTCATAAACAACCTTTCCTTGTTCAGCCAATCTATTAATTATTGTGGTAACAGACTGTCGAGAAGCAGCAGTGTAGTCTGCAATATCCTGATGAGACAGCATCATATCCATCACCATTGAATCTCCTTCTTTTTTGCCATGATGTTTTGCATACTTTCTAAAAAATGCCAGAACTCTTGTGTCAACATCTTTAAAAATCAGATCTTCATACTTCTGTTGAAAGGTAACTAACTTTTCATTGACAACATCAGTAAAGCTCACTGACAAACCGGGGTTATTTTTTAAAACCTTCATAAAATTATCAACTTCAAAAAAACAAAGTCTGACCTCTTTGCTTAAAACTTTTGCATATTCTATTCTGCTGGATGAGTTGTTTATATGGCCAAAGATATCACCCTGAGTTAAAATCTCAGTAATTATTTCTTTACCATTTTCATGCTCCCTGCATATTTTTACTGTCCCAACTTTTAGAATATAGATTTTTTTTATTTCTGAATCATTAAAGAAAATAACATCGTTCTTCTCTGCATTCTTCATGTTAGAAATGATGCAAAGCTCTTCTATCTCCTCTGAGTTAAGTTGATCAAATAGTTTATGATTTCTTAAATACCAATACTTATTATTCTGGACCATGTTTGCTTATTAGAACATGTCAAAGTTAGGACAAAATCAAAGCAATAAAAGAAAGAAGGTGTTAATTTAATATTGCAAGAGAATAAATCTGCTGAAATGCGATCGCAAAAAACAGAAAAGACAAAATCAAAGGAAAAATTCTGGTGTTTATTTTATCCAAAATTTGGTCTTTAAATTTCAATACTATTTGCATTAACACTATTAACATTAAAAAAGCGCCAAAAGCCGAACCTAAAATAAATGAAATCTTTTCATAAAAATTCGTAATGCGCAACTTTTCGGAAGTATTGAAATAGCCTAAAACTATAACCCAAAAAGGAAGTAGTTGAGGATTCATTATCGCTAGCGAGAATCCTTTTATTGTGTAATGCACATTTCTTTCTGATTTTTTAAAATCATGAGCGCCTAACACAACTTGCTTTGATTTTTTTAACATGAAATAAAATCCTAAAACTATCAAAACAAGAATAAAAAATATTTTAAAGTACACTTGAAAAAAAATTGTTTCTTGAATAAAATTGCCCGACAGAACTGCCAACGAGCAATAAACTATTTCCGGTAATACACCACCGAAAGCTACCAAAAGAGCAGCCTTCTTGCTTTTATATAAAGCTGCATCAATTACAAATAAGTTAACCGGGCCTAATTGAAGTGAACCGAAAAAACTAATAAGGGATGATGCAAAGAAAATTATTAATAATGTGAACATTCCTAATTGGTCTTTGAAATACTAAATGAGATTACAATAAACTTTCTTTGTCATTTAAAATAATTATCCACCTTAATACTTCTGATATTGCGCATACAACCGCTGCATATACGACTGTCCTTTGATTAGAAGTGAATCCATTTCCAAAGTATTCAATGGATGCGAATGATTGATAACGGTTTCTGTGTTGTAAGAATAAACAGCCCACTTTGTATCTTCCACAAATCCGAAAGTTTCTTCAAATTGATAAAATGCATATGATGGCGTAAGAGGATTCAACAAATTTTTACTCCACTGATAAGCCGATGCATTCAGTGCCATCTGATATAAGACCGTCGATGCAATGTCGTGATGTCCGCCGGCTTTGTGGATTTTCATTCCGCGATATTCAGGCTTGATCACTTCTCCGAAAAACAATAGCGGAATTCTTCTGCTTGATGGCTCCAATATCAATCGTTGCATTGGTAAACGATGACCATGATCCGCTACAATTACAAAAAGTGTATTTGCATACCAAGGTTGAGTTGCAGCTTTCTTCAGATAGTCGCCCAGACATGCATCTGTATATGCAGCGGAGTTTCTGAATTTATCGGCTTCTGTGTTTCCTGAAATTCTCACTTCTCCCGGAACATCAAATGGCTCGTGATTGCTCAATGTCATGAGTGTTGAGAAAAATGGTTCTTTCCCTTTAGAAATTTCCAGAAAATGTTTGTCGAATAAAAACTCATCTGCAACTCCCCATCTGCTTTGTCCTAATTTTGGATCGAAGTTGTCGTTGCTAATTATCCTATTGAATTTCTGTGTTACACAATATGCATCGAGGTTCGAAAAATTTCCTTCGCCGCCATAATAAAATGATGTTGTATAATTCTGCAATGTCAATGTTTTTACAAGCGAAGGCAATCGCATCGATTTCTCACTTGAACGCATGATTGAATGATACGGTGTTGCCGGCCATCCATTCAACACAGAAACAATTCCTTGATCCGTTCGTGTACCACTTGAATAAATTGAATCGAAGAAAATTCCTTCGCTGATCATCTTCTCTAAATTCGGATCTGTACGTTTGTCACCACCCAAAGATGCGACAACATCGGCCGTAAAACTTTCGAGGATGATGAATACAATATTCGGACGTTGATTTTTTAATACTTGCGGAAAGGTCTCATAAGAAACTTGCAGCAATTTATCTACAATCGGATCCGCCTTTTCATCCGGAATTTTTCGAAATGGATTTGATGTTGATAATCCCGCTGTATAAATATCGTATGTTAAATGCCACACCGGGTTCACTGCTGTTTGATTTAGGAAATTATTTTTCGAATAATAAACCAGACTTTCATTCATCGGTAACATTTGCACACCACCTCGCATTCCAACAACGATTAACCCGGCTGCAATAATCAACGAACTAAATTTCAAAAAGATATTTGAATCGCTATTTTCAAATCTCTGATAAGCGAACTTATAAAACAACCAGATGCTCCCTGAAAGTAAAATGATCATTCCAATAATAACACCAATTGATTGAATGACTGTCAATGAAGTAAATACTTCAGTCGGATCAACTAAATAAGAAACAGCACGAAAATTTATCATAGAATTCCAGAAATGATACAAGACAACATTTCCGGCAACGACGTGACTAATTACAATGATAATAAAAGCATGAATCCAAAACTCAATACGATTGACGATGGCACTTGGGAAAAAATAATAGATCACATTGAGCAATAAAGCTGGAATGAGTAAATAACAGGACATTGAAATGTCCATTCTCAATCCATAGAAAAAAGAAGGGAATGTATTTTTCCAATGAACACTCCCGTCATCAGGAATGTTTACGACCAAAAATAATAATCGCCACAACGAAAAAAAGATCACATAGAATAATGTGATCTTCAAATAATGTAAGAGTGTTTTTTTCAAGTGACTTCTCGGTTTATCCGGAAGTCAACAATTACTCTTTTACAAGTCGTAGTTTAGAAACTTCCGGGCCATTTTCCAGTGTTACAAAATAGACACCTTTTGCAAACTGTGCAACATCTATTGGCAATCTATTGATACCTTCATGAACAGGCCACCCTTTTTCGAACACGATTGCACCCATAGAATTGATCATTCGAACAGGAATAACTTTTTCTGCTGAAGTGTACAATACTACTTCGACTTTATCGGTCGAAGGATTTGGCTGAATGGTGCATAATTGTTTCGAAACTGAAAATTTAACAGGCAAGATGTCAGAGTATGTATATTTTCCATCAAAATCTACTTGTTTCAATCTATAATAAGAGGTTCCCTGAAGTGGTTCATAATCGGTCAGATTGTAATTTAACATCTGCGTACTATTTCCACCACCACGCATCTTTTGAATTGATGCAAATTCAATTCCGTTAGAACTTCTTTCAATATCAAAGAAATCATTGTTGATCTCTGTAGTTGTGATCCAGTTCAAACGTACAGAAGAATTCTCCGGCTCAGCATTGAACGTTAAGAGTTCAATTGGTAGTGGAACTGCGCAATCTAATGATGCACCGTTAGTAAGATTCCAGTTCAATCCAAAACCATTTCCACCCGGACTCCATTTACTGATAACAAGTAAATATGTCTCGCCGGTATTTACCGGCAATTCGTCGGTAAAACCATTTCCGGATGCACCTTCTGTTACATCGCTTCCATTATTACCACTACCTGTATTTGTACTAAGGTTTAAGGCTGAGTTCATTCCTGTATTTGGAAACGACGCTGAATTTGCTGAATAAGAACAACGAATCGGTGAACCCAATGCACCGCAATTAGGGTATGGTCCAAAGAATGCAAAATCGTAATCGTCTGACGTTGTATTTGGCACAAGTGTAAATCCAAGTTTGCCACCGGCAGCAATCCTAATTGCATACCAGTTGGTGTAATTTTCTGTTGGAATACATCCTGAAGTAATATCAGAAGAAAGACCGGGACCAAAACTTGCATCTACAATAGATTGATTTGTACATACAGTTGTTGCACGTATACAATCAAAATTTTCTGTTCCGGAAGGAGCCGAAGCAAATGGTACACAATCTAATGTTGCAACCCAACCGGCAGCATTTGTACTTGAATTCGAATAGAATCGGAATGTCAAACATCCGCTTTGATCTGTTGAAACATATGGCCCCATACCAGCTGCCATACATGCGGTATAAGATGAGTAGGTACCACTCCATAACGAACCGCCTGTAAATTGAGGGCTATTTTGTGTTGCACCATTCAATACTGAAAGTTCATCAATACCAGACTGAGTTGATAAAGACCAGAATGATGCACGAACAGCAGTACCACCTGTTGTTGGACAGAAAGTGCGGTAAATATTTCCAATGTCATTTGAATAATTCGATGATAGGCCGCCATTATCAGTGTATGTAACGCCGCAATCATTTACCATCTGAGCACCGGCAAAACTTCCTGCTATACCTGATGTAGGATGAGTATAATTTGCAGTTGCAGAAGGAGGTGTTGGACATGTTACGCATGAAACAATTGCTGCCCATCCATTTCCCTTTGTAGCCCCATCAGATTTAAATCTGAATGTAAGACAACCTGTAGTTGAAATGATCTTCGGAGGAAAAGTACTTCCACTAAAAACACCAATACGCGTTGACGAGGTGGTTGCACCATCGAAAATTGTTAGTGAGTCTTTATTAGATTGAGTTGCGAAAGAAGTGAATTCCACTTGAAGACAATTTCCGCTATTTGAACAAAATGTTTCAACAAAATTTTCATTGTGATTATATTGTGCTGCCGGTCCTCCGCTATCATAAAAATTTGCACCGCATGTATTCACAGTTGTAGTACTTATATTGTAAGATGAATTACATGTTACACATGAAAGATTTATTGCCCATCCCGCTTTTTGTTGTGCATTGTTGCTGACAAATTTAAAAGTTATGCAGCCGCTTGATGCAGTGATTGCAGCTGGTATGGTCTTCCCTGAAAATGTTCCAATTAGAGGTGCTGATGTATTCGCACCATCGTATGCTGTAAGGACGTCGTTTCCTGCTTGAGTATCAAAGGCTGTGAAGGTAGCAACCATACAACCCGCAGCACCACAAAAAGTAATCGTGTAATTTTGGTTGCTTGCATAACTACTACCACTTCCACCGGAATCATAAAATGTTCCCGAACAGGTGTTAACTGTGGTTCCGTTTGAAGTTGAATTCAAAACGTACTGGGCAGAAACGCTTTCTGCAAACAGAAATAAAATAACAAATACCCTTATAATACTTTTCATAAGATTGATTAAATTATGCCAATAATAGACTTTAACTCAATCTTCTTATATTAATATTCGTCAATAATGTTAAGGCAATAAACATACACTCCATACATTAGAAAAATTCAATTCGACTACTTTAATAAGTTGAAAAGGCAGAATCAAGGCTTTTATAAAACAAAAAAGGAGGAAATCTTGCAATTCCTCCTAGTAATATTTTTATGATTTTATTGGCTTAAGCAAGAACTGCTTCACCTATCGCTTGACGAACGGCATCTTTGATTGCATTTGAATCGAAGTGGCACTCAACATAAAGTTCTTTCGGTTCACCATGTTCAATGAAATGATCAGGGATTCCTAAACGAGTAATTCTCGCAGAGTAATTATGATTCATCATAAATTCTCCAATTGCACTTCCAAATCCTCCCATCAAACATCCGTCTTCAACGGTTATAATTTTTTTGAACTTCGAAAAAATGTCATGCAACAATTCTTCATCAAGTGGTTTTACGAATCGCATATCATAATGTGCAGGAAGCAATCCTTCTTTCTCAAGATCTTGACAAGCTTTCACTGCAAAATTGCCGGGATGCCCTAAAGTCAATATTGCAACTTCTTCTCCATCGCGAACCATTCGACCTTTACCGATTGGAAGTTTTTCAAATGGTGTTTTCCAATCGATCATCACACCGTTACCACGTGGATAACGAATAGAAAATGGCGCATTGGTTTCAGGAAGTTGAGCAGTATACATTAAGTTACGCAACTCTTGTTCATTCATTGGTGCTGAAACGATCATGTTCGGTATACAACGCATGAATGCAATATCAAATGCACCATGATGAGTTGGTCCATCTGCTCCAGCTAATCCTCCGCGATCTAAACAAAACACTAAATGTAAATTTTGCAATGCAACATCATGCACAACCTGATCATATCCTCTTTGCATGAATGAAGAATAGATATTGCAAAATGGAATCAATCCTTGCGTTGCCATTCCTGCTGAAAAAGTTACTGCATGTTGTTCTGCAATACCAACATCGAATGCGCGATCGGGCATTGCTTTCATCATAATGTTCAATGAACAACCACTAGGCATTGCAGGTGTAACACCAACTATTTTTTCATTCTTCTCAGCTAATTCAACAATTGTATTTCCAAAAACATCCTGATACTTCGGAGGCTGCGGACCATTGTTTGCAGGCTTAATTATTTCCCCACTGATCTTGTCAAACAATCCCGGCGAATGCCATTTCGTTTGATCTTTCTCTGCGAGTTCATACCCTTTTCCCTTCACAGTTAGTACGTGAAGAATTTTTGGTCCGGGAATATCTTTTAGGTCATTCATTACTTTCACTAAACGATTTACATCGTGTCCATCGACCGGACCGAAATAACGAAAGCGAAGTGATTCAAATAAATTACTTTGTTTTAATAAGGTTGTCTTCACTGCATTCTCAACTTTCGAAGCGATCTCTTGTGCGTTCGGACCAAACTTGCTGATCTTTCCTAACAACTTCCAAACTTCGTCTTTTACTTTGTTGTATGTATGAGATACTGTGATGTCTGTTAAATATTCTTTCAATGCACCAACATTCGGATCGATACTCATGCAATTGTCGTTCAACACAACAAGCAAATTTGAATTTTCAACGCCGGCATGATTCATTGCTTCGAAAGCCATTCCTGCCGTCATTGCTCCATCACCGATCACTGCAATATGTTGACGATCTTTATCGCCTTTCAATCGTGACGCAACCGCCATTCCAAGTGCGGCAGAAATTGAAGTTGATGAATGCCCAACACCAAATGTGTCGTACTCACTTTCACTGCGTTTTGGAAAACCACTTATGCCTTTGTAAATTCTGTTGGTATAAAATATTTCCCGACGACCGGTCAAGATCTTATGACCGTAAGCTTGATGTCCGACATCCCAGATCAATTGATCATATGGCGTATTGAAAACGTAGTGCAAAGCAACCGTCAGTTCGACAACACCAAGAGATGCGCCGAAATGTCCGCCATTAACAGACACGATATCAATGATATAGTCACGCAACTCTTTGGAAATCTCAGGTAGTTCCGATTCTTCGAACTTTCTGAGGTCTTCAGGGAAGGTGATCTGACTTAAGTGTTTACCGGGTATAATTGCCATCTGTTTTTCAGAGTCTACAAATATAGGAAATTTAGGGTGAAGAAGGGGATTAATGCCCTTTCGAACGGACTTTCCGGTGGGTTGTTTTATCGTTATCAATGTTTTTGAGGTGGAATGCCTGATTACTAACAAAGATTAAGGGAATTTGTTCAGTTTGTTGGTAGGAAGGGGTAGGTCAAGGGTCAATCCCGATAGCTATCTCGGGATCAAAAGTAAAGGTTAGGGTTAGGTGCACTTTAAAATCAGGATTGAAAGTCACAGAATTAATTTCAACTGAAAATTATTTCTCCAATGTTGCAAAATCCAATTCCGGCAATTTGCAGACTTTGCATAATTCACATTTGTTAAAGGTGATCCAATGGTCACGTTCATTGAAAGGATATTTGTTTACATAAGGACGCAATCTCAATTTTTGTGTGATCCAAAGATTTGTTAGCGATGGATTTTTAAAATAGTATTTTAAAACACGACGCTTATTGTTTTTCAGATCATCTTTAATCATTGGATATCTGGAGATCAATCGCACACAAACAATGTCGAGATTTTTCTCCAGCGAAAGTTCTTCAAATACTTCAACGTCTATTCCATAACCGATTGTCATCAGATCTCCGCCCCACATCTTTCCAAAATTTACAAGTAATAATTCCGCCTTGGTAGTAATTATCAATCGATCGTTTTTTGATGAATTATTACTCCGATTTATTATGAAGTCATTTTTAGAAGAAGATATATTTAAAAAAATATTTTTTTCGACATCGACTAATTTGATACTAAATATTGCATCCTCAATCACTTTATCGATATACAACGTCTTATTCTTGTTGATCCAAAAATATAATTTGTCTAAAAGTTCAATCATTTTAAATTCCGAAAATATTATTTTTTGATTTGCGATTACAATCTCTTCACTAAAAATTTCGTCTACTTTCTTATATAATTCCATATCATCAATAAGATGATAATTTGAAACCGGAAAAAACTCCTTGCCAATAAAATAATCACCCGGATAAGTTATTGGAAATTTTATTTCGGATTCTGGATCAAAGTTTTCTTTGTAATAGGTGTTTACATTGCTTCGAGGAAATTTGATTTCATTGATCCACCGATTCTCGTCATTCAATAAAACAAATCGGGGTGCGAATGCAATTGCTATTTCCGGTTGCAAATATTTTGTGAATCGGCAAAAATTATCAGCAAAATATTGTTCTCGAATTTTAGCAACTTCAATATCATCTTTCGTTTTATAATGGACTTTGTTTGGAAAATATCCGGCCCCACTCCATCCCGATAAAAGATAATCGATCTTAGTCCAACGTGATTTTATTTTTTCAAGAAGATAATTAACAGCTGTTTCGTGATTTGAATTTAATGCATCATTTATATTTACGATCACAAAACCTTCAGACTCAATTACAATTACACTTTCTAGCGAATAGCCCAAATAGGTAATTTTAATTTCTCCGAAAGTATAAGTATTGAAACTAACTGCTTCAGTTATATATTGAAAATTCAAATGACGTAAATATTCCTGAATACCATCCCGCCATTGAAAAGGGAAAAAAATATGCGCATCTTTTTGAATGCGAAGTAACGATTCATGATGTAAATGGTCTTCATGTCCATGTGAAATAAGAATAACATCTGCTTGTTCTACTTGAGAAATGTCTTCCGATTTCGGAAACAAATGCCATTGTCCGTGATAAGCAGATCCCGTGATCCAAGGATCAAATGCGATTTTCAAACCACCTGTTTCAATGAGAAAGCATGAATGAGAAATGTATTCAAGGCGCATGGGCTGTGGTTTAAAATGAAAAAATGGTGATTACATGTGATTTTGAACGTCGAGAAATGATGGATATTTTACTTTTATTAAGGTGGTCGCAAATTGCGACCACCTTAAAATATACTCTAAATAAGATCATGAACAAATCTAATTGTAAAAAGCGATTTTCCGCCATTTTCCATTCTATTTCTCCCACGGAATTCCCTACATTTGCCGCCTATGAAAAAGCTTAGAGTCATTGATTTGCTGAAATCGACAGATTATAACAGCACAACGGAAATTAAAGGTTGGGTACGTACGAAACGTGGTAACAAACAAGTTGCTTTCATCGCTTTGAATGATGGCTCAACGATAAATAATATTCAGCTCGTCGTTGACCTTGCAAATTTTTCGGAAGAAACTTTGAAGCCAATCACTACCGGTGCATGTATTCATGCGAAAGGAATTTTGGTTCAATCGCAAGGACAAGGACAAACTGTAGAAATTCAAGTTTCAGAAATTACTTTACTCGGTGGTGCAGATGATACTTTTCCATTACAGAAAAAAGGTCATACACTGGAATTCCTTCGTGAAGTAGCGCATCTTCGTCCGCGGACAAATACATTTGGCGCAGTTCTACGCATTCGTCACAACATGGCTTTTGCAATCAACAAATATTTTAATGATCGCGGATTCTTTTATCTGCACACACCGATCATCACCGGTTCTGATGCTGAGGGTGCAGGAGAAATGTTTCGTGTTACAACTCTTGACCCTGTTAATCCACCTAAGAACGAAGATGGAACGATAAACTACAAAGAAGATTTTTTCGGCAAGTCAACAAACTTAACTGTAAGTGGACAACTCGAAGGAGAATTAGGTGCAATGGCACTAGGTCGTATCTATACATTCGGTCCAACATTCCGTGCAGAAAATTCGAATACGCCGCGTCACTTAGCAGAGTTCTGGATGATAGAACCCGAGATGGCATTCTATGATATTGCTGACAACATGGATCTTGCAGAAGATTTTTTGAAATATCTTATTCAATATGCTCTTGACAATTGCAATGATGATCTTGAATTTTTGAATTCTATGTATGACAAAGAATTGATCGCACGTTTGCAATCGGTTGTTGCAGATCCTTTCGAGCGATTGACATACACTGCTGCAGTAGAAGTTTTGAAATCTGCAAAGAAGAAATTCGAATTTCCTGTTGATTGGGGAACTGATCTTCAGAAAGAACATGAAAATTATTTAGTAGAACATTTCAAACGTCCGGTTATACTTACTGATTATCCGAAAGACATCAAATCATTCTACATGAAATTGAATGAAGATGGAAAGACCGTTCGCGCTATGGATATTTTATTTCCATGGATCGGTGAGATCATTGGTGGATCACAGCGGGAAGAGAATTACGACAAACTTGTTGCGCGCATGACTCAAATGCATATTCCTGTTGAGGAAATGTGGTGGTATCTTGATACTCGGAAATTCGGTGCATGCGAACATTCAGGTTTCGGATTGGGCTTTGAGCGATTGATTCTTTTTGTGACGGGGATGACGAATATTCGTGATGTGATTCCGTTTCCGAGGGCGCCGAAGAATGCTGAATTCTGAATAGAATCGAAGCAAAAGATTTTTGTAAAACTTAGAGAAAATTATCTGATAATACTCTAACAGAGAATTTTCCAAATTCGAAATACGACAATAATTACAGGAACCAGCACGAAATTCTTGTGGATACTCATTGTCATTTGAGGTATATCGTCAAAATAAAAAAATGTTTTGATGATATACTATTACTCAACTAGCACTAAATATAAATAATGAAAAAGAATTATTCTCTACTTCTGATTATAGCTTTCTTTTTTTTGAGTTTTCAAAATTCAAATAACAATTTCGACTATGGAATTGTAGAAGGCCATCAATATAAAAACCATTTTCTGGGTTTAAGTCTGACAGTTCCTAATGACTGGCAGATTGCTGATAAAAAACAATTGGAAATAATCTACAACATGAGGCATCATGAACAAACTAATGGCGATAAAAAAACAAAGCCAATAGTAAAGGATCAAGAAGTAATCCATGCTATTTTATTTTATGCAACTAAACACCTGGCAACTGAGACCGAACCTTCATTGCCATCAATTTTCATAATGGCGGAAAATTTAAAAAATACTCCTCAAATTAAAACCGGAAAAGATTTTCTGATCGCACCTAATACATTAAATATGAGTTTCAGAAATTATCCTTATAAAATTAACGATATAAAAAAAGCAAGTATAGGTTCGAAAGAATTTTATACAGTCAGAGAAAAAAATCTGATCTTAAAACACGAATTGACCAAAGTCACTTCTTCAACTATAATAAATGGTTTTAGTCTGACTATTGTTGTTGGGTTCGAAGATAAGGCGCAAGAAGACGAAGCAGTTAAAGTCCTGAAAAATATCACTTTCAATTAAAATTATTAAGTTTTCAAAAAAAATAACACAGGGGCACGGAGAAAAAAAGGGAGAAAAAAGAGTTGCCTCTTTTTTCTCC
>JANOBV010000206.1:0-12768 GCA_031411835.1 Bacteroidota bacterium | reverse complement strand
CAGAAAAAGTTTGTTGGAGAATAAATGATTCCAGCGAGCAGTTGCAGTAGTATTTCCCCAAGGAATACTCAAACTGAAATCAGAGTCCGGGCTTTTAAACTTAAATACATCTCTACCAAAATATCCGCTGATGAATAAACGATCTTTATCACTCAAACGATAATTTACTTTTGCATTTAGATCGTAGAAATAATATTTATTTCCACTGATATCTGAATTCTTGCTTACAAAAGGTGGCGCTAAGAAAATGTCGATGAATGTTCTTCGCGCAGAAATGATGAATGAAGAAGTATCCTTTTTTATAGGACCTTCAATTGTCAATCGTGAAGCCACAAATCCAAGTCCGCCCTGAACACCAAACTTTTTATTATTCCCTTCTTTCATTTGTATATCAAGCACAGATGAAAGTCGCCCGCCATAATTCGCCGGCATATTTCCTTTGGTTAGTGTAAGATTTTGCACAGCATCTGAATTGAACACAGAAAAGAATCCAAACAAATGGGCGGCATTATACACGTTTGCTTCATCAAGCAAAATCAGATTTTGATCCGGTCCGCCGCCGCGAACATAGAATCCGCTATTTCCTTCGCCGGCAGACGACACTCCGGGTAAAAGTTGAATTGTTTTCAAAATGTCCACTTCACCCATAAAAGCAGGAAGTGTTTTGATCTTTTCAATATCGATTTTCTCACGGCCCATTTCAGTACTCTGAACATTTCTGTCTTGTTTCTCGCCTGTGATCACTACTTCTTTTGTTTCAATGGCATTAGATTTCAAGCTTGTGCTTTTGCGAAGGTCTTCAGTAAGAGCAACTGGAAATTCTTGACTTATAAATCCGATGTAAGAAAAAACCAGTGTATAGTTTCCTTCAGGAATGGTCAAAGAGAAGAATCCATATTGATTCGTCACAGTTCCCTTCCTAGTTTCCTTCACAAAGACATTTGCGCCAAGAAGAGATTCACCGGTTGCGTCTTCCTTCACATAACCACTGATCGTATGATTTTTTTGTGCGGAAATTGTAGAGGAGAAGATTGAATTAAAGGCCACAAGAAGCCAAAAATGTTTCATAAATAATTTGATGATGACAGATTAACAGTGATGTGCGTGTAATGTTTTTTAATGGTCGCAAAAATACACTTTTTAAGGAATGATTCATGGTTAAAGTATCGTTAAAAGGTCAAAAGTCAAAGGTTAATTTTTAATCAGCAATTTTTGATTTTCTTTGTACTTAATACGAATTGATATTAAGTTGTTTTTACAATCAAATATCACCTTTGACCTTTGACCCTTGACCTGAAAAGCGATTTATAACTTCCAAAAAAATCTTACCTTCGCCCCGTCATTGTTGATCCATCGCCTCTTTGCAAGACAAGGGGAGGAAAGTCCGGGCAGCATAGTGCATCTTGCTTCCTAACGGGAAGGATTCCGCCCTCGGCGGGAGACAGCCAGTGCCACAGAAAATAACTACTTCGTGCAAACGGAGAAAAGGTGAAAATGTGAGGTAAGAGCTCACAGTGATCGGTAGCAATATCGTTCAAGGGTAAACCTCAGGAGCTGAAAGACCAAATAAGTCATGGTTTAAGGGCTGCACGTCCAAACTCCTTCGGGAAACCATGATGGGTAGGTTGATAGAGGTGATGTGTGAACATCATCCCAGATAAATGATGGATCCTACTTCGGTAGGAACAGGACCCGGCTTACTATTCAATGACAACACATTAAAAACGTTCTTCTTTTTGAAGGACGTTTTTTTATTTTTGAATGTTCAATAAGTTGATTAATTCTAAGTTCATCAATTAACGATAACTTCGGATTTTAAAACACTAAGAGATCACTTATATTTAATCCACGAATTCACGAATAAAAAAACAATTCATTCGTGAATTCGTGGCTTCAATATAAGTGTTTAAAACAAACATACGTGGTCACTTAAAATTAGAACGAGAACACTTAGGTAATCCATAACGAATTACGAATTACAAATTACGATTTAGAAAAATGAAACCCGAAAAATCACCGCATATTTTAAATGCTTCTTCCAATTTACTTGGAATTTGTTTCGTTGTATTAACTTCATTGAAAATTTTGAAAGTCAGCGCTACAACAATGATTGATGAATTGACTGCAATCACGATCTTATCACTAATGGCAAGCAGTATCTTTTCATTTCTAGCCTTAAGAAGTTCAAGCCCCAGAGGTTTGCGATATGAAAAAATTGCAGATACGATCTTTTTGATCGGGTTATTTCTCATGTTCGGAACTACTATGCTTTTGACTTTTGACATTATCTGATAAACGGGCCTTTATTAACAAATAATGTTTGATTAACTCTCGTTTTTGAGATGATTCTGCTATCACAAAAAACCTATCTTTAAGCCTTCCTTATGAATATACAGTTTCTTACAGAATTGCCGACCTGGTGGGTTTTAATTTGCTTAGCTGCAGGTTTCCTTTATGCACTCGTACTTTACAGAAAAGATCATTCATTTGATTCAATTCATCCTTGGCTTAGAAAATTGCTTTTCGGACTGCGTGCGGTACTGGTTTTTTTTCTGGCACTTTTGCTTTTAACTCCTTTGTTAAAAACACTGACCCGGGAAAAGGAGAAGCCGGTGATCATCATTGCGCAAGACAATTCGCAGAGTATTGTGATCAACAAAGATTCTGCTTATTATAGAAATGAATACAAAAAGCAGCTAACTGATTTTACAGACGGATTGAAAGAAAAATTCGATGTGAAAGAACTCAATTGGGGTGATAAAGTGAGCGACGGAATTGATTTCTCTTTTTCCGAAAAGCAAACCGATTTTTCGTCATTATTTTCACAGATCAACGATCGCTATGAAGATAGAAATATTGGTGCTGTAATAATTGCAGGTGATGGACTGTACAATAGAGGAAGTAGTCCTGTTTATGATGAATCAATTTTGAAAGTCCCATATTTTACAATTGCACTTGGCGACACAACAGTTCAAAAGGATCTTTTAATTTCTAAGGTGAATTTTAATAAGACTGTTTATCTTGGTAATTCATTTCCTATTGAAATAACTGTAGATGCAAGACGATTAAATGGAGCATCAACTGTTTTGACTGTAAAACAAGATTCATCTGTTTTATTTTCGAAGCAAATTACTATTTCAGGAAATAAATTCAATCAGTTAATACCTGTTGTTTTAGATGCAAAGAAAACAGGAATCATTCATTATAAAATCGAGCTGACAACAGTAGCCGGCGAAATGTCGACTCAAAACAACATCCGAGATGTTTATGTTGAAGTTATTGAAAGCAAACAAAAGGTTTTAGTAGTTGGAAATTCACCTCATCCTGACTTAGGAGCAATAAAATCATCTCTTGAAAGCAGTCAGAATTATACGGTTAAAGTTGTTATGGCTGAAAATTTCGAAGGAAATTTGAGTGAATACAATCTTGTAATTCTGCACAATCTTCCTTCTAATGATCATCCTATAAAAGAATTGTTAGGCAAAATATCATCTTCAGCAGTTCCCGTTTGGTATATTTTGGGAACACAGGTTTCTGTGACAATGTTCAATTCGTTAGGAACAGGATTAGATATTGCGAACAACATCGACAAAGCAAATCCTGTTGAAGCGAAGATCAATCGTGATTTTTCTTTGTTTACAATTAGTACTCAGCTTGAGCAGAACATCAGTTCATTTCCTGCTTTGATGACTCCATTCGGAAAATATCGTTCAACGGCAAACAATGCGGTTTTAATGTATCAGCAAATTGGAGATATTACAACAGATCAACCATTGCAGATTTTTAATCAATCGACTAGTCAGCGGATAGGTGTTCTCGGCGGCGAAGGAATTTGGAAGTGGCGCATAAGTGATTATTCTGCCAACGGAAATTTCGACGTGTTCAATGAATGGCTTTTAAAGTCAGTTCAAAATCTGAGTGTGAAAGAAAACAAAACTCATTTCCGTTTGATCTCAAAAAACAACATCGATGAAAATGAACAAGTAGTATTTGATGCTGAAGTTTACAATGATAACTACGAATTGATCAATTCGCCGGATGTAAATATGGTCATCACTAATTCAGCCGGAAAAAGTTTTCCGTACATTTTTTCCAAAACAGAAAAAGGATACAATCTGAATGCAGGATTTATGTCAGCCGGCGATTACAAATACAAATCAACAGTGAAGGTTTCAGACAAAGTCTATACATCAACCGGACAATTTACCATTAGTTTGCTTCAAGCAGAACAAGGCGAAAGTGTGGCTGATCATAGCCTCTTAAATACGCTTGCACAGAAAAATGGCGGTGCAATGTTTTATCCCAATCAACTCGATAAACTTAAAGATCAATTATTAAAGCGTGACGACATGAAAACTGTTTCGTATTCTCATTACAAATTGCGTGATCTTGTTGATGTGAAAGCAATATTTTTCATTCTGCTCGCACTGTTGAGCCTAGAATGGTTCTTACGTAAAAGGGCAGGGGGATATTAAGTTGTGAATTCTTGGATGAATTTTAATTAGAATATATTAATCGAATAAAAATAAAATCAATTGATACAATACACTTCAAAAACATTATCTAACGGACTCAAAGTTTTGGTCCATGAAGATCCTTCTACACCACTGGTAACAGTAAATATTTTGTACAAAGTAGGTGCACGCGATGAGCATCCGGACAAAACCGGTTTTGCTCACCTTTTCGAACATCTTATGTTTGGTGGTTCAGTAAATATTCCGGAATATGATTCTCCTTTGCAATTAGCAGGTGGAGATAATAATGCATTTACTAATAATGATATCACAAATTATTACTTAACTCTTCCTGCTAACAATATTGAAACAGGATTTTGGTTGGAAAGTGATCGCATGTTAAGTCTTGCATTCTCTGAAAAGAGTTTGGAAGTCCAACGAAATGTTGTAGTCGAAGAATTTAAACAACGATATTTGAATCAACCATATGGCGATGTTTGGCTTTTACTTCGCCCACTTGCCTATAGAGTACATCCATATCAGTGGGCAACTATTGGTAAAGAAATTGAACATATTACCAATGCAACATTGGAAGATGTGCGGGAATTTTTCTTCCGTTTCTATAGTCCTGACAATGCAATCATGACTGTTGCAGGAGGTGTGAAAGGTGAAGAAGTTTTTGAACTTGCGGAGAAATGGTTTGGTGAAATAAAAAGAGCAGCGCCTATTAGATTGCCGTACCCAAAAGAACCGGCACAAACAGAATATCGCGAACTGACTGTGGAAAGAGATATTCCTTACAGTTCAATTTACCGAGCTTATCACATGTGTTCACGCTTAGATAAAAAATTCTATTCTGTCGACTTGCTTTCTGACGTTCTCAGTCGTGGAAAATCTTCCCGACTGTACAATACACTTGTAAAAGAAAAGAAACTATTCTCTGATATCAATGCATACTCTACAGCAGATTTTGATAATGGGTTAATGGTTGTAGAAGGGAAATTAGTGAAAGGTGTCGAAATGGCCGATGCAGAAAGAGCGATCGATGCTGAGCTCAACAAGATCTGCGAAGAACTAGTTGAAAAAGATGAATTGGAAAAAGTGAAGAACAAAGTTGAATCTACAATGGAGTTTTCTGAAATGGATCTTTCGGGAAGAGCACTCAATCTGGCAATTGCAGAGTACATGGGGGATGCTGATCTGGTAAATACGGAATTGGCGCTATATCGTGCTGTGACTGCTGAAGAAATTAAAGCTAGCGCAAAAGAAATTTTCAGAAAAGAGAATTGTTCAACATTGTATTATTTATCAAATCGTAAGAACTAGAATTATGTCATTGACTATCGATAGAATCAATCAGCCTTCAAGAATGGGAATTCAAAAGATGAATGTCCCGCAGGCAAAAAAATATACACTTGATAATGGAATTGAAGTTTATGCAATCAATGCTGGATTTCAAGAATTGGTGAAAGTTGAGTTGTTATTCAATAACGTCGACTTTGATCCGAGTAAACCACTGTTAAATTCTGCTACAAACAGAATGATGGCAGAAGGAACATCGAAATATTCTGCACAACAAATTGCAGATATGATCGATTATTACGGTTCGTTTTATGAGACGGATGAGAATTCAGATTTTTGTTCGCTTATTCTTTATTCGTTGACAAAATATCTGAAAGATTCATTGCCGTTTGTTAGCGCACTTTTAGAAGAGCCGACATTTCCGGAAAAGGAATTGGGAATTTTTAAGCAGAACAATATACAACGACTAATAGTTGACAATGAGAAAGTCGGATCAATAGCTCGGAGAAAATTCGGCGAGATCATTTTCGGTAAGAATCATCCATACGGATTTTACATTCAACCGGAAAATTATAATTCGCTCACTGTCGATGATCTAAAAGCTTTTCATCAGAAAAAATATTCTCCATCGAATTGTATGATCATCGTTTCTGGATTAGTTACTGATGAAACGATAAAGATCTTGAATCAATTTTTCGGACAAAGAAAATCGTCCGGTGTGAAGATCAAAACTGTTTACCCGAAATTTGAAACTGAAACGGAGAAGAAACATTACATTGAAAAAGATGGCGCGATTCAATCAGCAATTAGAATTGGAATGCCTTTCTTTAATCGTAAGCATCCTGATTATGCAGGAACAGCTGTAATGAATACTTTGTTTGGCGGATATTTCGGTTCACGATTGATGTCAAACATTCGTGAAGACAAAGGATACACATATGGCATCGGTTCTGTTATTGTTTCAATGAAGCAAGAAGGCTATTACTTTATTTCAACTGAAGTAGGAGCAGACGTAACCAATGATGCCATCAAAGAGATTTACAATGAGGTAGACATTATGCGAAATGAATTAGTTGAAGAGGAAGAATTGGAAATGGTGAAGAATTATATGCTTGGAACTTTTCTAAAAGGCATTGACGGCGCATTTCAATTAGCAGAGCGATTTAAGTCGATTTACTTGTCAGAATTGGACTATTCCTATTATGAAAGATACGTGGAAAAGCTTCGCACCATTGGTCCTGAAGAGATCCTTGAACTTTCACGTAAGTATTTAGACCCCGCTGGCTTCACAGAATTGGTCGTTGGCCGTAAATAATTGCCTAGCATCGCAGTAAACCTTAATTTTACAGTCTAAACTTCAAAATGTCCGGAATTCTGCGCTTTTTTCTCGTTTTGCTTTTGATTTCGGCTTTAAATCTCGAAGCGAAAGCAATCGGTATGAGATGCACTTCAGTGAGTGCGAATGGCGATGTTACAGTAACTTGGGACAGAGACTTAACTGCAGGTGCAAATTTCAGATGTTGGTATTTGTATCATTCAACTGCTGCAACCGGACCTTTTACTGCAGTTGATAGTGTGTTCTTTTACAATGACACAATTGAAACACATGTTGGTGCAAATGCATACAACAATGCTGCATACTATTATATCGCATACAAGTTCAATAATGGAAGTCCGGATATTATTTCCGACAGCATTCGTGCATTAGGATTGAATGTTAACAATCCAGGAATTGGTTATGCGAATCTTTCATGGCCTGCTGTTCGATTGCCATTGATACCGACCAATAGTGTTTGGTACAAGATCTTCAGAGAATATCCGGCAACAATTTTTACACTTATTGATTCTGTAAATGCATCCACTGCACCTTCACCGATGACGTATGCCGATTTGATTTCGATTTGTGATGACACGATCAAATACAGAATAGAAGTAATGGATCAAAGCGGATGTAAGTCTGTGTCGCCAGTAAAAGGTGATCGATTCAGAGATCTAGTGACTCCAACGATACCTGTAATGGATTCTGTTTCTGTTGACATTTCAGGATTGGCTATTGTGAGTTGGATCATTAATCCATCGGTCGATACAAAGTTATATTCTGTGTTGCAAAGTGTCTTAGGATTATGGCAACCACTAGATACAGTTGTTGGACGAGCAAACACAAGTTACAATACGAATACAGTTGCCTCAACAAATTCAGTTACATTTTCTGCAATTGCAATTGACAGTTGTAATAATCCGAGTGGGCGAGGGATTGAGCATTCAACAATGTATCTAACTACTTCATTCGATCTTTGCAGTAAATCCATTAGCTTGAATTGGAATCCATATTCATATTGGACAGTTGATCCGCTTTACGATATTTTACTGAGCATCAATGGCGGACCGGAAACAGTAATCGGTACATCAGCAACCACAAATTTTACAGATACAAATTTGATCAGTGGTTCGACTTTTTGTTATCGTGTACGAGCAATCGATCAAGGATCTCTAGTTAGACGTACTTCAACTTCTAATCGTTCTTGTTTAGTTCCAATCTTTCCACCGCCACCTGCATTTTCTTATATCAGAAGTGTGAGTGTTGTTGCAGAAAATACTGTTCAAGTAAAAGTTTATGTAGATCCGATTTCATCGGTAAGTGGATATCGATTGATGCGATCAACTTCTGCAGCCGGAGTTTTTACGCAAGTAGGAAGTATAGCAGTGAATGGAGTTTCATCTGTAACATTCACTGACAACGTTGTTACATCAGAAGGACCTTATTACTACAAAGTATTGACGATTGATTCATGCGGTGTAAAAGTATTGGAGTCGCAGATCAGTCATACGATATTGATGACTGGAAATTCTCCCGAAGAATATGTAAACAGTATTGAATGGACAGACTACAGTCAGTGGCCGGCAGGAGTAGGCAGTTTCAATTTATATCTGACCGTGAATGATGTTACAAGTCCAATTCCATATGCAACATTTAATCCGGGTGATTCAGCATTTATGGAATCGGTCATAAATAATTTTTATTCCGATGGAAATTTCTGTTATACCATAGAAGCAATTGAAGCGCCCGGAAATCCATACTTTTTTCAAGACACATCACGATCAAATACTGTTTGTCTAGTTCAAGATCCGATAATTTTTATTCCGAATGCCTTTCATCCCGGTGGCGATTTCAATCAGATCTTTTATCCGTCGAATGCATTTGTCTCCACCAAAGATTACAGCTTCCGAATTTTCAATCGTTGGGGCGAGATGATCTTTGAAACACACGATCCGAAAGTAGGCTGGGATGGGACGAGCAATGGAGTATATGCACCTGAGGCTGTTTACATTTATCTTTTACAGGCGGTGCAGACAGATGGGTCGGAGATTGAGAAAAAAGGCGGCGTAACTCTCATTCGATAGCAGCCAACTTTAAACTTAAACTTTCACCACTCTCACCTTTATCTTTTGTCAAATGCCATCGACATTTTTTGACCTTTTCCCTTTGACCAATTTTTACTATATTCGAAACTTAAACCACCCAAATTTTAGTTCAATGAAAAATTCTCTAAAAGTATTTGTAGTTATTTTATATTTAATGTTTGGAGCTCAAGTGAATTCAACTTTTGCATCGCATGCAGCGGGAGCTGAGATATCATATGTTTGTATTGGATCAGGAAATTATGAAATTACCTATACATTTTATAGAGATTGTTACGGAATAACTCCAAACACATCAATTGACATTGTGATAACAAATGATTGCGGCTTCCCTACACAAACTCTTTTTCTGAATCAATTAGGAACAGAAGTTGACGTAATAAATGTTTGTGGTACGGCAGTAACAACCTGTCATGGAGGTTCATATTCCGGAATTCAAAAATGGACTTATAGAGGAGTAATTAATTTGCCTGCTGAATGCACATGGTATATTGGCCATGGAGAGCCAGCAAGAAATGCAGCCCTGTCAACAATTACTGGTGGCGGAACAGATCTTCTATATGTTTATTGCATGATTAATAATTATTCCGGTCTCTGTAATAACTCACCCGTTTTTAATGAAGATCCAATTTTAGTTTATTGCGTTGGTCAAGAGTTATTAATTGATCCACCTGTCTTTGGTATTGATCATGATTCTTTATCCTTTGAACTTATTACTCCTCGGACAGGGCCAGCATTATCAGATACAGTTACTTTTTTATCTGGCTATTCCGCAGATCAACCTTTTATTTGTAGTTTGCCTATGACATTTAATCCTACTACAGGCATTTTTAGAGGAATTCCTTCACAAACTGATGTTTCAATTTATGCAATTTTAGTCAATGAGTTTAGAAATGGAATCTTGATAGGCCAAACAGAAAGAGATATGATAGTAACAGCAGAAAATTGTAACAATATTATTCCAATTCTAACAGGAATTAATGGACTACCAAATTATTCCATTGATGTTTATGCAAATCAGCTAAATTGTTTTTTCATAACTGCTGTTGACCCAAATGTGTCCAATCAAACTGTAATAGAATATGATTATTCAATTCCTGGCATGACGTTTACGACCTCTGGCGGACAACCAGATACAGCTTTCTTTTGTTGGACTCCGGATTCCATTGATATTGCTTTTAATCCATACTGGTTTAGAGTGAAAGTCACTGATGGAAATTGTCCTTTTTTGGGCATTAGCGCAAGAAATTATTATTTTAATGTAGAGATTTCAAATGATGTCGATGAAATTAATGAAAATAATTTTGTAATCTATCCAAATCCTGTAAGTTCAGAATTAAAATTTAGCTCATTAACTCCCGGAAAAGTTGAACTAAATTTATTCGACATTCAAGGAAGACAAGTCATAAATTCAATCACCACCGAATCAAATGGAGTTATTCAATTCTATTCAGTTGAAAAAGGAATTTATTTATTATCAATAAAGAGTATTCAATCAAAGCAAACAATTTGGAAACGAATTGTCAAAAATTGAATTGAAGAAATGAGGTTATCATATTTCCAAAATCTTCTATTTTTTGACTTTTATCATGCTTTGTATTAACATCCCAATTGTTAATTACTTGACTAGCCGCCGTATTCGAATGTGATGAGAGTTTCTACATTTACCTTTACCAACACACGCTAATGAAACTATCCGGTAAAATTGTTTTTACTCTTTTATTCTTTGCTTTATTTTTTAGTCCACGTTCAAGCAAGGCAACGCATGCATTCGGTGCTCAACTTACTTACACGTACATCAATTCAAATACATATGTGATCTGGTACACATTGTATCGCGACTGTTCCGGGATTTTCCCTGCGGCAACTGTTCAGATCAATATCACAAATACGTGTGGTTTTCCGGCGCAAAATATCAACATACCACAAGTCGTTTCACCAATCGATCTTAATCCAATGTGTCCGGAAGATCTTCCAACTACTTGTCAAGGTGGAATTCATATGGGAGTGCAAAAATATGTTTACAGCGATACAATTGTTCTCGGTGGCGCATGTAACAACTGGAAAATAAGTCACGCTGAATCATCTCGATCCTCGTCTCTCACAACAATTACAGGAGCCGGTTCAGACGATCTCTATGTTTATTGCATGATCAATAATACAATTGGTGTAAATAATTCTCCGATTTTTTCTACTGAGCCTGCAATTTATGTTTGTCTGGCAACTCCATTCTCAATCGACCAAGGCTATTTTGATATTGATGGCGATTCCCTCACGATGCAAATGATCACTCCATTGATAAATGCAACTTCCATTGTTTCATACTATGGTAGCTATTCGGGTACACAGCCATTAATTTCTAGTCCACCAATGACTTTCAATTCAGTCACCGGAATTTTAACAGGAACACCTACACAAACTGATTTTTCAGTCTACGCAATTCTTGTGAATGAATACAGAAATGGAGTCTTGATCGGACAAGTTGAACGTGATCTTTCTTTGATTGCAAAAAGTTGCGCAAATAATATTCCTGATTTAACAGGTTTTGATGGAAGCACTAATTATAACATCACAGTTTTACCAAATGTGCAATCGTGTTTTACAATTGCAGCACAAGATCCTGATGTTGGACAATCCACAACAATCTCTTTAAATGGTTCGATAAGTGGATTAAGTTTTACTCATACAGGCGGCGCTTCTGATACAGCAACAATTTGTTGGACTCCGACTTTATCCGATTCCTTGAACAATCCAAATTGTTTTACACTAGAAGTTACAGACGATGCTTGTCCGTTCATTGCGAATCAGATCAGAACTTATTGCATCAATGTAAGTTTGATCGATGAAGTAGCAACGAATAAATTTCAATCATTCAATGTTTCCCCGAATCCATTCAATAATGAATTGCTTTTGAGCACAGATCAATTTTCAAATTTCGAAATAATTTTATTCGACCTCGCAGGAAGAATTGTTTATTCTGAAAACGTCCAAGGAAAGAACCACAAGATAAATACATCAAATCTCGAAAGTGGAATCTATCTGATCACTGTCAAAGATCAACAATCCGGCTTAACTCGATACAAGAAAGTAATCTGTCACCACTAAATGCCAGGTAAATTCTAAATACAACCTACAATTTCCCTGCAGCCCTGTCATTTTTCATCCCGATAGCTATCGCATATGCGTAAACTTAAATGTATTTATTTGTATCGAAATCCAGTTTGTTGTCGCTAACTTTATTACCGTCTGCTTTAGCTGACGGACTAAAAATAGAATATAGTAACCTGGCTTTAGCCACATAAACACAGTTTAGTGCTATCTATTTAACTAAAAAAAAATGTGGCTAAAGCCGTTATAATGCTATTCTTATTCCTCCGTCAGCTAAAGCTCAATGTCATTTAGTTAAGTTAAATGACGTATTCGTTTTTAATTTGTGGAATTATTAGGCCCGTTAGGGCCTGCCTCTTGGTAACCCTGGGACTAGGAATGAGCGCAAAGCCCCTTTAGGGGCGCACTCTTTAAACACACAGCTTTTTTCACAATTGTACATGAGAGTAAGTCGAATGCAACCAATATATGCAGGAACTTTTAT
>JANOBV010000205.1:0-9561 GCA_031411835.1 Bacteroidota bacterium | reverse complement strand
ACCGATCTCATCAAGAAATAAAGTCCCGCCGTTTGCTTGTTCGAATTTTCCGATCCGTTGCTTAATTGCAGAAGTAAATGCACCTTTCTCATGACCGAACAATTCACTTTCTATAAGTTCAGATGGAATAGCAGCACAATTTACTTCAACCAATGGTCCGGCAGCGCGATTACTTTTTTCATGGATCCAACGTGCTACAAGTTCCTTTCCTGTTCCATTACTACCAGTGATCAAAACTCTTGCTTCTGTTGGCGCAACTTTTTCAATGATCTCTTTTATTTGTCCAATAGCGGGTGAATCACCCACCATTTCACGAGTCTTAAATATTTTTCGCTTAAGTGTTTTTGTTTCTGTGATCAATGAAGAACGATCCAATGCATTTCTCACAGTAACAAGAAGTCGATTCAAATCAGGCGGCTTAGAAATATAATCGTATGCTCCTTTCTTCAAAGCATCAACAGCAGTATCGATCGTACCGTGTCCACTAATCATAACGACTGGAAGGTCAGGATGCATCTCTTGCAATTTCACCAACACTTCAATGCCATCCATTTTTGGCATCTTAATATCGGAAAGTACGAGATCAAAATTTCCTGCTTCTGCTTTCTTTATACCTTCTGCGCCGTCATTGGCAATTTCTACTTCATATTTTTCATAGGTAAGAATATCCTTGAGCGTATTACAAATTGCTTTTTCATCGTCGATAATTAATATCCTTGCCATAGTTCTAATTTAAATTACGAGTTGCAAGATAATAAAATGTTAGCTTCAAATTCCTGTGAAAAGCATGAGTTTACATCTCAGAAAATAAAAGATCAACGTCCGGAAATGACCATACTTAAAGCACCTTCTTTAAGTGCATACTTCGACAACGTCAATTGATCTATTCCTGTTTTTCTTAAAACAAAAGCTGTACAGATAGTAGCCAAAACGACCATGTCAACACGCATTTTGATCAAGCCTTTCATTTTCTTTCGTTGAGCTATTGTCGAGTAAAGTATCTTTTCATGCAACTGAAAATACTGTTCCATGTTAAAATTATATTTATTGAAATTGCTTATAATATTTCGATTATAAAATTGATAGCCGATCATTTCTGCAAAAGTATCGAATGAACCTGATGAACCTATTAGTTGAAGCGGCTTGTATTTCACTACAGCCTCAAACATCAGTGACAATTCTTTCGAAAGAAATTTTTCGATCTTCTTAAGTTCAATTGGACTAAGTGGATCAGATGGTTTAAAGATTTCAAGCAATCTAGCTGCGCCAATATTGTAACTATGCTTCCAGAATATTTTTTCTTTATTGGCAATAATGAATTCTGTACTTCCGCCGCCAATGTCCATGATCAAAACAGGCACTTCATTGAGCTCAACACATTGCCGCACGCCGAAATAAATTAATTCTGCTTCTTTATCACCTGAAATAACTGTGATGTCAATACCGGTTTTCTCCTTCGCTACAGCAACAAAATCATTACCATTCTTTGCTCCGCGAATCGCCGAAGTTGCAAAAGCAAACACTTTCTCCGGCTTATGAATGTCAATGATCTTCTTATAATGCGAAAGAGCTCTGATACCTCTCTTAAATGGAAGAGGTGCAATTTCATTTTGATGAATTGCACCTTCTCCTAACTTGACTGCAGTTTTTGACTTGAATACCTTTTCCCAAATTCCATTTTTATTGACCGAAGTGATCAATAAATGAAAAGTATTTGTTCCAAGATCAAGAATTGCTATCCGCAAAATGTCATGTTTTAGTTATGAAATCGAAGCCATTTCCATAGTTCTTTGTAAGTAACTTTTTTACCGTACATTAAAATTCCGGTGCGATAAATTCGTGCTGCAATCCATGTCGTAAAAATAAATCCACCAATCAATAACACCATCGACAAAACAATATGCTGCCAAGGAACGCCAAAAGGAATTCTCACCATCATTACGATAGGCGATGTAAACGGTATGACTGAAAACCAGAAGGCGACATTACCTTGCGGATTATTAATCACCGTCGCTGCTGCTATATAAGCGATGATGAGCGGTATGGTGACCGGCAACATAAATTGCTGCGTATCGGTTTCTGAGTCAACGGCTGCACCGATGGCAGCAAACAATGCACTGTACAATAAATATCCACCGAGAAAATAGAAGATGAACATACCAATAAGTAGCGGAAAGTTAATTGTACCAAGCATGTTATCCAACTTCATCATATTATCGCCTTTCAAAGGAGAATCTTCACCGGCTTGTTCCATTGCTTGCGCCATTCCCGGTCTCGTCTTGATCATCATTTCTGCTTTTTCTTTATCGGTCTTTCCTGCCATCAAAGAAGAAGTTAGAATAAAAAATACGGATGAACTTAAAACTACCCAAAGCAAAAACTGAGTTAATCCAACAAGCGCAACGCCGATAATTTTTCCCATCATCAATTGAAATGGTTTCACGGAAGAAATAATAACTTCAACAATTCGACTTGTCTTTTCTTCCAATACTCCGCGCATTACCATTGCGCCATAAATAAAGATGAAAAGATAGATCAATAAACCTGCACCAAACCCTAAACCAGTTGTCAGTGGCGTACTGGTTTCCTGATTCGCAAGATCGCGAGTCTGAATATCGACATCTGTTTTTATTTCTGTCAATTTTTTCTCATCTATTCCTGCTGCAATATATTTCTGCGTATTAATTTCTTTTTCAATCGTGAATTTTATTTTTGAAATGATATCAAATCCCGGTTGCGATTCTGAATAAAAAGTAACTGCTCTTTCAAGACTACTTATATTCTCAGTCGCAGGAATTAACAAGACTCCGAAATATCCGCGGTTCTTACTTTCACTTCGAACTTTACTTATATCTTCATTCAAATATTCGAATTTTACTCTTTCGCTGTCTTTGAATTTATTTACAAAAATGTGGGTGTTATCAACTACACCAATAGTTTTCACTTCCGTATCAACCTTGTCAAGTAAGAATACAGAGATAAAAATTCCGCTCATTAATATCGGACCAAGGAAGGTCATGATGATAAACGACTTTTTCTTAACTCTTGTCAGATATTCACGTTGTATTACTAAGAGTATTTTATTCATGATAAAATTTGTTAAGCCTTCTGATTAATTTCTGTTTTCACTTACTTGTTTGATAAATATATCGTTCATACTAGGAATGACCTCTTGCAATCCTAGAATTTGCACATGCGGCATCAGCAGAGAAAGTAAATCATTCACTGATAAATTTCCTCCGAGCATCTTAACTTTCGCTGAGCTATGCTCTCCTTCTTCTTTCAAGTCGAGTAATTCAAATCCTGTCCACAGTGCATTTGTGAAACCAATTCGATTTCCTACATAGTTAATTTCAAACGTATGACTTCTGAATTGTTTTCTGATATCTTTTACAGAACCATCGAGAATTACATGCGCTTTATCGATCAATGCAATATTGTTGCAAAGCTCTTCAACACTTTCCATTCTATGAGTAGACAATACAATAGTAGCACCTTTGCTTCTCAATTCGAGCAATTCATTTTTTACAAGCTCTGCATTGATTGGATCGAAACCGGTAAATGGTTCATCAAGAATTAAAAATTCCGGTTCATGTAAAACAGTTGTGATGAACTGAACTTTTTGCGCCATCCCTTTTGAAAGTTCTTCTACTTTCTTTTTCCACCAAGCTTGGATCTCAAATTTTTCGAACCAGTATTTCAACTTCTTCATTGCATCAGCGCGTGACATTCCTTTCAAACGAGCGAGATAAAGTGCTTGTTCACCGACTTCCATCTTTTTGTAAAGTCCGCGCTCTTCGGGCAAGTAACCCATTTGACGAACATGTTCACTGCTGAGTGGTTGACCTTTGAAAAGGATTCGACCAGTATCAGGAGCTGTGATCTGTGTAATGATACGAATGAGAGAAGTTTTACCGGCACCATTAGGACCCAGCAAACCGAATACACATTTTTCGGGAATGTGTAGTGTAATTCCATCTAAAGCTTTATGCGCTGCATAATTCTTCGAGACATTTTCAATTTCAAGAATGTTCATATTGATATGAGAAGATGCGTAAATGTAAAAAACCCCGGCTGAATAAACAGTCGGGGTTTGATTTATTTTTACATTTCTGTAAACAAGAAATTGTAGATTCTTTTACTCGAAAAATTCTCTTACTCTGTCGCGAAAACTTTTATCGCCTTTTCCCGGATTAGGTTTAAAATTTGGAGAATTTCTTAGTTGCTCTAAAAGCTTTTTCTCTTCTGCAGAAACATGCTGAGGAGTCCACACGTTGATATTCACCAACAAGTCACCTTTACCATAGCTATTTACAGAAGGCAAACCTTTGCCTTTCAATCGCAACACTTTACCGGCTTGAGTTCCCGGATCGATCTTGATCTTTGCTTTTCCATCGATGGTTGGAATCTCAAGTGAAATTCCCAATGATGCATCAGCAAAATTAATGTATAGATCATGCAAAAGGTTGTTTCCGTCTCTTTGTAAATGCGGATGTTTTACTTCTTCAATTACAATGAAAAGATCACCGGGTACACCACCGCGTTCAGCAGCATTTCCTTTTCCGCTTACAGTCAACTGCATTCCTTCACCAACACCGGCCGGGATATTAATTGCAATCACTTCTTCGCCATGTTGCAATCCACTTCCATGGCATGACTTACATTTATTCTGAATTGTTTGACCTTCGCCATTACAAGTTGGACAAGTAGCAGTAGTTCGCATTTGTCCAATGAAAGTACTCGTCACTCTATGAACCTGACCGGCACCGTTACACGTTGCACATTTATGAAAAGCTGCTCCATCTTGAGCGCCTGAGCCTTTGCAAGATGTACAAGAAATTTGTTTGTTGACTTTTATTTTTTTCTCTACGCCATGAGCGATCTCTTCTAAAGTAAGACTCACTTTAACACGAAGATTGGTTCCGCGATTTACTCTGCGACCACCTCTTCCGCCGCCACCGCCGAAGAAACTTTCGAAAGAATTTCCGTCGCCGCCGAAAACATCACCGAAATGGGAGAAGATATCTTCCATGTTCATTCCGCCTTGGCCGCCACCACCACCGCCGTTCATCCCACGATGTCCGAATTGATCGTAACGTTGACGTTTCTCCGAATTGCTTAACACTTCATATGCTTCAGCAGCTTCTTTGAACTTTTCTTCCGCTTCTTTATTGCCTGGATTTTTATCAGGATGAAACTTTAAAGCCATCTGACGATATGCTTTTTTTATATCGCCTTCAGCAGCACCTTTTGCAACTCCAAGTATTTCGTAGTAATCTCTTTTAGACATAATCTTTTTTATACGATCTTAATTTCCAACAACCACTTTAGCATGACGAAGAACTTTGTCATTCAGAAAATATCCTTTTTCAACTTCATCAATTACTTTCCCTTTCATGTCTTCAGAGGGAGCAGGAACATTTGTAATTGCATCATGCAAATCAGGATTAAAATCTTTTCCTGTTGCATCCATTGGTTTTAATCCTTTACTTTCAGTTGATGATTTAAGTTTTGAAAAAATCAACTTAATACCTGCTTTTATTGCTTCAACATCTGTTGTATTTTCACTCGATTTAATTGCTCGTTCCATATCATCGATGATTGGAAGGATCGTTAAAAAAACATCGGAGCCTGCAAGTTTTGACTGCTCGATTCGATCGCGAGAAACACGTCGTTTATAGTTTTCAAATTCAGAATACATGTACAGATATTTGTCTCTCGACTCTGTCAATTCTGCTTCCAGTTTTGCAATTGGATCTATTTCTTCAATTGTTGAATCCGGCAAAGCCTCTTCGTTCTGATTATTTTGGGTGTTTTCAGTAGTCATATTTTCGTTTTCAGCACCATTCTCCATGTCATGCGTTTGATCTTTCGATTTCATTTTATTTCTGATATTGTTAAAAATTGACAAAATTTGAGGATTTAGAGTGGTTAGTCAAGTACTTTGCCACTCCAATTAAGAGGTCAATTTGGCAGGTGCAAATATAAGGTTTTCTATTGGTGAAAAGGCCAAAAAAAAAGCAGGAGCATTGCCCCTGCTTTCACTTAAATTATTTTAGATCCTTATTTTATTTGTCCTTCAATTGCTTGCTCTAAAGCTGCACCTCTAAGGTCTCTACCGATAATGATTCCATTTCCGTCGATCAACCAATTTGTAGGAATTGACTGAACGTTGTACAATTTTGCTGCATCAGAGTACCACCATTTTAAATCACTTACATGGTTAGGCCATTCTAATTTATCTTGTTTGATTGCACCCATCCATGCTGCTTTGTCTTTATCAAGTGATACACCATATACAGTGAAACCTTTACCTGATTTAAAATTCGAATTTTTGAATTTCGTATACGCTTGAACAACGTTTGGATTTTCACGTCTACAAGGTCCACACCATGAAGCCCAGAAATCAATCAACACCATTTTACCTTTTAAGCTGGAAAGTGCTATTGTTTTTCCTTCCGGAGATTCGAAATTCATTTCGGGAGCTTTATTTCCTACTTCCGTTCCGACAGTACCTGCCGGCTTTTGAGAATAACTAACTGTTGAAGTAGAAACTAAAACAGCCAAAGCGAAGATTATTTTTTTCATCATTATTTTTTTTGCGGTGCACAAGAAGCAATTATCCTGCCATCAAGGTACAAATATAACGCTTAAATGGCCTGAAAATTCACTATTCCCGAAGATTTACAGTAAAAAATTATTGGACACGGACAATTTTGGCTCCAATAGCATTTAATCGCTCATCTATTCGCTGGTAACCTCTATCAATTTGCTCGATATTATGAATCACGCTCTTGCCTTTTGCTGATAATGCAGCGATAAGCAGCGCTACTCCCGCTCTGATATCGGGTGATGTCATTTGAATTGCTTTAAGAGGAACCTTACGGTTTAGTCCAATTACAGTTGCACGATGCGGATCACAAAGAATGATCTGAGCGCCCATGTCAATCAATTTATCGACGAAGAACAAACGGCTTTCAAACATTTTCTGATGAATGAGAACAGTTCCGTTTGCCTGAGTTGCAGTTACTAAAACAACACTTAATAGATCGGGTGTAAATCCGGGCCAGATGGCATCAGCAACAGTAAGTATTGATCCATCGATGAACGATTCAATTTCATAATTTTCTTGACGTGGAATAAAAAGATCGTCACCTCGCAATTCAATTTGAATACCTAAACGGCGGAATACTTCCGGAATAATTCCCAAATGAGGATATCCAACTTCTTTGATAGTGATCTCTGATTTTGTCATTGCTGCAAGTCCAATGAAAGAACCGATCTCAATCATATCGGGCAACATTTTGTGTTCAGTTCCTTTCAATGAAGTAACCCCTTCGATCACTAATAAATTGGAACCAATACCGGAGATCTTTGCTCCCATACGATTAAGCATGTTGCAAAGTTGTTGCAAGTATGGTTCGCAAGCTGCATTGTAAATTGTTGTTATACCTTCTGCAAGTACAGCAGCCATAACTATATTTGCTGTGCCTGTTACTGATGCTTCATCAAGCAACATGTATGCACCTTTCAATTTTTTAGCCGTCACATTGTAAAAACCATCTTGCTCATTGTAATCGAAGTTGGCGCCCAATGATTGAAATCCAACGAAGTGAGTATCGAGTCGACGACGTCCGATTTTATCACCGCCCGGTTTAGGAATCCGTGCTTTACCATAGCGGGCTAACAAAGGACCAACGATCATGATAGAACCGCGTAGTTCTGAAGCTTGCTTTTTAAAATCAGGAGTATCGAGATAATCGATGTTTATATTCTTCGCATGGAAAGTGAATTCACCTTTTAGAACTCCTGTTTGTTCAACTGTTACTCCAAGGTGCTGAAGCAATTCAATCAATTTATTTACATCACGGATATCAGGAATATTTCTGATCACCATCTTTTCAGGAGTCAATAAGACTGCACATAAAATCTGCAGAGCTTCATTTTTTGCCCCTTGAGGAACTAGCTCACCTGAAAGTTCGAACCCGCCCGTTACTTCAAAACTATTTGCCATAAACTTCTTTTTAGTCGACTTTAAACGACATACGAAGAAAAAATACTTATCGCAAAGTTTACCTATAGCGTCATTAAAGTTTTGAACAGTTTTCTTTAATATATGATGGATAAAAAAACCTCCTTCTTTTGCTGGATGCAGAATTGATTTCCAGACTTCATCTTTGTCAAATAAAAAAAACCAAAAATGAAATCTATATACACAACACTAATTCTGCTCATCATTGCTTCAAGCAATTTTGCACAAACAGCACTGCAACATCAGGCACCGCCGACAAACAACTTTCAATATACGAGAGGAATGTTTGTCGATTGCACCGATGATATTATCCGCGATATCAGCGTTGGAAACTCATATTCATTTGATGTTTTAAAAACGTACATCAGAGAAAATTATATCGGCTACATTGCTTTATACGATCTTGATCACAGTAAAGTAATCGGTAATCCTGCGATGGAACCTGCGTTCAAAGCATTTCTGACAAGACTAAAAAAAGAATTTCCGCAATTGCAAATTGGAATCATTGGGAGAAAAACTGATTACAATTCCAGAAGTAAAAATTTAAAAGTCGCTGATTTCTTTTCATCAACTTGTATTTCGTCAGGATCTCCATATACTCGCTCTCAACTTGATTCGCTGATAAATGATGTGAGAAATAATGATGACCTCCAGCGCTCAGAAACGATTAAATTCTTTTTAACTGCTATGAAGTTTATCAAAACAATGCAACAGCCGGGGCCGGCAAATTGCAATTCCTTGATCGACGTTTTCTACTTAGAAGATCAATATTGGAAAACTATAAGTTCAGGAAATTTAGTTGCTGCGAAAGCAAAATTCGAAAGCTATAAATCAATCTTGCAATTCCTGCAAATGCTAAAATGCAATTGCAGAAATTTTACAGTTGAAGCTGAATTTGAACCAAGTGATTATTTCAGACTTGCGGGTTGGACAGCAACAGACCAAATTGAACAAGCCGATCCATTGATCGACAAAATGATGATCCCCTTTTATACAAGTCCATTTAATGCTTCCGGCACTTACGACATAAATTGCAGATTGCTTCATTTACTCTCAGATCAGTTTTCTCGAAACGGAACAAAATTCTATACAGGATTTAGTGCTCAAAGCAATTCATTTTCTTATTGCAATTCTTCGACAACACCTGAAGAACATTTAGGAAGATATTTATCAGGTGTTATACCGCTGGCATCCGGAAATATGTATTCAGTAGAACAAATGTTTCTGGATAAACTGAATGATCCGTCATATATGTGTGCAGGTTGTTCATGCTATGAATTCCCCGAAAACCAATATTCATTTACGAATCCTACAGCAAACATGTGTACAGGTTCAATGTGGTTTACTTACTCCATGCTAAAAAACAACGGACTTTTTAGAAAAGGAAATTCAGCAGATGAAAACGAACTGATCACAAATCCAACTGATTCATACATCAATTTGAAATTAAATTCCGATCAATCATTCAGCTATCAATTGTTCGATGTACAAGGTAGCATTGTAAAGTATGAAATGAAAATTGCCATTGA
>JANOBV010000204.1:0-3488 GCA_031411835.1 Bacteroidota bacterium | reverse complement strand
CAATTGCGAAAAACTTAGTGTGAATGTAACATCAACGCGTTTCAGACCTTGCATGAATTCGCAATTGTATCTTTTTTTGAATGCAAAATTATTGCCCGATAGAGTGTCACCATAAGCAGGAACATTGATATGTATTACTCCCGAATCCGGGCAGGAAAACATAAATGCATTTGAAGTGTTGAAGACTGAAATTCTATATGAACCTGTATCGATTGGAATGTCAAAAGTACCGGAACTGTCTACATTAATTAGTGCTGAATAAAAATCGCGTTCAAGATTAATAAGAATAGGTGATGTACCTTGTGCTGATAAATTGCGATCAAAATTATTGAATACGCAATCTGAATCCATGTCAAGATACACATACCCTTGAATTCTTGTCAGTCCGGTTAAATCGAGTACCACAGGTTCAGAAACCATATCACAATAACTGTTCACTCTGACAGTATATGTTCCGGATTCTGTAGCAGTATAAGTTTCCTGATTTTCGTTGTAAATTATTGTATCGTTTTTATACCATTCGTAATTTGCATAGCCGGATGTTGCTCGTAATACGACAGGACAACCACTACATAAAGTGGAGTCAAATTGAACTGAAAGTATTTCTTCTGGTTGTATATTGAAAAAACTAGTTGCTGTATTTCCAATACTATCTACTACTGTAATTGAATATCCAATTTGGTTGTTGGTCGATACCATAGGATTTGCAATTGTATCCGAACTTAATCCGGTTGAAGGACTCCATGAATAAGTATATGGTCCACAACCGCCGGCGACAAGTGGGTATGTTAGGACAGAATCACCCTGACAAAGTGTTTGTTTAAGATTTTCTCCGGGAATATATGAAAGTGAAATCTGATCTGAAGAAGCATAATAATAATTAGTACTTGTATTGGAACTGCCACCTGCCATAGAAGAGTAATTTCCGCCTGAGCTGACTGGATTTGAAAAATCATCATATGTAGTACCACTTGAACCGCTCGAAATTGATGAACCGCCATTATAAGATTCACCAATTAAAAATCCATACGCATTATATTGGTATGATCTGTAATCATGGTAATCTATGCGATAATTGTCATGTGTTAATTTTAAATGATTATTAAAATAATCCCAAATCTTATTACTTGATGATCCATTATTATAACTTTCGTAATCGGAACTAATAATATTGTTCAGAGTATCTATCAAATAGATCCCTGTATCACCTGGATTTAAGGATACGATTAGTTTTGCGGCATAGTTGACCGTGTCATATTCGGCCTGGAGACTATCGACCCAATTGCCTGAGTTAATATCCCATCTTTTAACATATAAAGAATCTCGGACGTCTAAAGGATCATAAGTGATCGAATATTGTTTATCATTAACCCAAACGCCCCCATAATAATTTTGAAATTGAATCGAAGTTTGCTGTAGCCCTGAGTAGAAATAGTTTATTTGAGAAATATTTCCTGATGCGCCCGTTACCAAATAATTCTGGATGAGATCCGATGGATTGTATGTCCAAACTTCGCTCTTATAAATACTCCAAGCAGTACCATTCCAATTTGATTGCACTTTAGTTAATGGTCTTTCATCGGGAGTATAAGTAAATTCAATCTTACTCTGATTAGTAAAACCACTACCTGTTCCCTGTAATTCTAAATAATCTGTCGTATCCATTGATGCATTATAAGAAATCAGTTTCCTTATAAATGTTCCTTGAGTTAAGACAGGATTACCCGGAATAGAATTTATAATTTGTAATTGTGAAGAATACACAGTTCCTGAAGAAAGATCAAAGGAGTCCGTATACACTGTATTAGTTTGATCGCCTAGATCGTCAATTCTATAAAAATGTTTGATCACTACTGAATCATTTCCACAGGTCTGGGAGAATAGGGAAGTGGTATTAAATATTAAAGCTAAAACTAGTAAAATATTTTTCATGATTTTTTTATAAGACAGGTTAAATTATTCAAAATGAAATATAGAAAATTTATTTAGTGCTGGATTCGATTTTTAAATTTGTTTTCAGCTATTTGGTGAATGGTTGGATGTAAGTGGTGAGTTGAAATTATCAATGAATTTTTTTTAAAGTGGATTTAAAATCCACAGCTCGGGGGCAAAAGATCACAGATCCTTCGCAGCCCACTCACTACTTACCACTTACTACTCACTTAAAACAAAAAAAAGCCGCCCATTTCTGAACGACTTTTTTCACTTTTGATTTATGTATGGGGCATCTTAACCGAGGTAGGTCTTCAGAATTTTACTTCTTGAAGTATGCTTCAAGCGACGAATCGCTTTTTCTTTGATCTGACGAACACGTTCTCTTGTTAAGTCGAAACGTTCGCCGATTTCTTCTAATGTCATTGGTTGTTCACCGGCAGCAAGTCCGAAGTATAAACGGATCACATCTGCTTCTCGTGTTGTCAATGTGCATAGTGCACGCTCAACTTCACGACGAAGTGATTCTGTGATAAGAGAAGAGTCGGGATGAGGCTGATCATCGTCACCAAGTACATCGATCAATGTACTGTCTTCACCTTGCGTAAGCGGTGCGTCCATTGAAATGTGACGACCTGAGGTACGCATTGCGTCTTTGATATCATCAACAGTCAGTTCCATTGCTGTTGCAATTTCTTCTGTCGATGGTTCGCGTTCGAATTCTTGTTCTAATTTTGAAAACGTCTTGTTGATCTTATTGATCGAACCGATCTTGTTCAAAGGTAAACGAACGATACGTGATTGTTCTGCTAATGCTTGAAGGATCGATTGACGAATCCACCATACAGCGTAGGAGATAAATTTGAATCCACGCGTCTCATCGAAACGTTGTGCTGCTTTGATCAATCCAAGATTTCCTTCGTTGATCAAATCACCAAGCGTCAAACCTTGATTCTGATATTGCTTTGCTACTGAAACGACGAAACGCAAATTTGCTTTCGTTAAACGTTCCAATGCTTTTGGGTCACCCTTCTTAATTTGCTGAGCAAGTCTAACCTCTTCTTCAGCTGTAATAAGTTCAACCCTTCCGATCTCTTGTAGATACTTATCTAATGAAGCTGTTTCACGATTAGTTACCTGTTTGGTAATTTTTAGTTGTCTCATGCTAACTTTTTGTTGATTTTGGAAAAATAATACATGTGTGAAACGCTGACGTTATCGTTTAGTTTCAGCATTTTTTAAAAAAACGGGCGAAATTTCGAAAATGAGATATTTTTTGGAAATGGGTAAGTAGTAAGTGGTATGTAGTAATTAGCACTGACTACAAGATTGATATCAGATGTAAAAGTGCAAGATATATCGATGTTAACTAGTTAAAATCGAATATATTTCTTTTAAGTAGAAAGTTGAGGAGGTGAGATTACAAATTATTTGGTAAGTAGTGATTGGGAAGTAGTAATTAGCACTTCTTATTACTTTTCAATTACTTTCCTTGATCTAAACAATAAAAAAAGGAGCAAATTTTTAAAAATGATCCTTTTTAGTATTATATCTGT
>JANOBV010000203.1:0-25895 GCA_031411835.1 Bacteroidota bacterium | reverse complement strand
TTCATCCATGTAATTTTCTAATCCGGATTTCAAGTCACGTATGATTCCAAATCCGTAGTGCATCACTGCTGTACAAACTTGAACATTTGTTGCGCCTAGTAAAATGAATTCTACTGCATCTCTCCAGTTTTCAATACCACCAATTCCCGAAATAGGTAAATTGATGTTCGGATGTTGTGCGCAATTCTTCAACATATTCATTGCAATCGGTTTTACAGCCGGACCGCAATATCCACCATTGGTGCTTTTACCATCGACGATAGGATAAGGAACGAATTTATCAATGTCTACTCCAACAATACTTTGAATTGTATTGATAAGCGAAATTGCATCGCCACCTCCTTCGCGTGCAGCCATCGCAGGACGAGTGATGTCAGAAATATTTGGAGTAAGTTTGACGATCACAGGAACTTTTGCGACTTCTTTTACCCATTCAACGATCATCTTTAAAACTTTTGGCTCTTGTCCAACAGCTGAACCCATTCCGCGTTCACACATTCCATGTGGACAACCGAAATTCAATTCTAGTCCGTCAGCACCTGCATTCTCGGCATCTTTTACTATTTGATGCCACTGCTCACGTGTTTCAACCATTAACGATGCAATCACAGCATGATCCGGAAAACGTTTTTTCACTTCTTCAATCTCACGGAGATTATCTGCAAGTGGTCTGTCAGTTATAAGTTCAATATTATTAAATCCAACCATTCTGTTATCGCGATAATTCAACGCGCCATAACGACTGGAAACATTTACAACAGGAACACCAAGTGTTTTCCAAACAGCACCGCCCCAACCAGCATCGAATGCTTTCATGATTTGATAGCCACTGTTCGTCGGTGGAGCAGAAGCAAGCCAAAAAGGATTTGGAGATTTTATTCCGGCAAGGTTTGATCTTAAATCAGCCATAATTTTTATTTGAGTTTTACTTACTATTAACTTATGACCTTTGACCCTTGATCTTTGACCTATAAATTATTTAGGTCAAAGGTCAAGGGTCAAAGGTTAATTACTTTGATAGGAACTTGCTTATTCCACGTGCAGCTTTTCTTCCTTCAGCAACAGCATTCACAACTTCTTGTCCGCCACTCACAGCATCACCTGCTGCGAAATATTTTGGATTCTTTGTTTGGAACGTTTCTGCATTTACTTCAATCTTTCCTTTCGAATCAATTGAAACACCGTTCATCATTTTGAGAATTTCAATTTGTTTTGACTGTCCTGTTGCTTTGATCACCCAATCACACGATTCAGTAAATTCAGAGCCCGGAATATTCTCTAATTTGCCATTTACCATTTTTGTTCTGATAAATTTCACTCCTGTTACTTTTCCATTTCCTGTGATCTCAAGTGGAGATACACTAAACATTCCTTTTACACCAACTGCTTTTGCAAGATCATATTCAAAATCATATGCACCCATATCTTCTTTAGAACGACGATAAGCGAGAATAACTTTTTCTGCTCCCATACGTGCACTTTCAGAAGCCGCGTCCATAGCAGTGTTTCCGCCTCCTAATACAATTACATTCTTCGCAACAGATGTCTTGTGATGCGACATTCTTAATTTTTCAACAAACTCCACTGCACCAAAACAATTTTCTTTCTCTTCGCCGGGAATGTTGATAGAAGATGTTATTCCCAATCCAAATCCGATTACGATTGCATCATATTTTTTTTCTAATTCTTCAATATCTGCTTTTGATGAAATAGCTTTTTTGTAAATGACTTTATATTGAAATTGCTTTTCAAGATAATCCATTTCATCAAGTGCCTCTTTGTTGGTGATCTTGTATGGAGCAACTCCATAGACAGTAAGTCCTGAAGATTTCTCTTTCGATTCGTAAACGTCTACTTCGAAGCCTAGCATTTTCAATTCACATGCACAAGAAATTCCGGCAGGACCGGCACCGATGATCGCTACCTTCTTGCCATTGGAAGGAGGCAAGCGATACAATTGTTTATTTGATTGAATCGCTTTGCCGGTAGCAAAACTTTGTAGTCTTCCTATTTCAATTGGTTTTACGTCTTGATGGTTGTAAACACAAGCACCTTCACATAAAACTTCAGTTGGACAAACTTTTCCGCAAGCATAACCGAAATAATTCGAATCGTAAATTGTTTTTGCTGAGGCAAGCGGATCTTTAGAGTTTATTTGTCGGATAAATTGTGGAATATCAATATCACTTGGACAAGCTGCAACACAAGGAGCGTCATAACAATATAAGCAACGCGAACTTTCATAGTACGCTTCGGTTTCATTCATCAGTGGTTTTATCTGCTTGAAATTATTTTCAAATTCAGATTCACTGGAAGGTGGGAGGAATTCACTCATTCGTTTTTTTTTAAAGTTCAACTAATTTACCATAAGTCTCAGGACGACGATCGCGGAAAAATTGCCATGTCGAACGAACTTCTTCGATCATATCGAGATCGAAATCTGCAACTAACAATTCATCTTTGTCTTCAGATGCAGTAGCAAAAATTTGCCCTCTTGGATCTACGAAGTAAGATGTTCCATAGAACTTACCAAGATTCCATGGTTTCTCTTCGCCAACACGATTAATGCAGCCCATGAAATATCCGTTTGCTGCTGCATGTGCCGGTTGTTCTAGTTTCCAAAGGTATTGTGAAAGACCTGCAACAGTTGCAGATGGATTATAAACGATCTCTGCACCATTCAATCCTAATACACGAGCTCCATCAGGAAAATGTCTGTCATAGCAAATGTACACACCAATTTTTGCATACTTCGTTTGGAAAACCGGATAACCTAAATTTCCCGGCTTGAAGAAAAACTTTTCCCAAAAACCTGATGTATGTGGAATGTGATTTTTGCGATATTTTCCTAAGTAAGTTCCGTCAGCATCAATGACAGCAGCAGTGTTGTATAAAAATCCGGCTTGCTCTTTTTCATAAATAGGGACAACGATAACCATGTTGTATTTCTTAGCATACGTTGACATCAATTCAGTCGTAGGACCGGGAACCGATTCTGCAGACTCATACCATTTTTTATCCTGGCCGGGACAAAAATATGGTGTGTTAAAAATTTCCTGCAGACAAAGAATTTGAACACCCTTTTTTCCTGCTTCTTCAATAAATGGAATATGCTTTTGAACCATTGCATTGATAATCTCCGGAATAGTTCCTTCTCCTTCAGTTTTTGGTAAACTCATTTGGATAAGACCGGAACGAATCATTCTTGCCATAAAATATTTTTTTAGAATTGTTAGATTTTATATTTGATGAAATTAAATAATTCCATTCACTTTATTTCTTTTTACAAATTTTCCATAACCCGGAGAAATTTTTCTTTCATTGTTTTCAATTACAATTTCACCTCGCAAAATAACAGTTTTTGTCTTCCCTTTTACTTTCCACCCTTCATAAGCACTGTAATCAACATTCATGTGATGCTTGTCTGCTGAAATGATATGCTCTTCATTCGGATCTAAGATAACAATATCTGCATCAGAGCCGATAGCAATACATCCTTTTTTCGGATACATACCAAAGATCTTAGCAGAATTTGTGGATGTTACTTCAACAAATTTATTCAATGAGATCTTTCCTTTATTAACTCCTTCAGAAAATAGTAATTCCATTCTATGTTCAATTGCCGGGTGGCCATTCGGAATTTTCGAAAAGTCATCTTTACCCATTAACTTTTGTTCCCATTTGAAAGGACAATGATCCGTTGCTACAACTTGAATACTTCCTTGGTTGATGCCTGCCCAAAGAGCGGCTTGATCTTTTTTCTCTCTAAGTGGCGGACTCATTACCCATTTTGCTCCTTCGAAATCTTTTTCATAAAGAGAAGCATCCAGAACAAGATATTGGATACATGTTTCTGCAAATACTCTTTGATTTCTTTTTTCTACATCACGGATATGATTCAAAGCTCCTTCGCATGTCATATGCACGATGTAAGCCGGAACACCGGAGTAAAATGCCATATCAGCGAATCGACCTGATGCTTCTGCTTCTGTGATTTCGGGTTGTGAGAGATAATGATAGAGTGGAGAAAGTTTTCCTTCTGACCTATGTTTGCCTATTAAGTAATCGATCATATCGCCATTTGTAGCATGAACAGTTACCATTCCGCCTTGCTTCTTCACTTCATTCATCAAGCCGACCATTTGTCTGTCATCGATCATCAATGCGCCTTTGTAGGCCATGAATGTTTTGAAAGAAGTTATTCCTTCTTTGTTCACCATGTCTGCGATTTCCGCTTTTGTACTTTCATTGAAATCAGTTACAGCCATGTGGAAAGAGTAGTCGCAACATGCATTGTTATTCGATCTTCCTTGCCATTCTTTCAATGCAGCATCTAACGATTTGCCTTGTGTCTGCAGAATAAAATCGATGACCATAGTTGTTCCACCAAATAATGCTGCAGATGTACCTGTTGTATAATTGTCACTCGAAAACGTTCCCATAAAAGGCATGTCAAGATGAACATGAGGGTCAATTCCTCCGGGAATAACAATCTTTCCGGATGCATCAATTTCTTTATCTGCTTTGAATGGTAGATCTCTTCCAATTGCGCGAACAGTTTCACCTTCTATGTAAACATCTGCATCCATAACTTCACCTGCAGTGACAACTTTTCCGTTCTTTATAAGTATTGACATGTCTTATGTTTATTTTTTTTTCGGGTATCGAGTATCGTATTTAGTACGTACATGCGATGGACGACATACGAAACACGGAAAACGTTTTTACAATTCTCCGATATCTTCGTTCCACAATTTAGGATTTTCTTGAATAAAATCAGCCATCATTTTTTTACATTCTTCCGAATCGATATTAATAACTTTTACTCCGTGAGATTCCATGAATTCTTTTGCGCCGGAGAAAGTTTCATTCTCTCCTGCATAGACAGTCTTGATATTAAATTGAACGACAGCTCCAGCACAAAGATAACATGGCATGAGAGTAGAGTAGAGTACTGCATTTTTGTAATCACCTACACGACCGGCGTTTCTTAAGCAATCAATTTCAGCGTGTGTGATTGGGTCGCCATCTTGAACTCTTTTGTTGTGCCCGCGACCTATAATTTTTCCATCTCTCACGAGTACAGAACCAATTGGAATGCCACCTTCTTTGCGACCCTGACGGGCTTCATCGATAGCGGCTTTCATGAAATCATCCATAGTTAATTTTTTAAAGGGGATTCAATATGCAAAGAATATTTGACTTATCAAACAAGCGCATCTTGACCGTTCAAAAAATTGACATTTTTGATCAAATGATTGTTCAAATTGTACCGGGAAATGACAGCATCTTTCAAAGATTCCCTTACGACCAATATTAATTTCAAATTGGAAGAATCATTCTGTAAAAACTCTTTCAGGACTTCATCAAATCCGCGCCCTGAGATCTCCAATGGCCCGATCTCATCAATAACTAACCAGCCTTTTGAATTATAGGCTCCTGACGAAACAATATCGACTGCTTTTGAAAACGAATTCATACTAAATGAATGCTTGCCAACTTTAATAGTCGCAACTTCATCGGCTACGGCTTCCATTGCAAATTTTTCACCGTTAGAAATGTCTAGAAAGATCCGTTTGCCATTTTCTATTGGTGTTAAAATTCCATAAACATCATTTCGTATCGCAGACCACTTGGTTAAAGTTGAAGTTTTTCCTGTTTGAATATCACCTGATACGATGTAAATCTCTTTCTTCTTCATGGATTTTCCCTCCTTAATCCTTTGATATTAATTAAAAAAAATGATAATAATTCAACATCGATCTTAAAAATTCTACACATTAAAAATACGAAAATAATAATAGGTTTTACAAGGAGGTTAAAATTAACTGTTAGCTGAACAGAAATTAGTATTCTGAACAATTTCTTGCTAGTTATTTGGAGAAAATACTGTGTTTATAATTAAATATTTCCAAAACAACTTCACTCTTGCATAACCATTTTTTCTAGAGCTTTTTGACCAACTTTCCCGAATTAAGATCTTTGCCGAAGGAATTAAAAGCACTATTTCTTCAATCTCTCTTTTATAAGTTCCTTTCTGTTTTTCAAGCCATGATTTAAGTAATCGTAAAAGCAAAGGCGCAAAGATCAGATACCATGTTAAAAGAATGATGGTCGAACGAAATATGAATTTCAATGATGCGTGTCCGGATGCAAAAATTCCTTGTGGATAGACTAATGTGTAAATGTAGATCGCAATTAAGCAGAGCCAAATGATGAGCAGGAAATTCAATTTTCTTTTCTTAGGAACTCTTTCTTCTAAATCTGTTCCTTCATTCATTGGAATTAGAAATGTTTGCAGTTCTTCATAGCTATAATTTAACATTTTTGGAATGGATGAAGTAAATCTTCCTATAAAAAGTGCAGCTGTCAAATGCAATGCTATATAGATCATAACAAAATACAAACTGTAATTTGTAGTTGGATCAGTATGTGTCAATCCACTGATGAAGTCATTGACTGCTTTCCAAAATTCAACACCAAAAAGAATGGTCATCACTAAGACACGTTGAAAGGCAGATTCTATCAATGCTAAAAACGCAAGCAGATAGCATCTCAATTGAAAGTTCTTTTTACCTGAAAAGAGCAACTCTCCACAAATCCCTTGAAATAGGACAGCAATGTATGCCGGAAATGGACTCTGAGGCGACAGCAACATCTTGAAAATCGCTACAACAATGGTAGCTTTAATAATTGCGCCTCTGAATGGGATTAAATGTCCAATCAAACTGATGCAAACCACTGCCGATCCTCCTATGATAAGACCGGAAACTGGAAGCCTAAATCCATGGATAATTCCACCTAACATTGCTTCGCAAATGACCCAAAGTGCTATTAACTTAAAATATATTTGTCTTTGTTGTAGACTCACTTCGTGAAATAATTTTATTTTTGTAGAATAAGACAGCAATGCTACCTTGAGCGCAAAGTAGACAATCTCGCGCTCTTGAGAAAAAGTAATTTCATTGCTTCGTCTAAATTAAAGAAACTGAAAGTGATTAAATTTATTCTGAATGAAAAGGAAGTTCAATATACCGGTCACCCCGGTGTTGTCGTTCTTGATTATGTACGTTATCTGAAAAATCTTACCGGTACTAAGATCGGTTGCCGTGAAGGCGATTGTGGTGCATGTACTATTCTTGTCGGTGAAATTGTCGAAGATAGAATGCGCTATCGTTCCATGACTTCTTGTCTCATGCCACTTGCCAATGCAAGCGGTAAACACATTGTGACGATAGAAGGTGTAAACATGGACGTCTTGAATCCCGTCCAACAAGCAATGAGCGATGAAGGTGCAACACAGTGTGGTTTTTGTACGCCGGGTTTTGTGATGTCGCTTGCAGGATTTTGCCTTCGTGAAGATGTTGTCGATTATGAGAAGGAAGCTATTGCTGCTATTGATGGAAATATTTGTCGTTGCACAGGATATAAATCAATTCAACGTGCTGTTGGTAAGATCGCCGATCTATGTTCGAAACGTTCAGGAGAAGAGGCAATAAAATTTGTTGCGAAGAAAAAAATTCTTCCTGCCTATTTTGAAAACATTAAAGAAAAGCTAGCATTAATTCAACTTTGTGCAAACGGACAAGACACGAATTCAACTGCTGAATTTATTGTAGGAGGTGGAACGGATCTTTATGTGCAGAAGCATGATATCATGCCGCATTCTGAATTGTCATTCACATTAAATAAAAATGCATTGCAAGGAATTACAGAAGTAGATGGAACATGTTTCATTGGAGCTGCGATGACTGTTACAGATTTGATAGAATCGCCAATAATCAGAAAGGCATTTCCGAATTTTGAAACGTATTACAAACTTGTTTCATCAACTCCTATAAGAAACATGGCAACCATTGCAGGAAACCTAGTGAATGCTTCACCAATAGGAGATTTCACAGCCTTCTTTCTCGCTCTAGATGCTTCAATCGAATTAAGTGATGGGAACAAAACTCGAAATATAAAGCTTAAAGATTTTTATCTAGCCTATAAAAAACTTGATAAACACCCCAACGAATTCCTGAAATCATTAAGCTTTAAACTACCATCCAACAAATCCCGGTTTAATTTTGAGAAGGTTTGTAAACGTACCAACCTGGATATAGCAAGTGTGAATTGTGCAATGCTGATGGAATTGGATGGTAGTAGTATATTAACTGCAACTATTTCTGCAGGTGGAGTAGGACCAACACCATTATTCCTGAAAAAGTCTTCGCAGTATTTGGCAGGAAAAAAAGTATCGCTTGATGTAATTGAAGAATTACTTCAAATTGCACAAACTGAAATTGCTCCCATTAGCGATGCACGTGGAACTATCGAATATAAACGACTACTTCTCAATCAACTTATCAAAGGTCATTTCGCTACTTGGTATCCGGAAATGGTCAATGCAGAATTTTTAACGATGTAAATACGAACGGCAAGATCATAGTATCGATCAATCGCCTGATGATATGAAAAATATAGACAGTGCAAATCACTTACGCGGACAATCGATTTACCTCGACGATATTCCTCTCATTGCAGGAACACTTTTTGCTGCTGCTTTCGATTCTCCAATTGCACATGGTGAGATTAAAAAACTTGACTTTACTGAAGCTCTTCAATCGGAAGGTGTCGTTCGAATCTTTACTGCGAAAGATATTCCCGGTGAAAATCAAATTGGTGGAATCATTCCCGATGAACCATTGATCGCTGATCATCATGTTCATTTTTGTGGAATGCCAATCGCACTTGTTGTTGCTGAGTCTGATGAGTTGGCGCGAATGGCATTGAAGAAAATTAAAGTTGAAATTTCGCCATTGCCAATTATTATTGATCCCCGTGAAGCTCAACAAAAAGGTGAACTCATTGTTCAGCCTCGTACATTTCATTTGGGAAATTCTACTGATGCTTTTGAAAATTGCATTCATGTATTCGAAGGAAAAGCAGATTCAAACGGACAAGAGCATTTATATATAGAAACACAAGGAGCTTATACAGTGCCAATGGAGAATGGCGCCATCAAGATCTATTCTTCTACTCAAGGTCCCACTGCTGTTCAACGCGCATGTGCAAAAGTGCTTGGATTGCCAATGCATATGTTAGAGGTAGATGTTACTCGATTAGGTGGTGGATTTGGAGGTAAAGAAGATCAGGCAAATACATGGGCAGCGTTGTGCGCAATGGCTACTTTTCATTTGAAACGTCCGGTGAAATATTCTTTACATCGCATGGAAGATATGCGAATGACAGGAAAGCGTCATCCATATTCATCTGATTATAAAATTGGCCTCGATAGAGATTTGAAAATTGTTGCCTATGAAGCAACCTTCTATCAAAATGCAGGAGCTGCTGCCGATCTTTCTCCTGCTGTAATGGAACGTACATTATTTCATTGCACAAATTCTTATTTCGTTCCTAATGTAAAAGCTACTGCTTATAGTTGTCGTACCAATCTTCCACCTAATACTGCCTTCCGTGGATTCGGCGGGCCGCAAGGTATGTTCGTAATAGAAAGTGCCATTGCTCATGCTGCCGATGAACTTGGAATTCATCCTTCGGTAATACAAAAACGAAATCTAATTCAAAGTGGTAATGAATTTCCTTATGGACAAATTGCAGTAAGCGAAGCAAGCGAATGTTGGGATAAAGTAGAGAAAATTTTCAATTTTGAAAAAGCAAAAAAGGAAGTAGAAAAATTCAACTCTGAAAATCATCTATATAAAAAAGGTATTGCAGTGATGCCAATTGCATTCGGTATCAGTTTTACAAAGACCTTAATGAATCAAGCTCGTTCGCTTGTGCATGTGTATACAGATGGAAGTGTAAACATCAGCACAGGCGCAGTAGAAATGGGGCAGGGAGTAAATACTAAAATTCTGCAAGTCGCTGCTCAGGTTTTTTCAATTGATACTGATTTAATAAGAATAAATTCTACTAATACTTTTAGAATTGCCAATACATCTCCATCTGCTGCTTCTGCTACCGCCGATCTGAATGGACGTGCAACACAAATTGCATGTGAAGCGATCTTGAATCGTTTGAAAGATGTTGCAGCTATAGAATTGAATGTTGCCGCAGAAAAGATTTCGTTGCAAGATCAATGCATATTAATCGATGGTGTAAAAAGTACGTTGGACTGGAAGCAATTAATAATGGCTGCATTTTTACGTCGTGTAAGTTTGTCTGAGCACGGACATTATGCTACACCCGAAATTCATTTCGATCCTAAAAAAGAAAAAGGGCATCCATTCGCTTATCATGTTTATGGTTCGGCAATAATTACTGCTACTATCGATTGCCTTCGTGGAACATATGAATTCGATTCTGTAAATGTTGTGCATGACTTCGGTTCGTCAATGAATGTAATTATCGACCGCGGACAAGTTGAAGGTGGAATAGTGCAAGGCATCGGTTGGATGACAATGGAAGAAGTGATCTATGATAAAGAAGGGAAACTTCGAAGCAATGCGCTGTCGACCTACAAAGTTCCTGATGTGTATTCAGTTCCAAAAGAGATCAACATCGATTTCCTTCAGACAAGTAAAGACAACCTCGCCATCTTCCGTTCTAAAGCTGTAGGTGAACCGCCATTGATGTATGGAATAGGAGCGTTCTTCGCATTGCGAGAAGCGATCAAGTCATTCAATCCCGAAGCAAGGCCTAAGTTTGATGCACCGCTGACGCCGGAGAAGGTGTTGATGGCTTTGCACTCTCGGAAACTAATAACTAATAACTAAAGTCCGTGGACTTTTGTGAACTTGTGTTCTCTGTGTTTTAAAAAATCTCCACGATGGACGGAATGTTAAATAAAATAAAAAATGGAATTCAAAATTTACTTTCTATAAAATTCAACCATTGAAAATTGTAGTCTGTACATTGATAGGCGGAATGTTGAGCGGAAATTAGCGACACACATTCATGTTAGTAACTAATCAAGCGACATTCCTGCCGGGGTAAGAGGCACACAATTTATTAGAAAGCCAATGCAGTCACACTTGATTAATTTTAGAGCACATTAAAAATAAAGAAAATAAATTCAATCTAATAATCACACAAAGGAAACTTATAGTCCAAAATTCACATTATCGAAATACTTTACATTCAGAATAATCCCGTTGAAACCAGATTAGCTGGAAGAGCGGAAGAATATTTATTCAGTAGTGCGTAAGATTGTTCGAGACAACAAGGAACCCAAATGTCACTTCAATTAATTTGCAAAATTTATTTTAAATTTCGACTAGATTAAATTGTACTTATAACAAATTGTGTAGCTTTTGCCCCGACAGGAATGTCGCTTGACCAGTTACTAAATTTAAAGTGTGTCGTTAATTTCCGCTCAACATTCCGCCTATCATCGTACAGTTTGCAATTTTCAAGTGGCTGTTTTGTTGCAGAAGTAAATTTAATTACATTTATCAATCAGGTGAACATTACGCCGATCAGGGACCGATGACGCCGGAGAAGGTGTTGATGGCTTTGCATAGAAAAAGCAGTTCTTGAATAAATTATTTGGAAGAATAGCTTTTTTGTATATCTTCGTTCTAGAATTTCACAATTACCCACCAAGTTTTTATTGAATTGTAAAATTTCAGAATGGAATTTAAAAGTCAAATTACTATTGAAGTTAATTGATTTAGAAATGGCCTAATTGATTTATTTGTTCAAGGTATTTCTTTCCGGTTAACTAGTTTTTAACTATTGAACTGCTACATTAATACAGGTTAGAAGACATTTTTTTTGGACCGGTATTTTTAATTTTAATTATTCAATTCATTTTTTTTTTTAACTAAAGACTATGACTACGAAGAAAAAAATCCGAAATCCGAAATCCGAAATCCGAAATCCGAAATCCGAAATCCGAAATCCGAAATCCGAAATCCGAAATCCGCATTCAAACTAACCTTCCTTTATAGCTTACTACTTTTCTTTTCGAGCATTATTTGCTCTGCCCAAAGTGACAATCCAATTCTTTCAATGGATGTGGTCACAACTCCAATCAGCAATAATTTTTCTCCGGACAGTTTACCGATCATAACAGACACTACAGTTTTTGATGTGGGAATGAATGTCAATTTGTTTGATACTTCAGGTATTCAAACTATTGAAGTGAAAATTGGTTCGACACAAGGTGGTTCAGATCTGATCAACCAGACTTTCGTTTTTGATGTTTCCGGGCCGCTTGGTAATGGACGATATTATCTAAGAGATCTATATCACGTTCAATTAGGACTGGGACAGTTCTCCAACTTCACCGATTATTTCGCTGAAGTCAGGATCCAATGGGTCGATAATTCCTATTCCCCTACTGTTATTTTCAATCGTTAATTCTTCACATTTTAAACTTCTTGCAGATGAAAATTATACTTCAACAAAAAATTGTATTCGTTTTTTGCATTCTTATTCTTTTTGTTTTTCAAACAAAATGCTTTGCCGGTCCTGGCAACTACACGTGGAAAGGCGTTACTTCAACCAGTTGGACAACAGCTGCAAATTGGGATCCCAATGGAGTCCCATCAACAAATGATACAGTAACAATTGTTGCCGCATCATATGATGTTTCATTGTCGGGAAATATCACTGTAAAAAAATTCACCATCACATCCGGAAAAATGTATCTGAATGATTTTACATTAACCATCACAACTCATGCTACTTTTACATCAGGGACGATCACAGCCGGCGCCGGTCGTTTGGTAGTTTCCGCTGCTACTAGTGCCACGTTTTCCGGAACAACTTTCAGCGTGCCCACAACCATCACATCTAATTCTGTTTACCTAAATGGTTCAATATTTAACGATTCATTGACCATCACAAAAAACGGCAATTCGAATGACAATAGTAAAGGAGGAAACACATATAAAAAGGTTGTGTTAATCACCAATTCCAATAAAGGAGCCTTTGTGCTTTCAGATTCTTTTCCTGATGTGTATGAAAAGAAAATAATTGTCAAAAACACGTATGAAGGAGCAGTCTATCTGGCCCATCGTGCAACTGGAAACGTTTTCAAAGATGACGTTACGTTGTACGGGAAAAACATTTATTCGAATTACTATGGCACTGCAGAATATCTGGGAAACATAACGCTGAATTGTCCTGCCGGAAATGTTTATTTTGGCTATGGTACAGGTTCATCGACATTGGCCAATAACAGACGCTTGCAATTAGGCGACTCAGTTTTTGCAGCTGGGAAATTGTATCTGATGCATTTCACAAAAACGGGAACTGAAGGTGACTTTTCACTAGCTTTAACGGGAAGTGCAACTCTCACTTTTGAAACTGGAACTGTGATCAATTCAACAGTTACAACCGCTTCTCCAACACTTTATCTGCATGGAACGCGATTTAACAATACAGCAGATTTAACAGTTACAGGAACTTCTACGGCATCTTCAGAAGGAGGATGTTATTTTGCAGCAGATGCAAAGATCACCAACAACAGTTCCGGAAGTAATTCCTTTGCACTTGGAAATACTGTCGCCGATACTTTTGCTACCACTTCTGCCATCACCAATACGAAAGGCACCATGAGTATGAACAATGCAGTTTTTGTTGGCAATACAGTTTTAAAGAATGTAGAAACGTCTACCAATAGCGACCGCTTTATTGTAGCCTCAACAGGCAACTGTGTATTTCAGGGAAACATTCAGATCAACAATTCTGTTTCCGGATTTTGTTTTGGCAAAACAAGTGGCACAACTTCACTTGCATCAGGAAAGACACTTACTTTTGTGAGTGGCTTTTCCGGCAATATCACGTTGAAGAATTTTTCGCAATTGGGATCAACAGCGCAGTCTTTCAGTTTTACTTCGACAAGCCAAAAATTAATTACAGGTCCCGGAACAACCTTCAATGGCAACTTTAATTTTACCGGACATTTTATTATTCTGAATGGAACTACGTTTAACGGTACAGCAGATATTACCAGATACGGAAGTGGGCCCGACACGTGCGGAGGAGGAAATGTATTTAATTCAACTACTGTCATTCGCGACTCATCGAGTAGCGCATATGCGTACCTAATGGCATATACTAATCCTGATGATTTTAATGGCAACGTTACTTTCGTTCAGAAAGGATCAGGTGCTATTTTATATCCGGCATACAATAAGAACTCAACCTTTGCCGGAAACATTTCTATTGTGTCAGCATCCCAGGTGATATTCGGCAATAATGGTGGCAAGGTGATACTAGACGGTACTGGTTCACAGACACTGTCGAGTTCAACAGCATACACTGTCAAGATGAAAAAACTTCAGATCAACAAAGCATCGAATGCATTTACGCTTTCTTATCCATTGACCATTTCCGATTCATTGTTTCTCACCAAAGGAAGGATTCTGACCGATACAACAAATTTCTTATCAATGGCGCATGGAAGTAAATTAAGTGGCGGCAATGATTCTTCTTATGTGAATGGGCCGATGAAGAAGATAGGTAATAGTGCGTTTGTATTTCCTTTAGGTTCGTCTTCGCTTACATACCCCTATCATCCGATGGAAATTTCTGCACCCTTTTCTACGACTGATGCTTTTATTGGCAATTACTTTTCAACTGGGCAGAGTTTAGGCTCGATATCAGATACATCTGTCGACAACTTGAATAGTTGTCAGTATTGGAAACTTACACGCGATGTTGGAACATCTAAAGTGAAAGTGAAACTTAGTTGGAATCATGACAGTTGTGAAGTGCTTTCTCCTGTGAATATGCGAATTGTTGCATGGAATGATTCGATTTGGGACGATATTGGAAATAGTGCTTGTTCTGGAGATAGTATTTTAGGAGGTACACAATCAACGGACAGTGTAACAACCAAAGTTTTTTTTACCTTGGCATTTAAGAAATGTATTGCAATAACAAAATACCTCTCTCAAGTAAATGTTCAGTGTAAAGGCGCTGGTGACGGAAGAGCAACAGTGATAGTTAATAAAGGTACGCCCGATTATGCTTACTCTTGGTCAAATGGTAAAGGCATTCAAAATACGACTCCACTTTTGTTACCTGGTAAGTACTTTGTAACTATTGTCGATGGAAAAGAATGCAATCTAATAGATAGTGTAATAATTAATGAACCAGATAGTATGACTCTATCTTTTGCAACCTCACCTTCTAACTGTTCTGATAGTACTGGAATTGCATCAGTATTAGCAATTGGTGGTTTGGGTAATTTCAGCTATCGTTGGACATATAATGGAACAAAAGATAGTATCCTAAAAGATGTACCAGCAGGAATATATAGCGTTGTTGTTTCGGATTCAATTGGATGTAAAATCACCGGTATTGGATACATAGAAAATACTGATGGCCCAGGAATGAATATTTTAAGCCAAATAAATCCAAGCTGTTTTGGCTTAGATAGCGGCAGTGTCGAAATTGAAGGAGCCGATTCAAAAAGTCCTTTTACTTACATTTGGTCTCGTTTTTCTTATGATACTCTTGCATCATTATCAAATTTAAGAGCAGGAATATATGTGGTAAAAATTATCAATAACGAAGGTTGTGTTTCATTTGACAGTATCACAATTACTCAGCCGGATACATTTTCAATTTCTCTGAGTATTACTGGAACTCCTTGTGGAAATTCCGTAGGTGAAATAGTAGCTTCAGTCAAGGGAGGAATATATCCATTAACATATTCCTGGTCATCTTTAGATACAGATTCTATTGCGTCAAATCTTAGTCCAGGGAATAATACTCTCGTTGTTACAGATGCAAACGGGTGTCAAATAAGTTCCATTGGCGAAGTTGAAAGTTCTAGTGGTTTTGAAGCTTCAAGTGATATTCTTTCTAATGTAATTTGTTTTCCTGATAGTGGCGGATCGGCATCAATATCTATAACCGGTGGTACAGGCCCATTTATGTATGATTGGTATCCGACAGGAGGAATTGATAGTGTTGGTATTGATTTACCTGCAGATAATTACATTGTCACCATTACAGATTCAAATGGATGCAAAACTAAAACAACATTCTCGATTTCATCACCACCTCAATTAGTAATCGATGTAATAACAATTGATCCAACAGAAGATAGTTTGTCAAATGGAAAAGCCCTGGCTTTAGTTTATGGAGGTACTTCGCCATACACTTTTCTATGGTCTGATTCAACAATTATTGATTCAATTACAGACCTCTCCGTTGGATCAGATACTGTATGGGTTACAGATGCAAACGGCTGTAATGCAACAAATATTTCACTTAGAAAGCCACATGTTTTTAATTCATGTTGGGAATGTAGAACTGCACAATTACCTTTTTCATATTGTGGTTTATTTACGCCTCCAGATTGTGCTCCATCTTGTGTAACTGTCAATATAGTTACCGATTTTCATGCTGATGGCACTGATGAGATATCTGATGAATGTCAATTTGAAGCTGCTGTTAGTTATTTATCTTCTTTACCGCCGGAAACTACAAAAGAATTAATTATTCCTCCTGGAATTTATTTAATAGGAAGACAAGACCCTTCGTTTGTAACAAATCCAAATGATTTTGGTTTGTATGGGCATAGTGTATTGTGTTTTCAGAACATTTCCAATTTGAGCATTTTTGGAAAAACTGTCGGAACAGATCGGGCTATTTTAAAATTTGAAAATTGTCTACGTTACGGGGCATTCGATATTCCGAACGGTAACCCTGATGATAGATTCCTTGGAGACTTTACTAACTGTCAAGTAGGATTAAATTACAAATATTTAACTTTTCCTGGAATTATGATACACCTAAATGGATGTTCAAATATTCAAATAAAAAATTTAGAATTAGATGGCAATATTCATAATTTAATAATAGGTGGTGGTGTCACCGCTGGTATGCAGTTAGTTAATGATGGGATTTTTACTAATGCAAGTAACAACGTAGCACTTGAAGATTTATACATTCATGACTTTGGACAAGACGGAATTCGGGTTTACTATGACTTTTGTCCAAGTTCACTTCATGATTTTCCTAGGAATCCCCCTATTATGAATATGATAATCAATCGTGTTAATTCATCATTCAATGGAAGAAATGGTTTAACATGGGCTGGTGGATCTGGTATGACAGTGACAAATTCCGAATTTAGTTCTCAAGGATTAAATCCCATCTTTTCGCTACCTGGTGCCGGTGTTGATATTGAATTTGAAAATAGCAACGTTGATATTGCTAATGGTATCTTTCAAAACTGTCAATTTCGTTTCAATGCAGGATATGGTCTTGTTAGCGATGCACAAGTCATTCTTGCAAATGATTGTTCAATTTTCTCAGATTGGAGTATGCATGCTTATAATTTCAGGTTTTATGATTGTACATTTGTAGGTGGACAATCTGGTTCTCCTCTGCGCCCAAATTCAAGAGGGTTTTATTTTAATCACTGTCATTTCTTTGGACAATTAGAATTTCCATACATCTCTCAGCCTTCTTCATTATCTGAAGCCGCCTTCGACTATAGTAATGTTAGATTTGAAAATCATTGTGATTTCAATGAAATATATCCACTTGCTGGTAATAATTACTCTTTTGCTGTCACCCCAGATGAAAGCACTGGTTGTCCAGTTGCTTTTCATTATTCAAATTTAGAATTTCCTTTTGCGCTTAGAATATTTATGACTAATTGCCAGATTAATTCTAATTACACTTCAAAAAGCATAAACTTGTCAGGAGGAAGATGTATTACACCTTCGTCTTGGAATAGAAGCAAAATTATCAATTCACAATTTAGAAATTATGGACTTAATGGTTGTTCTTGTGATCTTACTGTGGCGTCAATTAATCATGCTAGTTTCCCGGATCCAATAAACTACAGTACTTTCTCATATTTTATCGGATATCCAATAAACTTCCCTACACCGCCTTGTGGTAGTATTACTTATTTATGGAATCCAGGAGTTAATCTATTTGGAACATTTTATGGCGGTGCTTATATATCACCCACCTTATTTGTAAATGCAACAAAATGGCTGGACAATTCAAATTACCTTACCTTGCGAAGTATACCATGCACAACTGAAGCAGTTGTATTTAATCCACCATGTTCAGCTAGTCCTAATCGTTCGAAACCGTCAACTATCGAAAGTCCGGAAATGGAATTATTTCCTAATCCTACTTCAGAATCATTGACTATTACCAATCTTAAGCGAGGTGAAATGGTTTCGATTAGAAATGTGTATGGATCTATAGTTGCATCTTTTATTTCGACAGATGAAAAATTAATACTTAGTTTAAGTATATTTGATTCTGGTGTTTACTTTATTTATACTTCGCGAAATAAAGTCAAATCGTTTGTAAAATTATGAAGGTGAAAAATTCATTGATGTCTATTCTGCTTTGCTGCTTTTTTATGCACTATACAAGTGCTCAAAATCCTTCACTAATTTGGCAATACAATTTAGGAGGCAGTTTAAGAGAGGAAGTAGACTATATTGAAAATGATCGAAACAATGGAATAATTTTAGTATCCGGATCTGATTCTAATGATGGGTTGGTTATTAACCATCCGGTCTTACCTTCTAGTGAGGACGGTTGGTTCGTTAAATTAGATAGTGCCGGAACAATTATTTTAAACAAGTGTTTTGGTGGTTCTTTCCCAGACGATTTCAAATGTGTTAAAAGAACTTTTGACTCTGGTTACATTTTTATTGGGAGTACCTCTTCATATGATGGAAATCTTACTGGTGTAATGGGGCCTTTTGGTGTTCGAAGTTCATTTCCATTTTCTGGACCTGACATCTGGGTTGTAAAAACAGATAGTATAGGAAATATTTCTTGGCAAAGTACTTTTGGAGGAAGCGAGTCTGATAATGGTATTTATATTGAGCAAACTAGTGATTCAGGATACATATTTGTAGGAACCACATCGAGTAATGATGGAGATATAAGTGGTTATCATGGAAATATAGATATTTGGATATGCAAATTAAATAGTCAAGGAAACAGGATGTGGGCGAGATCAATTGGAGGCATTCTTGATGAAATTCCAGTCTCATGTACAGAACTTCCAGGTGGAAATTTACTTATTGCATGCGGCTCCACTTCAAACGATGGTGATATACAAGGAAATCATGGAAATGGAAGTGCTGATTGTTGCATTTTTAAATTAAGCGCAGGGGGTACAATCTTGTGGCAGAAATGTTATGGAGGTTCTGGTGAAGATGCAATGGCGCAGGTTCTAATTTTAACTGATGGATTTTATATAGCTGGTTCTACGAATTCTATAGATGGAGATATTTCTGGATTAATTGGAACTATAGATATGAATTTAATAAAAGTTGATACCAATGGAACTATTATTTGGCAAAAATGTTTGGGGTCAACTGGATTTGATGCAACAAACGGAGCCGTTTTAATGCCTGACAATGGAGTTATCCTAGCAGGAACAACAGATAGTAATGATAGTCTTATTCAGAATAATGGTGTGTTCGATGGATTATTGATTCGAGTCGATAGTCTTGGAAATTATCTTTGGAATATGACAAATGGAGGCTCTTCTATTGATGGTTTCAACAAAATTTGTAGAAGTAACAATGTATTATACGTTGGAGGATATTCCGAATCAATTGATGGAGATATTACGTTTCCGTATGGTTCTGTAGACGGACGCCTATTTAAATTAGAAGAATCTCCATTGACGAATCAAAATTCAATAGTATCTATAAAGAATATTTCTTTAGAAATTATTGAAAATAAAATTCATCTACTGTTTTGGTCACCTATTAAAACAAAACTATTTGTTTTGTGTACTGATTTATTAGGACGAGAAAATTATATTGAAGTTAAAAACACTGAGGTTGGTTACAATGACATAATATTAAATGAACCACTTAAAAATCAATTTAAAATTATTTCGATATCAAATGGTTATTGGAAAATAACATTTAAATTAATTCTATAATATTTTCATTGAATTGATTTCTACATTGAATGGAAGTTCTTTTATAAATATGCAAAATAATTTGTATGTAAACACAAATATAGAACTTTAGGGTAAGTATCCGATCACCAGATTGCTGGAATATTCAACAGAATTGCAAATGTAAATTTAATTATCTTATAAATTCTACCGTTGAAAATTGCAAACTGTCCTAGGCTAGGCAATGTTGACAGGAAATTTATGACACACTTTCAATTTAGTAACTGGTCAAGCGACATTCCTGCCGGGGTGTTGAGTACACCTTTTGTGAAGAGAAAAAATATTTTGAGTCTAAATAGAGAATACGCAAATTATATAGAAAAATCTCTGTGGTTCTCATTTTTTTTCTTTGTGTGTCTCTGTTAAGTTCACCCCGTTCCCTTTCACAAAATTAATTATTTACAGATAACTTGAGTTATCAACTCCTCCCCCTTAAACCCTCTCCTGTTTATAGTAGTAGTAATAGATTTAATGGAGAAAAGAATAACTAGGGTCTAAAGGCACTCTGTGTTTAAAAAAATCAAAGCATCACGCCACCAACCTCGCTTCAACAAGCAAATTACTCTTCATCACATGCGGCACACTAAAACTAAACCTTGTCCCTTCACCCAAAGAAGATCGCAACCAAATTTTTCCTTGTCGTTGCTCAACTATTTTCTTCGCAATTGATAGTCCTACACCAATTGATTCATGATCATCACGACGACTTAAAGTTTGAAATAGCACGAAGATCTTTTCGTGATATTTCTCTTCTATGCCCGGACCATTGTCTTCAATGTGAATAATTGTTTCTTCTTCAGTGACCTCTGTGCTAATCATAATTGCAACTTGTTCTTTGTCATTAAAACGAATTGCATTATCAATAATGTTAGAAAGCACTCGCCGTAATTTTAATTCTTCTATGTGTATTTTCGGCATTCCCGCTTGGATCATAAACGATGGCGTTTTACCATTCTGTTCGATGGGGATAAAGTCTTCGACGATTTCATTCAAATCTACTTCGGTAACTTCTGATTCTTGCTTTTCGGATTTAGTATATTCCAACAAACCATTCAGCAATTGTTCCATTCGACTCACACGCTGTTTGATCGTATTGAAATTATTCTGCACTTCTTCAGGCAGTTTTCCTTCCATATCTTCTTCAATCATTGCAGTTAACCAAGCAACTGCTCGCAATGGAGATTTCAAATCGTGCGAAGCAATGGAAACAAATTTTTCCAATTCCTGATTAGTCTTTTCTAACCCATGTGAATATGCATTTAGTAAGTCATTCTTATTTTCGAGTTCCTTATTTTGCTTGGCCAATGCATCACGCGATTTTGTAACGCTTTGGATCACGACATTTTTTCCGCTTTGCAAATAAGACGCTTGTGATGAAATTAAAAATGCAGTAAGTATTCCGTTTGTAAGAAAATCTTGACTGATCAAAGCTTCGTCATTTTTAAACATTGCGAAAGATGTCAAATCTGTAAAACGACTGATGAGAAACATAAAAACGAAATGCGCGACAACACCAATTGTAAAATACTGACCGGGTTTTTTCCCCAGTAACATAAAAGCGTATAGTATGATTACTGCCCAATACAAAGATCCGCCGGTCATAATTCCTCCACATGTATAGGCAACACTATGAACTAAGCAGAATGCGGCAATCATCATGATCCAATAATGCTTCTGTAGTTTATCTACTTTTTTTGTCATGAAGAAATTGAACTTCATGATGCAGCCTTGTGCAAGTATTAAAAAAGGTAAGAAGCCGGGATTGGGTATAGTCAGCATCATTTGTGCAAAGATGCCTGTACAGACGATTGCTCCTGTATAAGAAAAGATCCGGTAAAGAATGAATCTTTGTCTTGCAATCACATCGTCTTCCGGGATCTGTTGGAACACATCCTGACCTGAAAGTACTCTGATAAATCTATTCATAAAACTCCGGCAAATGCCTGTGGTGTGAATAGTCTTATTCGACTTATAATGTTGAAAGTTTCCGGAGTTAGGTTAAACTGTAAGGAATGGGGGGATTTCGTGTTAAATAGGCGAGGTTTAGGCTTCGATTTTTTTTAAACACTGAGTGCACTAAGAAATACACAAAAGAGCACAAAGAAATGGATTAAAATTTCAAATTCACTATTCACTATTCACTATTCACTATTCACTATTCACTATTCACTATTCACTATTCACTATTCACTATTCATTCTTAGACCCCTGCGCAATCCACCTCCCAATAACCTCCCTTTCCTCTTCCGTCATCCCCGTTTTATTTCCCTGCGGCATTGATTGTGTATCTACTGCCCGTTGCTTGATCTTATCCGTCATCTTATAGATCTGATCATAATTGTCAAACATAACTCCATTCGGCGCAACCAACTGAACATCATCTGTAGGTTTTGCAGAATGACATTGCGTGCAACGTAGCTTCATGATTTGTTTCACTTCAGTAAAATGAACAGGCGTATTGTTCTTCGAATCGAATTTTGCAGGGGCTGTAACGATGATCAATGCAATGATTGCAATCGTTGCAAATGGTATCATCCATACTGCTTTCTGTCCTTTCTCGTGCAAATTAATGTAATGTCGAACTGCTACACTTGCTATTGTTAACCCTGCAAGTATTGCCCAATTCCATTCATTTCCAAACGTTGCCGGAAAGTGATTGCTGATCATTACAAAGATTACCGGGAAAGTAATGTAGTTATTGTGCAGCGAACGTAATCCTGCCATTTTACCTAACTCCGGATTCAATGGACGACCTTCTGTTGCTGCTGCTACTAATTCTTTTTGCGATGGAATGATGGTAAAGAAAACGTTTCCCGCCATGATCGTTCCCAACAATGCTCCGACATGCATAAAAGCTGCGCGGCCACTCAGAAATTTACTTAGCACAAATGCATAACAAACGACAATTAGAAAGCCGATAATTGCAAATGCTTTTTTCTTATGAACTAATGGCGACTTGCAAAGTAGATCATAGATGAGCCATCCACTTACCATACTTCCAATTCCAATCATGATAGCAGTCGAGGGACTAATATTTCGTACTGCCGGATCGATCATATACGATTTTGCATTCATGTAATACACGATATTCAACAATACAAAACCTGATAGCCAGGTGAAGTAAGCTTCGTATTTGAACCAATGCAATTTCTTTGGTAAAACTCCAGGCGCATTTTTATATTTTTCTACATAATAAAATCCGCCGCCATGAATTGCCCATAAATTTCCTGCTAATTCAGCACGTAAATTTTCTGTTCTATTTAAACTATTCTCAAGAAAGATGAAATAGAATGAAGCGCCTATCCAAGCAATTCCAAATACAACATGGATCCATCGAACAATTAAATTCATCCAATCCATGATGTGAGCTTCCATACCGCTAACAGCAAGGTATTGTCCACCAATAAAAATTCCTATAGAAAGAAATAGCAAAGAGAATAGAGTAGTGCGGCTTTGTTTTAACAACGATTTCGCAGATGAAATTTCATCACTCGTTTTACTATTTATATTCAAAATTGACATACCTCTCGTTATCGCTACAATGGCGATCACGATCAATATTGCAATTCCTACAGAAAAATATAATGGAGACATATAGAACAAATAGAGTAGGTGAAATATTATTTACGTCGACCAAGTAGAATTCTATAGAACGACCTGCTTCGAATTTCATCGATAGATAGACCGGTTGCTAGAGCTTCTTTTTCTGTGATCGCGCCACAGTTCATTGCTTTCAAGAAATAATTCAATAAGCCTTGTCCTGTTGCTGCATCATCAAACACATCACCAGATAATGTTGCTTGCGCTGCTTTGTCAACGAAATTTTTCAAGCGAAGCGCTGCATCTTCATAGCTTTCTAAGAAGAATGTATACGTTGCTGCATATCGCATTGGCAATTGCGCAGGATTCAAATCCCAGCCTTGATAAAAACCATTGATCAATGAATGCATCGTATGTCCGTACCCGAGTTTCCATGCGTGATGAATAACTTTTCTGTTTTCGATTTCCTGATCAAGTGTCAAATTATCTCCTCTATGAGGACCGACCGGCATAACATTCGTTGCCCCATCCGAGAGCATGATACCTGTTCCACCAAGTGCAACACGCGTCATATGATGTGCGAAATCGCAAACCGGATGATCCATTGTTTGATACTTCGCCGTTATATTACATGATGCAGTATAATCATACGTTCCAAAATGTGCAGCAATACATCTTCCTTTTCCTGCTTTGATCAATCCTAACAATGGATTCTTTCCATCTTCATCCATAACTGCCTGAGTCGCTTCAACCATCATTTCCATTTTCAATGTTCCTGATGAAAGTCCGTGAACTTTTTCCAATGCTTCGAATAATTTCACAAGTGCTTCAATCTGTTGTGGAATCGTAACTTTCGGCAGCATCACAACAAAGTTCTCAGGAATTTTATTTCCTGAATTCTCAAGTAACGTTGTGATGAAGATGTCGAGGGTTCTGATTCCTCTTGCTTTTAGATCTTCAGTAAATGGTTTTATACGAATACCAATGAATGGAGAAACCGTTTTGTCCTTCATTCCTTTCGCTAATTCTTTCGCTGCGTTTACAGCAGTTTCGTCTTCTTCATTGTCCGGGCGATTTCCAAATCCATCTTCAAAATCAATTCTGAAATCTTCAACAGCTTCGCGCTCTAGCTTTGCAACAACTTTTTTGTAAACTGTATATGGTAGCCAAGCACTTTCTTTCTTTCTGTCCGTGTCAGACATTTTATCCAATTTACTTTCTAAGGAATTTATTTCAGAAACAATTGTTGGAAGCGCTTCATGTCCGGTTAATTCTAAAACTTTTGCCAGCACAGAAAAATTTGGGGCATTGGTTTTAAAACTTTTCAAAGCGATCTGGCCCATCTTAACTGTCGTATCCGACTTAAAAAGATTCGCGCCTCCATAAACTGTATGCACCGGCTGCCGTTCCGAATTCTCACCCGGATACACTTTCTGAAATGCTAAATTCGCGACTTGTAATTCGTTTAATACATTTTCTTTTGCTTCTGTTGGTATCGATAACTTCATTGTTATTTTTTTCTTTTTTCTTTTTTCTTTTAACTTTTTTCTTTTCGTAATTCGGAAATCGAAGCCGTTATTCGAAACACGATTCACGATTCCGCCATTAATCAACTGCCTCTATACGTCGAATACCCAAACGGATTCAATAACAATGGCACATGATAATGCCTGTCTTCTCTCACTTCAAATTCAACCGTCACACTCGGATAAAAACTAATCACATTTTGTTTATCAAAATACGATTTTACTTCGAAGATCATTCTGTAGATTCCATGTTTTAGTTGCACATCTTTCGCAAGTAAATCGCTAATTCTTCCATCATCATTTGTAATTCCTGATCCTAAGATCTTCCATTCATTTCCTGATTTTTCTTCCAGTCTAATTTGAATTCCCTTCGCAGGTTTTCCTAATGATGTATCTAAAATATGTGTTGTTATCTGGCTCATGAAAATAGTTTATCGATTCGTAAGTGTGTGATTTTATTTTGTTCTCTCGCTGCAATTTTTAATTCTGATTCAGGAGAATTAGGTAATCTTTTGTTCAACAGATCAAGCATTTCTTCCGCTGATTTTCCCGTAGCGCAAACAATAAATATGTAACCAAATTTTTTCTCGTATTCTAAATTCCCTTTTGCTAATTCATTCAGCACATCCACACTAGCGCCACCAACTCCGGCCTGTTCTTTACTTGCCCATTCCTTTGTTGCAAATTTTTTCTGCAATGAACTTACATCTCCGATTTTAGGATGATGTGTGAATGCTTCTTTCCAATCTGTTTCGTTTGAAGAAATCCAGATCGTATCTGATGTTACTTTCAAATCATCAATAGTAGTAAATGGCCGATTGTCAACAAGCTTTATTGCCCAATTAGTGCAACCGCAACATTTGAAGATCTCTGCTTTCGCTTCCTCTGTACTCAGCTGATTGAATTCTTTTATCTTCATCTTATGCTTTCTTTCCAAATACTCTCATTCTGCTAATTCC
>JANOBV010000202.1:0-1508 GCA_031411835.1 Bacteroidota bacterium | reverse complement strand
CGTTCTTGTAGTTTATTAATATCTTCAGCTGCCTTTCTTGCAACCTCCTGTTCACTTAAAATTTGTTTACTGTAATTTTGATCGTACTCAAAATCTTCATAGGTAGGGTTATAGGCAAATTTAGCGACTGCTTTATTCATTGCCTTTTCATGGGAAACACCTGCCACATCTGGGAAAAGATCAATATTGAATGGTTTTGAGAAAATAATATCAAGTTGATCAGCCGGAACTGTTGTATTGAATTCAACAACTTTGGTAACCAATCCATCCTTTATGAATTTTATTGAATAATTCTTTTGTAAATCAAGATTGAAATTGAAACCACCATTGTCTTTTGAAGCAACAGTTTGAACCTGTGTGCCTGCAGCATAAATTTGAATTGAAACTCCTGATTCCGGTTTATTTTCTTTTCGAATTTTTCCTGTGATTTGTAAATAGCCACTTTTCTGCGCAAAGGAACTCATCCCGGTTAAAAGGAGAGCAAGAATCAAATAGCACTTTTTTAATTGATTTTTATTGAAGAAATTCATCATTGTACTTGAACGGGGTTGTATTTCATTTATTTCACAAACATAATCAGACAATTTCGTGTCTAAATGAACCTTTTTATCATTTTGATTCATATTATTCACAATCATCAACTCTAGTATACTGTTTTTATAGGTTTTTGTTAGGTAAATCAGGAATGAAAAATCTCATTTGCAATGTCGAATGATTTCTCCCAAGCCGCTTTACTCAAATTCAGTGCCGAAATTCCGCCGAAATACCCTACCAAATTTTCAGTAGCTAGATTTCCAACCAAATCGTTATTCGCCATTGGACAGCCGCCAATTCCCTTTAAAGCAGAATCAAATCGCATACATCCATTTTCTTTTGCCGCTTCAACTTTCTCTAACCATGTCAATGAATCCGAATGCAAGTGTGCTCCAAATTCAACATCAGGAAATTCCGGAATGAGATGAGAAAAAAGGTAGCTGATATTTTCTTTTGTACTCACTCCTACAGTATCAGACAAAGCAATGATCTTTATTTCTTCATCAGTCAATTTCTTTACCCAATGAATCACAATGTCTTTGTTCCATTCTTCGCCATATGGATTTCCAAATCCCATGGAGATGTAAATCACCAATTGTTTTCCGGACGATTTGCAAATGGATTGAATCTCTCTGACTCTCTCTAACGATTGCTCAATGGTAGAATTAGTATTTCGTTTTTGAAATTCTTCGCTTACTGAAAATGGAAATCCGAGGTATTGAATTTCTTTGTATTGAACTGCTTCTTCTGCACCACGAACATTGGCAACGATAGCCAGTAGTTTCGTTTTTGTTTTAGAAAGCTCCAATCCGGCAAGTACTTCTTTGGTGTCTCTTAACTGCGGAATTGCCTTGGCTGAAACGAATGAACCAAAATCCAATGTGTCAAAACCCACTTGCAACAAGCTGTTTAGGTACTTGATCTTTTGTTCAGTCGGAATCCATGGTTCCCAACCTTGCATAGCGTCACGCGGA
>JANOBV010000201.1:0-2190 GCA_031411835.1 Bacteroidota bacterium | reverse complement strand
TTTACATTGACTTGTCCTTTCAAAGATTCAGCAATTGCAATAAGCCTTTCTGTTGCATCTTCATTTCTGTCGAGTAAAACATCTTCTACAGCATCAAGTAAATCTTTTGGAATATCATCATACACTTGGAGCTGACTTGGATTTACAATTCCCATATCCATTCCGGCTTTTACACCATGATAAAGAAATGCAGAGTGAATAGCTTCACGAACAACATCATTCCCTCGAAACGAAAATGAAACGTTACTAACTCCTCCGCTCACTTTTGCATAAGGCAAATTTTTCTTTATCCATTTTGTTGCTTCGAAAAAATCGATTGCATTTCGGCGATGTTCATCCATTCCCGTTGCAACAGGAAATATATTCGGATCGAAGATGATATCCTGTGGTGGAAAACCAACTTCATTCGTCAGTAAATTATAAGCTCGTTCACAGATCTGAATTCGACGATTATAAGTATCCGCCTGACCTTTTTCATCGAATGCCATCACAATAACAGCAGCACCATATCGACGAATCACACGAGCTTGACGCAAAAATTCTTTCTCGCCTTCTTTCATAGAGATAGAATTCACGATCGATTTTCCTTGTGTGCATTTCAATCCAGATTCAATCACCGGAAATTTCGATGAGTCGATCATGATAGGAAGTTTGGCGATATCCGGTTCTGAAGCAATGTAATTCAGATACGTTGTCATTGCATAATGCGCATCCAACATTCCTTCATCCATGTTGATATCAATTGCCTGCGCTCCACCTTCAGTTTGTTCCCGCGCAACAGACAATGCTTCTTCGTATTGTTCTTCTTTTATTAATCGTAGAAATTTTTTCGAACCAGTTACATTCGTTCGTTCGCCGACATTCATGAAATTAGATTCAGGACGAAGAGTAACAGCTTCTAATCCGCTGATGCGCAGGTAAGGCTCTATGACAGGTATCTCTCTAGGTTGAATTGTAGACGCAAGCTTTGCAATGTGAGCAATATGTTCCGGAGTTGTACCGCAACATCCACCGGCAATATTTAAGAATCCATGGTGGAGAAAATCGCTCATGTGATGTCCCATGTGTTCCGGTGTTTCATCATATTCTCCAAATTGATTTGGCAATCCTGCATTCGGATAAGCGCTAATATTAAATGGAGCTTTCTCGGAAAGTTCTTCAATGTACGGACGCATTTCTTTTGCACCCAATGCACAATTCAAACCGATACTCAAAAGATCAATATGGGAAACAGAATTGAGAAACGCTTCGACTGTTTGTCCTGATAATGTACGTCCACTAGCATCAGTGATCGTACCTGAAATCATGACAGGAAGTTTAATATTTTTTTCTTCAAAAACTTGTTCAACAGCATACAGTGCAGCTTTTGCATTCAAGGTATCGAAAATTGTTTCGATGAGAATAAGGTCAACACCACCATCAATCAATCCACGTACTTGTTCAACATATGCATTTGCAATCTGATCAAAAGTCACCGCTCTGAATTGCGGATTATTTACATCGGGCGACAATGTTAATGTTCGGTTTGTTGGACCAACAGCGCCGGCCACCCATTTCTTTGTGTCACCGGTTTCTGCTGTATATTTTGCAACAGCAGCTTTAGCAATTTTTGCAGATTCAAAATTTAGTTCATAAGAGATCTCTTCCAGATTATAATCTGCCATAGAAATTCTTTGAGCACTGAATGTATTTGTTTCAATGATATCAGCACCGGCTTTCAGATATTGGAGATGGATTTCTTCAATAATATGCGGCTGTGTGATTGATAGCAAATCGTTATTACCTTTTACTAAATGCGAAAAATCAGCAAAGCGAGTCCCTCTGAAATCATTTTCTTCCAATTTGTAACGTTGGATCATAGTGCCCATTGCACCGTCGATGATAAGGATTCGTTTTTTTAATTCTTGTTTGATTGACCAACTGTGGTTCATCTGTAGCTTGTTATTATTCATTTCTGTTACTAACTCCTTAACTAATTTTTTGTTCAATGTTTAATGTTAGTAAAATGCTACCTTTTTATGCTATTATCTGTTATACCATATATGTAGTTGACAGTGCATTTAATCAAATTGGTGTATTTCTATTTTCATTTCTCATAAAATACTAATGAAACCTGCTATTGTACAATACCAAATCATGCGTTAAGCATCATTGCAATGTAAAACATTAGTTTTATGGTAATTCTTGGAG
>JANOBV010000200.1:0-10193 GCA_031411835.1 Bacteroidota bacterium | reverse complement strand
TTGATATTCCAATTGGTTGCATCAAGATTTATAAAAGTTAAAATTTATATGGTTTTTAATTTCCGCCTTATTCATTTCTTCCTATTTTTTGGGATTTTGAAGCCAATTTGTTTTCTTGGTTGCTGTTTTTCTTTCTTTTCTAATAGTTCATCAAGATAGTGAAAAACAAGCTCAATGTTTTTTGTATTGTTTTCGGTTTTCTTTTTAATTTCTTCAATTGCTAGTTTTAATTCTGTACTGTCAATAGACATTTGCCTAATTCGTGAAAAAATTCGCATAATTTTTATATTAACCTCGATTGCCCAGTTGCTATTTAATATTCCGGACAACATGGCCATTCCTTGTTCAGTGAATGCATTTGGCAATTTTCTTGTGCCTCCCCGACTTGATGTTCCAATTTGGAACATCAAGTTTTTAAATTCTGCCAGCTGAGCAGGATTTTCAATTCTGCTCCCTCGTACTGCGGATTTTAAATCCGCCATAAAAAATACTCCACTAATCAAATAGTTGCCATTTAAATCCGCATTCCGAAAACTGCATTCCACAACCTAAATTCCGCAATTCCTTCACGCTTCCTTATCAAAATAAATCTTATAAAACTTTCTTCCATCTTTCTCCACACCTTTTTCAATCAGATTCTTATCGCCATGAATGTAAATATGAAAATTCTTGTCAAGTTTTAATACACTCTTAAAAACCTTCGCTTGTTTTTTTACAGCGGGTTTCGAAATGTCAAATTGGTCGTCTATTTCGAGATCGTTTTCTACGCGATAGTTCGTGTCGTAAATACGAAATGACTTAATTATTTCCGGTTCCTGAAAAACAGTCTTTTCGAAATCCTTTTTATCGAAGGAGTCATTCGTTTTGAAATATTCTACAGAGCGATTGAGCAAATCGATCTGATCAGATTTACTCACTTCGAAATCTTCTGAAAATTGTTTGACAACAAAGTTCTTTGCAATTCCTAAAAATTCTTTCGTTTTATTGAAGTCATCATTGATTGTTTTTACATTCAAAAAGTTGTCTTTCCAATATTGCGCTTCGGCAGACTTGTTCAAATTATCAACGATTGCTATTTTGTAATCTGTAGTATCGTCAGTATTAAAGATCAAACATCCTTTATCAAGTTTGTTTGTATTGATTCCTTCTTCACTGGAAACATTGAAAGCATGATTTTTCCGTTTCACTTTTAAAAATGTATCCTTTGATTCAGATTTAAAAAGTCCGATTGCATCAAACGATTCGTCGTCTAAAACTAGATCTGTAAAATATGTAACATAAAATTCTCCGCTCTTTATTTTTGGATGCTCTGAGCATTCATATAAATGCTTTGCAATATTTTTACTTTGACTGAAGAAATTTCGTTTCTCTTTGAATATTTTTGTGCAGTAACTGTAAAGCTCATTTAGTTCAAGATCTGATTCATGGTGGAATTCATACAACTCTTCACCCTTAATGGACGTGAGAAAGTATTTCATCAATGCTTCTATCGTTTTATCATCGGGTTGCTCAACGACAGATTCGGAAAGCTCGATTCCGTCTTCAAGTGATTTATTTCCGACAAAGTGGATTGCCAGCTGACGAATCTGGGCATTGATGGTGTGTATCATTATTTATTTGCTTTAACTTCAATAGAATTTTACAAGTATACTCTTTCTTGGAAAAGGGTGCAATTTAAGTACAGCTGAGTATGTATTGTCGTTTTAGGTTAGTTGAGTATCAACTACTTTTCTTTACAAATTGGCTCATTAAAATTTTGTAAGATTTCTTCCATCTTTTCACGAATACGCTAAAAATTCTATAAAATTTATAGAAAATTAAATTTTATAAAATGAAAATGCTGGATTTTAAATGGAAAAAAAACATCGAAATATTTTCTTGTCTTAAATTTAGCTTTAAATAGCTGAATTGTTTTTTAATTGTAAATGTATCAGATTAATTTATTGGATTTTGTAAAAGTGTAGTGTTTAAGAGTTTTTCAACTATCTATTGTCAAAGTTTTAAGTAAAAAAGAGTTATATCCACATAAATAATTCACACTTAGTACACATCTAATTATGGTATTCAATTTACACGCAATTTTAAAAAATGTTGTCAAGAGTACAACGTCTTTATTTAAGCTATTTATTATAGCTGGGGTAATACTGTTTTGCTCTGAAGCAAATGCTGTAGTGACAATCACGAAAGCAACAGGAGGAACAACAATTTCGGCAGATAAATCTGAAAATGCAGTTTCGCCTTCGTACACAACGTTAGGAAGTGTTGTCATTACTGAAGGGTCGTTAACTGACTTCTCAATTGGTTCCGGTGTAACGTTTACATTAATTGCACCAAGCGGATGGAAATTTAATCCTGCTTCAACGGTTACTGCAATTCCCGGAGGTGATATCACCTCTATTTCTGTAGTTTCAGTTACTGCGACTCTTATCACCTTGCAAATGACGATTTCGGGAACATCAAATTCTGATTTAGTTACCATTGCAGGTGTTCAGGTTCGTGCAAATGAAGGAGGGAATATTCCTACTGCAGCGAACATAGCAAGAGGTGGTACTGCTACCATTTCAGGATGTGCATCAGGTGCAATTTTAGCAAACTTATCGCAAGCAGCAGGAGTAATAAATAAGTTAGTTATCACATTGCCCGGACAAGGTTTTTCTGATGCAAGTTTGTTTTCTACAAGTGGAAATTCGGGTACGCCTACTGCTCAAACAGCAGGGGTTGCATTTGCAATTACAAAAATCAGGGCTTGTGATCAATTCTTCAATGTAGTGTCAAATTATTTTGGAGTGAAATCATTGACATTTACAGGTCCATCGAATGGTCTTTCAGCACCGACCTATACATCTAGTGTAAGTTTTGCAAGTGGAGTGTCATCTACTATTTTGACGACAACATTAAAGAAAGCAGAGGCAACAACTATTTCTGTTTCTGATGGAACATATTCAGGACCTTCATCTTCTTTGTTGTCAATTAATCCCGGCCCTCATACTAAATTTCTTGTACAGGCGTCTTCAGGCGGAAATATAGGTGGACAAATAACCGGAATTCCTTTTGATATTCGGATAATAGCAACTGATGCAAACAATAACACTTGCAGTTCAGGAGCGAATACATTTTCCGGAACAGCTGAAATTTCATCTCTAGGTGATATGACAATTGGTAGTGGAACTACCGGTGCATTTACTGCAGGTATATTAACAAACCATACAATAGCAATTGCAGATCAAGGATCATTTTCGATTACAGCATTGAATTCAATAGGTGCACAAACAGGAAGCAGTAATTCGTTCCTGATAAATTATCCACTTGCAACTTTAAGCGGAATTTTACCAACATGTATTACTCAGGGAGGATCACAATTTGTCATAACTATCTATGGAAGTGATTTTAATTCTTCCTCTGTTGTATTATTTAATGGTGTAGCACGTTCAACATCATTTGTCAATACAGGTGAGTTAACTGCCATTATTCCCTCATCCGACATTGCCTCGCCTGGTGTGTATGAAATTTCCGTCAATACTCCGGGAACCGGTTCTTCTGCACCTTTAGTATTAAATATGAATAGTTCAAATGTTGCAAATATTTCTATTTGTCAGGGTGAGACATACACTTTGCCTGATGGAATAGATGAAAGCACCGATGGAACTTATATTTCAGTTATACCATCTGTGGAAGGATGTGATAGTGTTATTACTACAAATCTTACGGTTAATCCAAACCCTACCCGAAGCCAATCGGTTTCAATTTGTCCCGGTTCGTCATACACATTACCTGATAGTTCAATCGAAAGCACACCGGGATTTTATTCTTCTTACGTTTCAAATGTAGTAGGTTGTGATAGCATAATCTATACAACTTTATCATTCAATCCAACACCTACTATTTTGATTACACCAACGCAAATTGATTGTTTTGGAAATACAGGTAGTGTTAGCTTAAATGTTATCGGTGGAAATGCTCCATATACATATGGTCCGGAATCAACAACGAATCTAGCCGAAGGTACATACAACTTTACAGTTACTGATGCTAATGGCTGTAGCGATATGAATTCTGTTACAATTGATCCAGCACCGGATGAATTAGTAATTACTGCGACTCCAACACAAATTGATTGTTTTGGTGGGACAGGAGAAATTACAATTGATGTTTCCGGTGGCGACCCTTCATATAATATGAATTCAACACCAACACTATTCCTTACAGCTGGTACATATAGCTATCAAGTTACAGATAACAATGGATGTACGGCAAACACTTCGGCAACTATCAATGCTGCCCCAAGTGCATTGGCAGCAACAACAGGAGTAGTGAACACTCCATGTGGATCATCTACCGGAGTTGCTTCTGTGAATGTCTCAGGCGGTACAGGACCTTATTCTTTTGAATGGGATGATGCTTTGGGAAGTACGACTCCTTCAATCACAGGTTTAGGAACTGGAGTATATACAGTGCTTGTAACTGATAGCCGAGGTTGCACGATCACTAAAACAGCAACGGTTGTTAATTCAAATCCACTTCAGGTCAACGTTACAGGTGTCACCGGAATTTGCCCGGGCGGAAGCACGACTTTGTGTGCAACTGCCGGTTTTGCTTCATATTCTTGGAGTACCGGTGAAACGACACAATGCATAACAACGAATGTAGTTGATACAATTTATTTAACAGCTACAGATGTTTCAGGATGCATAGGTGTAAAAAGTATCGTAACACGAAATAGCACTTTGCCTGTTTGTTCGATAACAGGAGGTGATTTGTGTCTGAATTCGGTTTTGGTACTAAGAGCTCCGACCGGTTATACATCTTATCTATGGAATACGAATATTAGAACATCCACTCTCAGCGTTAGAAGTGCAGGAACTTATACAGTGACTATTAAAAATGCTGACGGATGTGCAAGCACATGCTCTTATACTGTAAATAGTCCAATGAGGACAACCAGTACAAAATCGGATGCTAAGTGCTCGAATGAATTTAAAGGGTCTGCTACTGTGACTGCAAGTGCAGGTATCTCTCCTTATACTTATACATGGAATAATGGAATGACGACTTCAACGGTGACAGGATTACCGGCTGGAAGTTATACCGCAAGAGTTGTAGATGCTGGTGGATGTGCATTAACATCATCTATTTTGATCAATTCGAATAAAACAACGAATGACTATTCATATGTGACTTCTAATTTCAATGCAAATGCAATTGCACAAAACTCATTTGTATGGTTCAGTGCAGTTGCGAATATTACCTATACAGGTACTTATCCTGTAACCATTCGATTCACGAATCAGAATATTAATACTACAGGTTTGAATCTTATTCCTGCAGATGCAAAATTGATAATTACAAATGCTGTATCTCAGGCATCAACAGTATTCATAGGAGGGGAGTGGGTGACTACTGCTCCGCCAAATTTGCTGGGAAATTATTTTGTTGCAGGTTGTGCATTTCAGGTTCCTGCGACAATTGCACCAAGCCTTGCCAATGTTAAATGGAGAGGCATCTGGACATCTTCCTCAAGTTGCTTGACAAACATTAGATGGAAGTGGTCTGCTGCAGCATACTCAAATTTATCAACGGTTAATTCTAACATTAATGTTCAGCCTGTTGATGATGCTTCTGCTTCGCCATATGGTAATTCAGATTTAGCAGGTACGCCTGAAAATTATAAACAATTTTGCACCGCCGGTGCTCGCAGTATCGGAGGATCAGATTTTGTTGGTACATATACAACCATAGTTAATCGTGTCCCTTGTTCAACGCCTGATGTTTGTAATGCGCTTCGTTCTCATGGATTGTTTAGTGATTCTGAAAAAGAAGAATTGAATATCCATGCTGTTGCATATCCAAATCCGTTTAGTGCAAAAACAACCATTGAATTCGAACGTATTGACCTGTCAGGTAAAATAACCATTGAGCTTTATTCTTTATATGGCGAAAAACTGAGAACGTTGTTCAATGAAAATATAGAAGCCGGTTTGCGTTATACGGTTGAAGTAGATGCTACAGATCTGACAAGCGGAATTTATTTCTATAAAATGACAACAGAAACAGAAGAGGTGAGAGGGAAGTTGTACCTTCAGAAGTAAAGAAAGAAAATATTTAAGTCATCTTAATAAAAAATCCATGAAGCGAATTTGCTTCATGGATTTTTTATTAATTCTATTTAACTAATGAATTCTTACGATCAATGAGCTTTTACCTGCAATTTCGTGGGCGTTTATATATGCTTTAATTCTATACTTGCGCCTTCCCAATATGGAGATCGTTTTCATATTTTCTCTTTCTAAGTGTACATGGATTATTTATGTAATTTATTTAATTGTTTGTATAATTCACATCAGATCATGATTTAAGTGAAGTTGGTTTCAATCGTTGAAAAAATCATTTAGGCCTTTAATGGAGCTCGAACACATGTGAATAATGCAACATTTTTCTAAAATTATGTAGCGACAATTTTGTTTCGCATTTGAATCTTTGTTAAGATTAATTCAAGCAGGAAATAGTATCGAATGCTCATTTGATTAAATTCTAACAAAATGAAAAACAAGGAAACAGGAATACCCATGTCAACTGCATCAGAAAGTGATGAGAAAGTAAATTTGCCTGGCTACCCTATGTATCCTGCCGGTGAAGATATTTATAGCAGATCCAAAGAGGAGATGGATGTAAATCCAGAAGATATTACTAAATTAAAAGTCGCTAATGAACTTCAAGATGTCAATAACGAAAAAGGATTTTCAAATGATGTATCAGGAGGCGATTTGGATGTACCCGGTTCAGAATTAGACGATGTGCAGGAAAATGTCGGAAGCGAAGACGAAGAGAATAACTTGTATAGTTTAGGTGGAGATAATCACGACGAAGTTTAGCCGGGAGAAATTAGTCAAAGTTTTAACTAAATTATGTCAATCACACTTCAAATAATTTGGCTTTTTGTTTTGCCTTTACCAATTTCATGTATTGCATGGACGGTTACGCACGAAGAGATCTTTAAAGAATTTCATAACTATTGCTCGTTAAAATATAAGGACAGTAAATCATTTGTAATAAAGAAATTCTTTTATCTGTTCACCTGCGAATTTTGTTTTAGTCATTATGTAACGATTCTCTTTTTGATCTTGACCAATTACAAGTTACTGATGAACGATTGGAGAGGAATTTTCATAGCGGGATTTGCACTAGTATGGATTGCCAATATTTATATGAGCATATTCTTATTTATAAGGCAAGACATTAAAAAGGAAATCGCAGAAATAAAATCGATAGAAAGTTGAATAAAGCGGAATTCGACATAAAATGGAATGACTTTATAATCACAAATTAAATAGAAAATGAAAATGAAACCGGAAATTGGAATTACAGGAAAGAATTTGCAAAGAAGCAACGAATTGCTCGAAGTGATTTTAGCAGATGAAATGACGTTGTATACAAAAACACGTAAACATCATTGGAATGTATCCGGTGAAAGTTTTATGGAATTGCATAAATTGTTTCAAAGTCAGTACACAGAATTAGAAGAGATCATTGATGAAGTAGCAGAGCGTATCGGAAAATTGGGAGGAAAAACAATTGGTACAATGAAAGAATTCTCTGATTTAGCCAGGTTAAAAGAATTTCCCGGAAAGTATCCTTCGCGAAAAGAAATGCTCAAAGAATTACTGAACGACCATGAGTCAATCATAAAAAATTTAAGAAAAGACATTGATGAGTGTAGTGATAAATTGAAAGACGCCGGAACAGCGGATTTTCTTACCGGACTAATGGAGCAGCATGAGACTGCGGCGTGGATCTTAAGAAGGTATTTGAGCTAAATAATCAACCCCGCTTGAGGATGAATTTTAAAAATGGATAGTTTGTTCATTATAAAGTCTAGTATAAATAAAAGCCTTGTAGCGTCATTTGTTGCGAGGCTTTAATTTTGTGATAGGGGCTTGATAAAATTCATAGCCAAAATGACCCAATAAGCCACTTTTCAGCAGTTCATTTTGAACCCAAATTCTGTAGTTACCATTACATCGGAAATAAAAAAAGAAAACGAGAAGTCAATAGTAATTGAATTCAATTAATGACTGATTATTATGGGGATAATCCTCGTTTTTTAAAAAATAATATTAATAATTCTCGTTGCATTTAGTGGATTGAATTTTACCCATCCATACATATCTAATTGTGCCCAACTTTAAAACAAAAAAACAAATGATTAAAAAACATTCTGCTTCAGGTTCATATTATATTCCTGCATTAATTCTAATTAGCTTTTCACTTTTCTTAAGTTCTTGTTCAAAAGAAGAATTCGTAGATCCAGCAGTGCCAACAAAAATTTCTACATCTAGGTTAACTAGTGCAGTCCTTCCTGAATTGTTCGGAATGTATACCACGCCAACTAATTTGACAATAGGAAGTACAACAAGTGAAAATTCTTTCCTACAGTATTTACAAAGCAAAGGCGGTAACATGATTAACGCTTATGCTCGCAATTCAATGACTACAGCTACTGAAAGAGCAAAGTTTGCTGCATTTTGTCGTAAAGCATTTAATACATATGGCGTCAAATTAATTACATGTGACATCAGAGAGACTTCTGAAATTGCAACTTGGGATGCATTGTACACCTCATATCCTGATCTAAGCGCATATGTTGCGCCGCTTACAGAAAAAGAACCATGGGTTACCCTAGATTATGCAGGATGCTTCTCATTGTTGCGTCAAACAAAAGCAATGTGCAATCGTTATGGAGCAAAATTTTATTTCTACGAAGGCTGGATGGGAAAAAATTATTCTAATCCGCAAGCTGCAGTCGATTCAATGGTTTACTATTGTGACGGAGTATTTTTATCAAATTATGTAACCGTAACAGATTATCTATCTACTGCAGCCGGTTATGGCAAATGGGATAACAGAATAAAGTATCGCTTAGATCAAGGAACAACTAAATATGGTGGAATAACTAAAGCAACAAAAAAATTCAACAAGCTCGATTATATGATAATTGAATTACAGTCTGTTGAAACTTCTATGTTATTCACCCTGTATGCGACAACTGGTTCTAACCGTTCATTTTATGGAGGCTTATATAACGACGCAAAAACATTGTACAATTTATCAAATGCTGATGTATTAAAATACACAGAGTTGAAGGGAAAGAGTTTGTTTTACTTGAAGTATATTCTTCAGGCACAACCTTGATTAAATTTCAAGTAATAAATCAACAAAAAAGTCAGAAGTATTTGTTTCCGACTTTTTTTTATGGCTGTTATTTATATCCTCGCTCGGCGAGATTGTTCCTCGATGCTCGGCGGAATTTTCAATTCCGCCTTCACACAGATATCGCAAAATTTATTTTCACGTATTTTAATTTTCGCAAGTCTACTATTTCGTATGAACCAGCTGTTGACAAACTACGTGTCGGCGGAATTAAAAATTCCGCCGAGCGTGTCCCTCGGCGCTAGGCGGAATTTTAAATTCCGCCTACACACATATATCGCCAAATTTATTTTCACGTATTTTAATTTTCGTAAGTCATCTATTTCGTATGAACTAGCTGTTGACAAACTACGTGTCGGCGGAATTAAAAATTCCGCCGAGCGTGGATTCCGTCGAGCAGGAACTGTTATTACTCTATAATCACTGATTTCATCCGCTCATCTAAAAGCCAAATTGTATTACTACCATTGCATACGCTAAAGCGAATACTATACACTGCGATAAGTATAAGTAGAGTAGGTTTTTATTAAATCACGAGAAGGGGAAGTTCTCGTTTTTACAACAATCATAATAATTTGGGTTATCTAGTTGAGATGTTTTTACATTTCGAACATTAGATAATTGTATCCTAACTAAAGCAAAAACCAAATGGTAAAAAAGCAATCCTATTCAGGATTTAATTTCCTTGCGTCATTAATCCTGGTAAGTGTTACAATGTTTTTCAGTTCATGTTCAAAAGAAGAATTCATCATTGAACCTCAAGTGACAATGGAAATTCCATCTTCAAGTTTACGGGTAAGTCAGGTGCTTCCTGAAGTGTTCGGGATGTATACCACTCCGACTTACTTGACAATTGGAAGTGCTACAAGTGAAAATAGTGTTCTTAATTATTTAAGAAGTAAAGGTGGTAACATGGTAAATTGTTATGCACGTAATTCGATGGCAACGTCTGCAGAAAGAATTAAATTCGCAGAATTTTGTCGTAAAGC
>JANOBV010000199.1:0-25764 GCA_031411835.1 Bacteroidota bacterium | reverse complement strand
GGAATTATATCAGGGTTTTCAAGTCTGCCTACAGATTGGTTAAATGTTCCTTACAATGATATCAATTGTCTGGCAACTGCTCCTGTCGATGCCACACCTGATCTAACCGATTTCACGCAGCCGGATTTGTATAACGGTATAATTGGGAATCCATATTCAGGTAACACTTTCGTTAGCGGAGTTTTTGCAGATGCAATAGGTCCATTTTTTCAAGAAGGAATTATGCAAACGGTATCAGGTTTTACTCCCGGGAATACTTATCCTATACATTTTCATCAAGCTGTAGTTAAACAGATCAATTGCTTAGATTCGTCCGGTTCATGGGCAGTTTACATTGACAATACTTTAGCCGGAATAACTGCTCCGACTATGAGCACAGATTCATTTAACAGTATTTCATTTACATGGGAGTCAAGAACAGTTTTTTTTGTAGCCACGGCAATTTCTCATACTATCAAATTTTTGCCTGTAGATGATGATAGTTCTTGGAGTAACACAAATAATGCAGGATTAAGAATGGGAATTGATTGCATTTATATCAATAAGGGATGTGATAGCTTAAGTGCCGACATAAATAGTTTCGGTCTTGAAAACACTTTATTTGTTTTCCCAAATCCTGTGGATGACGAATTAAAAATTAAAACTGGCAGCAACGAGCTGCAGGTAGTCGTACTTTATGATATTGCTTCAAGGAGAATTTTGAAAAAAGAGTTTGCTAATTCTGTTTCTGTTAGTGTAGAGCAATTTCCAAATGGTATTTATTTTTACGAAGTAAGTAATAGGTTTGGAGTAATTAAGAAAGGAAAAATTGTGAAAAAATGAAGACGGAAAATTTAGATAAATTTGCGAGAATTATTACTCTATATTGAACCAAAATTCAGTTCTAATAAAAGTGTAGTGAAGTCAAATTTAACATTATTTATATTCTTCAATGCTCACATCAAATAGATCTCTCTTTTCTCTCGCTTCTATAGTTGTTGTAGTATTGACAGCGATTATCCTTCGCTTTTGTTATTGGGAAAACAATTCTGCAAATAGGTATAATGCAACTTCATGGGATGCATTTGGATATTAAATGTATCAACCTGGTTTTTTAATCTATGGTGATGTAAAGAATTTAGAATGGCTTCCGAAAATAGATTCCGTTTATCATCTAACCGGAGGCAAACTTTACCAAGCAAACAGAATAGCTAATGGAAACTTTGGCTTCAAGTATTTGGGAGGAATTTCCATTTTGCAATTGCCCTTCTTTTATATTGGCCATGCAATTGCCAAATATAAAAATGTAGCACAAGATGGTTTTTCCTGGCCTTATCAATACTCCATTATGCTTGGAGCTATCTTTTGGTTTTTTATTGGATTACTCTTTTTAAGAAAAGTAATGATTCATTTCTTTTCTGATATCGTAACAGGCTTGACAATTCTTCTATTGTTCTTAGCGACCAATCTACCACAATACATTTCTATCGATGGAGCGATGAGTCATAGTTGGATTTTTCCTTTGTACTGCATTATGCTCTAGCTAACATACAAGTGGCATGAAAGGACAACAATGATAACTGCTTTTTTTATTGGTTTAATCTGCGGAATTTCCACGATCTCACGTCCGACAGAAATAATAATATTATTTATTCCTCTCTTATGGGGATGTCAAACAAAAGTTTTTTCTAGCCAAAAATGGAATTTAGTAAAACAAAATCTTAGTCAAGTATATGTAGCAATTTCAGCGGCATTTATTGGTATTTTACCACAGTTGTTATATTGGAAATATACGACAGGAAGTTTCGTGTATGATGTAGGAAGTAAATGGTATTTTTTAAGTCCGTGGTTTCGAATTTTATTTGGGTTTCATAGCGGATGGTTTATTTACACGCCTATTACAATATTATTTATTGCCGGCTTTTGGTCTATGAAAGAGCAACCGTTTAGAAAATCAGTAATTGCATTTTTATTATTAAATATTTAGATCATCACAGCTTGGTCAGATTGGAAGTATGGCGTGTCCTACGCAGGGCGGGCGCTTTCGCAAGGATCTGCTGTTTATGCTTTAGCTTTAGCATCTTTTTTAACAAAATATTATTTCGGAAAAAGAAAAATTTGGATTATTCTCATCGGTGTAATTTTAATTTTTGTAAACTTTTACCAGATAAAAATATATAATAGTGGTATGTATAATAACTTTTCTGTCGTGGAGAGATTATTGAAAAGTCATTGATTTGGGAGTATATTGATATTGTTTGTCAATATATAATTCGTAATAATTCGGGATTTTTGATTCTATCAGTGCAGAGATTAGTAAGGAACTCCCATGAGGTGTGGAACTTGATATGATGCAAAATTGGAAGTTTATTCTAAACTTCCAATTAATATCTCTTAACAAAGGGTGATTGATTATTTTAACGTGTAATTTAGATCATTTCGCCCAAAACATATTTGGAATATTAATTTAAAAAATTAACTTCGACCACTACTCACAATAGGTGCTTACTTAAGTTTAAATATCTCTCTAACCTAAATAATCTACTGATGAAAAAATTTATGTCGTCAACTTTCTTACTGATAGTTGTTTCATTTGCTTCTGGTCAGGATAGTGCTTCTATAAATAAAAAATATCATAATGAATTTGGGATTGATGCAACAGGGTTTATGAAACAATTTATTTACATTAGTAATAGTCAGTATGGAGGACCATATTATACTCCAACTTATTATTTAACATATCGACGACATTTAAAGCCAGGCAATATTAGGTTCGCAATCGGGATGGGATTGAAATATCAGAATGTGCAATCTCCTTTGGAAGAAGATCAAAATAATTATAATAATAGTTCATTCGAATTTGATGCAAGAATTGGGTGGGAGTTTTGTGAAAAATTAAGTAAAAGATGGGAAGTGTTTTATGGATTGGACTTCAGGCCAACCTATTTGTATGAAAAAAATGATGTTCGATATTGGAATGGTGGGTATGCAAATGGATATGAACAAACATCAAAGACTTATTCTTTGGCGCCTTTGCTGGGATTTCGTTTCAAATTGAATGATCGTTTAAGTCTTACGACTGAAGCAAGTTTTTCCGTTTCGCACTTTGAAAACCAATCGCGTAATTATTTTATACCTGTAACAGATCAATATCCGGCTAAAGAAGATATTGTTAATCCAAAAAATAAGGGTAATTACACCAATTTTACACAGCCGCTTTTTATAATTATTACGTTTGATATCTGAAAAATAATTATGAAAAGAATAATTTATTTTAATGTTTCTACTAATTGCTCCTGGAATTTATTTTACTCAGGATTCACCTCACGCTTCGCCTTACTTGGTAAATTTGAACCAGCTGAAATTTTATTATATTTTGGCAAGAGCAACTTAAATCTCATCGTCTTAAATTGAAACGTGCAGCCACTCCGACGGATGAATATCCGGCGAAGCAATCACTTCCTTCGAATTGTCACAGTGAATATATTTTTTTGTGAAACACTCCGTGAAGTTGGAATGTCGATAAATAAGGTCATTAACAATTATTTTAAAAAACATATATTTCACCAAATATTTATTAGTTTAACCAACTCATTTCGAATTTAATTTAATAATAATTTATGAAAAAAATACTCCTGACATTATTGCTTCTTTCTTATCCTTCAATTTCATTTTGTCAGGATAGTTTAAAACAAGCTCCGGTTTTTCAATTTGTTGAGGATATGCCTGAATTTCCGGGTGGCTTTGATGCGCTGATGGAGTTTCTTGGGAAGAATATTCGCTATCCACATGAAGCAATGGAAAAAGGAATTTCAGGAAGAGTGTACGTAACCTTTATTGTCGATACTACCGGATCGGTGACCGAAGTGAAAATGATTAGAGGGATAGAAGGTTTAAATGAAGAGGCTATGAGAGTGGTGAAAATGATGCCAAGATGGAAAGCCGGTAAGCAAAGCGGGAAAATTGTGAGGGTGCAATATAATTTACCAATTGTGTTCACATTATCAGAAGGTAAGCCGACTTCGCAATCAGGTATTTCTAAGAAGGCTATTAATGCATTTAGAGAAGGTAACGAATTTATGCAATCCGGTAATTTCGAAAAAGCGATCGCGAATTATTCTGAGGCAATAGAAATTAGCAGTAAATACGTTGATGCATATTTGAGTAGGGCGAACTGTTTTAAAAGTCTTGGATTTGATAGTGCTGCTTGTAAAGATTGGCGAAAAGCCAAAGCATTGGGAAATCCGGACGCTGAAAATTTAATTCTGAATAATTGTGGCGCTGTTGATTCTGCAAATTTAATTCAAAGAGATCCGGAATATCTCAATGGTGGCGATGCCGGTCTAATTAAATTCATTAATGATAATTTGGAATATCCGGAATTAGCCAAGTCTAATAATATTCAAGGGACGGTAAAAGTAAGAATGGTAGTAGATAGCATTGGTAATTTAACGGAAGCAAAAATAATGAGAGGAATAGGCGGTCGTTGTGATGAAGAAGCGCTTCGAGTGATTCGTTACATTAAATTATGGAAGCCGGGTTACAAAGATGGAGTTGCTGTTTCATCCGTAGCTATTATACCGGTTAGATTTAAATTGAAAAAATAACGTTGCTCATAGACTGAGTGTCGGCGGAATTAAAAATTCCGCCGAGCGAGATAAGTTATTTCAACGGCGCTGGCCAGAATCTTCAGATTCCGGCCAGCATAACGTTTCACTTTAAATATAAATTGAATTTATTTTTTGTATCTTGTACAATAACCCTAATTGAACATGAAAAAGATAATCTTCCTTCTAATAATTGTTTTTATTTCCTTTTCATCTTACAGTCAAATCCGAAAGATTGGTACCGCAAATGATTCAATCAATTTTACTTCGATTGTTGCAGGTTCCGATAGCTCAATTTATTTTATCGCGAGGAAAGGAGATCAACATCTATTTATACTAAAGACAAACAAGCAACTTGATACATTATGGAGTAAAACTATTTCGGCTCTCGATTCTTACAATTACCCTAATGCTATTTTTCTTGACGTTAGTCAGGAATTATTGATAAACTGTTCATCAAATCAGTTGGTAAAGTTAGATAGTAGTGGTTCGATAATATTTAACAAACAAATAATCTTGCCTAGCGCAAGCTATTTTAATGTGAGAAGTACATTGATAAAAAACGATTCGTTATTATTTGCAGTGTATCGATACGATTCCACAGGCTATCATAATGGAATAGCAATTGCTGATACTTCCGGTAACATTACTGCTTTTCATGATTATGGCGCCAGGGCAATGGAGAAGATTATGGAATACAATGGTGGATATTATGTTTCTCCAGCGGGGATTGTTTTAGATGCAAGCTTTAATATCTTAGAAGAATATTATATATACAATTCTTCAGGTTATTCTTGTGGAGCGGGAATTTCTACTGTCTTTAATGGCAATTTAATAGTCGGAGCTAATTTTGTTTATTATAATATTTCTCAGGACGCTGATGAAATCTATAAGATAACTCAAAGTGGTTTGCAGTGGGTGGTCAAAGATGATTTGAATGTTGGTCTTCCTGGCTATCAAATAACGCCCGTAAAGTTATTTCCCAACGGAAATATCGCCTCTGTCATGGGTTCTTACGACAATTATTTCATTGGTATTATCGACTCCACTGGTTATCCTGTCCTTTCATATCGCTTGGATGTACTCCCGGATAATTATAATCATTATAATATGATAGGAGTTAGTGATCTCGGTAATGCTATTGCATTCGCATTTGGTAATGTGTTCGGCATTGCGGACACATCGGGCGTACCATGCTTCTCTACTTCGGGGAGTATGGATCAATATAATCCGATTACAGGTTTATCGAATTTTGGCAGCGCAATGGACAACATGTATAATCTGACATGGAATGTCACTCCCTTAAATGATACCTCTTCGCAAACCAATTTAACTATCGATGCAATCTGCACTCCGGTTAGCGTTGAAGATCTTTCGGATGAAAATGAAATTGTGATCTATCCAAATCCATGGATTGATCATTTTCAGATTTCAGGTTTATCGCAATTATCAGGCAAGTTGACAATCACTGATATTTCAGGTAAAATAGTCTATGAAAGTTTTGTAAAAGGTGACAACCCGGTAATTGTTTCTGAATATTTATTAAGTGGATATTATCTGTTAAAAATTGAAGGAATGAATAAACCTTTTCGTACGATTAAACTTAACTAAGCAATCTTAACATTTATGAAAAAACTACTATATCTAATTTTTCTGACTACAACACTTGGTACTCGAGCACAGACGTCGATTTATCATCCATTCCCGGATTCAAATGCCGTTTGGAATTGGCAATATTATGCTAGCTACTGTACACCTTTTTCTCAGGTTGATGAAGAATATTCATATGAGTTGGACGGAGATACTGTAATAGGTTCAATGCAGTACCATAAAATAGTAATTCCATTTGTACAAGTTAACAACACATTGTGTGGGCCTAGAAATGATATTGGATATAGAGGGTTTATTCGGCAAAGCATTATAGATAAAAAGGTATTTTGTATTTTGCCAAATGACTCTGTTGAACAATTAATATTTGACTTTAATTTGCAGGTTGGAGATTCAATTCCAGCACTGGAAGAAGATCAAGGGGGCCAGTGTTACGAGAAAATAATTGTAACGCAAATTGACTCAGTATTGATTGGAGCTTCATATCGCAAAAGATGGAATGGTTCAGGCCTAATTATAATTGAAGGGATAGGATCTAATTGGGAATTTCTACACCCATTGTGTGAAATTATTGACGGAGCTACAGGCGTGTTAACATGTTTTAAACAGAATGGCACCAGCCTTTATCCGAACACTTCCTATAATTGTAATTTAATTACAAGTCTGTATAGTATTTCTAGTAACCATTCATCGGCGAATCTCTTTCCTAATCCTTTTCATACATCAATAACAGTGGAAACACAGGTTGAGAAATCAACCATGAAAATTTACAACTCATTGGGAGTATTAGTAAGAGAGGAAGGAATAAGTTACTATTCTACAGTCTTTAATCGCAATTCACTTTCAGATGGCATATATTTCTATAGACTTTCAAATGAAAAAGGTGAAATCGCTTCCGGTAAATTTGTAATTGATTAAGAGCGATGACAAGTTGTGTGTCGGCGGAATTAAAAATTCCGCCGAGCGTCTTGGGAGAATTCGATTTCGCTTTGCCGTTGATTTTTAAATAAAAGTTATTTTTGACTTAAAATAATTATCTAAATGGACAACAGCAGAGTTTGCAAAATGATCTTCGCAAGTGTCTATCCTTTGTATGTAAACAAAGCAGAAAGAAAAGGACGCACGAAAGAAGAAGTCGATGAAATTATTTTTTGGCTTACGGGTTACAATCAAGAATCGTTGCAAAAGCAGATTGATAAGAAGTGTAATTTTGAAGCATTCTTTGCAGAGGCCCCACGGCTTAATCCGAATGTTTCAAAAATTACCGGCGTAATTTGTGGTTATCGTGTCGAAGAAATAGAGGATCATCTTATGAAAAAGGTTCGATACTTAGATAAACTTGTGGATGAATTATCGAAAGGAAGAGCAATGGAGAAGATTTTAAGGAAGTAATGCTCGAGTGAAACTGATTTTCAGTGATGCTAGGTAGAATTTTTAAATTCCACAACTGCACTTTTTGCCAAACAAATTTTTCGATCGATCTTTTTGAAATACTTAGTTAGAAAATAAATTTCATTGTTATTCATATTCTAATATTCCTTATTTCCTGTCCTAACCACCTTTTTCGATCTGTTATTTTGAGTGATGGCTTTTATTGGAGTTCAGACGGCCTTCAGTACTTGCGGTAACTGTTCCATTTTTAAGGACTTTGGCTTTTGTTTGCTTTGATTAAAAACAATACAGCTTTAGAGTTGTTAAAACATTATTGATCACTAAATCAAATCAAACCAAATGCTTAAAAACTTTACAACTGCAGATAAATTACTCTTTCTTGCTGCGTTATTGTCCTTAATATTCTCTGAAATCCTGTATTTTCAAGGAGCAAAAGCAGATGGAACTTTTATTGGATTGTGGGTTCCTTCAATCTTAGCCTTTGGAATATATCTCAAACTAATTAATAACCGAAAAAATGACTGACCTTATTCCATATTTTGCAGGATTAATAACATTACTTTTTGGTTTCGGGTTTGCATTTGCACTAAGTGAAGCTACCAAAAAAGCGAAATAGAATTCCTAATAAAGAAGTTAGAAACTATAATTATTTCTGATTAAAGTTGATGACTTTGCACTTATTTTTGTGTTTCCATTATTCGCAACACACAAAATATGTATAAGGTACTCTCATTCCAGATCTCTGACACAATCGACATTAAAGCTTTTAAAAGCTTCTTCACTGCCAAACTATATTATTCAGATTCCGATGAATTGTATTTTCAGGTAAACCCTGATCAATTTATTTATGTCTTTAAATATGGCGTTGTTTGTTTTATGAATTTAGATGATGTTCGGATCTCCGATTTTATCAAACTCATTTCGCCTTATTGTAAAAATTTCTTTGTATTATGCATCATCGTAAAAGTAGTTCGCTTGAATGGATTATTATCATTCTTATTCTTGTTGAAGTGATCAACTTGTTTATGGGAAAGTTTTTTTAGGCATTTGTAAACGAGTGAATTATGTAAATCCACTCTAAAGTTATATAACACTTTTCGTATAAATGATCTTGAATTTTGTGACGAGTTAGTTTCAGAAGTAAAAAAAGATTGAATGTTCGAAACCTCGCCATCATTATTTATTTCAATTATTATTTAAATACAATTAAAAATAGGAAAACATGAATTTTATAGAAACAAATCCTGATGAACTTGGGAAGAAAATTAATTTGTATTATGAGGACCTTGGTACCGGAAAACCTGTAATTTTTATTCATGGGTGGCCACTCAACCATGAAATGTGGGAATATCAATTATCGGAACTTCCAAAGCATAACCTGCGCTGCATTGCTTATGACCGCAGAGGATTTGGTAAATCAGATCGACCATGGGAGAAATATGATTACGATACACTTGCTGATGATCTGAATGCCGTCATTGAACAGTTAGATTTAAATGAAGTTACCCTTGTTGGTTTTTCAATGGGTGGAGGAGAGATTGCTCGTTATATCGGAAAGTACGGTAATCAAAAAGTTTCCAAAGTTGTGTTGATAAGTTCTGTAACTCCATTTATGCTAAAAACATCTGATAATTCAGATGGAGTACATAAGAAAGTTTTTGATGATATGGTTGAAAAATTAAAGGCAGATCGCCCGGCATTTCTTGCCGATTTTGGTAAAGATTTTTATGGTGTTAGTATTATGAATCAATCTGTAAGTCAGCAATTATTGGATTGGAATCAAGCACTCTGTTTGATGAGTTCAGCAAAAGCAACAGTGGATTGTGTACGATCTTTTTCGGAAACAGATTTTAGAAATGATTTGAAGAAATTTGAGGTACCTGTTTTAATAATTCATGGTGATGCAGATAAAACAGTCCCTATCAATCAATCAGGAAAGAAATCAGCGGAGTTACTTCCGAATGCTGAATATATTATTTATAATGATGCGCCACATGGCTTGTTTATAACTGAAAAAGAAAGATTAAATACTGATTTACTAAATTTTATAACAGAAGGAAAATCAATTTCTCAATCAGCGAAAATTGAAAAGGCCTTTCCCGTCAATATGTAATTTTAGTGATATGTTCATTAAAAAAAATCAAAGTTAGAGTTCTAGGTGTCAAGCCTAGAAAGGCAACGTTTCCGGAGTTGGAATAAATGGGGGAATTTTTCTTCTCTTAGTGTTCAACTCCGGGATATAAAATAAAAGTGTAACAGCTTTCATAGATAATTAAGATTTGACAGCTACCCATATATTTATTTGTTTTTCTGGCTGAAATTCAAACATGTCTCCAAATGAGAGTGTGAATTGTGTAATTTTAAATAAGGATTTTGTAAATTTAGGTAAAGAGGACTTTTGTAAATTTACTTCAACGTGATTGAAGTTTATCATCACACATAAACCAAAAATTAATTCAAACAATATGGAAACAGCGACTGAAAATCTAAAATATGAAGGTAGAATCTCCATTGAAAATGTTGGGGTCGTAGGAGGTTTACTTACATGTTTAGGATTAATTATCTATTTCATGATAATGAAATCGATAAACTTAATGCAAAGTGAAATTGCATGGTCTATGAATACATTGATTTTGGGAGCAGGAATCATGCTCACTTACCGTTACTACAGAACAAAGACACAGTTGACGGTAGAATATTTACCGGGGTTGTTGTTAGGAATCATTACAACTGCAACCTGTGTAATTTTGTTTTCTTTGTTTATGTACTTCTGGCTTTCAGGAGTAGATCAAAGCATACTTGAGTTTCTTAAAGTAAATTCTGTTTTTATGGGCGGAGAAAGAATTTCTCCTTTTAAAGCGGGAGCATCTGTATTTATTGAAGGAGGTTGTTCGGGGCTTTTGATTTCTTATATGCTTATGCAATACTATAAGTCAGGATTCAGGAGAAAAACCGGAGAAAAGCTTCAAAAGGGCTGAAGTGAGTTCATGTTAATTTCTAGATATTTTTTCGATGTTCAATTTCATTCACCCAATCATATCTTAGGTTGGCACGTCAAATTAAATTGTTACCATAATTTTAGTCAGACAGAAATTCTGGTAATGTGAATATTATTACATTGCTAATGTATTTACATCCTCGAACTTAATCTGTCCATATGAGATTAATTTACTTTATTATATTTTTTATAAACATTAATTTTTCAAAAGCTTCCGGGCCATTTCAACATTATTTTGGTGGGTCAAATACTGATGTTGCAAATAAAATTCTTTCGACAGATAATGGTTGGGTAGTCATTGGTTCAACATCTAGTTTTGGTAATATGCAGAGCAATGTGTTAGTTGTCTTTTTTGATTCAACTGGAAGGATGATTCAGCAAAAGGTAATTGCTGATGCTATAAGCAATGAAGTAACAGGTGCAATCAGTAATTATTCCGGTGATATTTTCATTACGGTCATAGGTTCGGGTGATGGAAAAGTAATGAAATTAAATTCTCAAGGAGATCTTTTGTGGCAAAGAAATTATGGATTAACGAGTTGTACTGAGGTATTTAACTCCATTTTATTGTGTGATGATGGCAATTTATTGATGGCAGGTAAAGCTTGCTCATCAGGATCTTTATTTCGTTACTACCTTGTTAAAGCGGATCAGAATGGAAATGAAATTTGGACAAATTATTACAATACAACATTTAGTTCAGAAGCATTTTGTCTGGTTAATGATGGAGCGGGTGGATATTTAGCAGGTGGTAACATTATGCAACAGGATAGTTCCGGATTTCTAATTCACATTGACGATTCCGGAAATTTATTAAACAGTAAAAAATATGATTTGGGATATGCTAACTATGGTACTCTTAACTCAGGAGTAAAAACAATGAGTGGTGATTTTTCCTTTACAGGAAAAGGCTCTTACGGTAGTTGGGGAACTAAATATTTACTAAAGATTGATATAAACGGGAATGTTATTTTCAATAAAAATCTTGGTGGGGGAGCTAATCCAAAATATGCATTACAAATAATTGAAACGCCCGATAGCAGTTTAATTACGATCGGCTACAAAATGAGTCTTGTTTCAAGCTCGGAAATTTCAAAATTTGATATTAATGGCAATGAGATTTGGAGTCGGATGAATATAGAAAATGATTACTTTCCATACAGTAATTATTATGGGTCCGGTAATTCAATAGTTTTAAATAATGATCAAACTTTTACATATTGTGGAATTAGCAATATGGCGCAAAGTATTGATGGAATTATAGTAAAAACCGACCAAGATGGCTTTTCGACGCCTATGTATTCTGTACCAATTACTGCGGACAGACTTAACTTTTGTGATTCAGCTTCTGTTAATACTGTTTTGCATGCACCGGCAGGATACAGCGAAATCGAATGGCGGATGTATAAAAATGGAGTGAATTCGTTAGTAGGTGTTTCCGGGAGTGATACTCTTTCAGTTACTGAAGCGGCAATTTACTACTGTTTTGTTTCTAATGGCGACATTAGATTTTTCAGTGAAGCAGTGACTGTTTCAATTGCACCTATTGATAGTGCGATTTTAAATTTAACTATTCAAAGTACAAACACATGTAGTCCAGTTTCGTTATCTGCTGGTAATATAAGAGGATATATTTATGAATGGACAAAAGATGGTGTCATAATTAATTCAAATGAAAACAATATTTATAATTGTACTACGGGAATTTATACACTTAGAATTTACAACGAATGTGGTTCGTTCACTACACCTCCTGCTTATATAAATACTCAGACAGGTCCACCTCATCAAACATTATCTGAACCCGATAGTGGTTATTGTTCAATCGGTACTACTTATACGTATTTGTATTCGTCGCCAACTTTTTCCGGCGACAGATATACTCATTTTTTGCTTTTTAGAAATGATACATTAATAAGAACGGATGATTTCAGTCCTTATTTAGCCATCAATTCACCCGGAGTTTATAAAATGGTTACGTTAAATAATTGTAGCTCTGACACAACAAATGAACTTACAATTTCAGGAAATGTAGGTCCTAAAAAAGCTCACCTTATTGCTGTGATTGGCGGAACATTGAGAGTGCATTCTTCTTCTTCCGGACTTAGCTACACCGGACTCTTAGGTGTAAAAGCGGAAAATTATTTTAGAGATTCTACAAATTTCCAATGGTATAAAGATGGAATACTTGCAGGTTCTTCGAATGATGATAGCCGATTATTCCAATCGCCCGGAGAAGTTTATTTTGTTGCTTCCAATGCATGTGGGTCTGCGATTTCAGATACCTTTTTAGTAGGAGCACTACCATTTAATGATAGTATTACAATTTATCCTGAAGTAAGATGTAACGTAAGATGGATTGTTGCACCCTCTTCTGCATATTCAGGAAGCATACAATGGTATCAGAATGGAACGTTGGTAGTAAATGGAATCGATGAGTTTTTAAGCGCTACTGATTCCGGTTCTTATTCTTGTACATTTTCAATTTCAGGAAGTTCAACTCTGTTTTATTCTGATACGATCTATTTCTCAACCCGATCAGAATATAATTTTGTATGGTCTATATCAGGATTTTCGAAATGCCAAGGAGATACAGTTGAATTATATACAAGTTACCCTGCAAGCACATATCAATGGTTTCTTGATGGTCTGTTAATTCCGGGAGCAATTTCAAGATATTATAATGCTATTTCTACAGGCAAATATCATTGTGAAACAACGAATACGGGATGTAGTGAAATTTTAGGTGTTGCTCGAGTGTCAATAGGTACTCCTTTAATTGATGCCAGCAAACGTTACATATGTTCTGGTCAATCGGTTAGATTGTATACAGCGTATAATGGAATCTTATCAGATTTTCATTGGTACAAAGACACAATTTCAAATGTTATCGATTCAACAAGTGATGTAAATATTTCTAATCCCGGTGTTTATTGGTTTAGCGCAACTTCAATATGCGGGATTGTTTTTTCAGACACGATACAAATATCTAATGCATCTATAGTTCAAGGTCTGGACCCAACTGATACAACTACAATTTGTAAAGATGAAGAATTGTTATTGTCGGTTCAATATTCTCCTGATTGGACCTATAGTTGGAAAAGAGATTTGCAAGAAGTTTCAGACTCTTCAGATTATTTATTGAAGCGCGCAAATTGGGCAACAACTTCTCAAGTGACTCAGAAAATTTCACTTGAAGTCAGGAGTGTTTCGCAAGCCTGTTATCTTAACTCGTCTTATAGATATTTTAGGTTTACAGAAACAGGAATAAAAGATATTTATTCAGAAGATCCTTTACATAGTTGTGGTATTCTCAATAGAACTTTAGTTGCACGGAGTGATTCAGGATTTACACGTCAATGGTATTTTAATGGTGATTCAATTCCTGGTGCAGTTAATTCAACTTTCAATACTACTGTACCCGGAAATTATAGTTCAATTACAATTAATGAAATTGGATGTCCATATGAATCAAATAATATTGAAATTAGAAATGATGTCGCTTATGGAGCGATTTCAACAGTAACACAATTATCAATTTGTAACTCCACACCAATTCAACTTGAGTTATCTCCTGCATATTCTAATTGTCAATGGTATAAGGATGGAATAATAATACCAGGTGCAACATCAGTTGGAATAACAGCTAGAAGCGCCGGACTTTATACAGTGAAGTTCGATGACGCTGCTGGATGTTTCGGTGAATCTTCAATAACAGTAGCAGAGCCAATAGTTCCTAATTACCTTATACTTCCGAGTGATTCTAAAGTTGTTTGCCAGGGAGATAGCGTTTATTTATATTTTGGATTAAGTCTTCCTGCTGCTAGTGTTACTAGACAATGGCTTCGAAATGGAGTTCCAATTTCCGGAGCTACTAATTACTTCTATTATGCAAACTCAACAGGCGCATACTCCATGCAAATAGAAATGGGTGGATGCACTTTAATTGTAGATACCATTGACATTTTAGTTTCTGCACCACCAATAGCGATAGTAACATCAGCATTCAATTCAATATGCACTGGTGATAGTTTATTGCTTTCTTGTTCAACTGTTATTGGAAGCAACTATCAATGGTATAGAAATGGGTTGCCAATTTTAGGAGAAGAAAATCCGTATTACTATGCAACTCAAATTGGAAATTATTCTTGCAATGTTAACTCTCCTTGTGGTAATGCAGTTTCAAATGTACTAGCAATCGGCTCAAATGTAGCTGTTGCATGTGCACTTAGTTTAGTTGGTTCGGATACATTGTGTAGTGGGAATGCTGCTCAGTTAAATGTTGTTTCAAACGGAAGTAATTTAATTTGGTATAGAGATGGAATAGTAATTCCAGGGGCGAATGGATCAACATTCAATGCAGATCAAACCGGATTGTATACTTGCACTGCTTCGAATTTGTGTTCTGCATTGTCATCTAATTCTATCTTTGTATATATTGAAGATCTTCCATCTGGTATTCTGAATTCTGTATCGCAAAATGTAATTTGCAATAATGATACATTAGTATTAAATGTTTCAGTGTTTAATACTGATCTAATTCAATGGAAGAAAAATGGCATTCCAATTTCAGGCGCCACCTCAGCCAATCTTGATGTTTATGATGCAGGATTTTATTATTGTGAACTGATCAATTCTTGTGGAACAAGCATGACTGATACTATTGAGATTGTTTTGTCAAACTTCATTACAGTTACTCCTGATCCGATTTCAGGTAGCGATACAATTTGTCCAGGCCTTGCTGGAAATATTTACAACACAAATACAGTAGTAGGGGTTGATTGGTACAATTGGAATGCAGATTACGGAATTGATATTGTCAACGGACAACAATCTGTTACAGTTGAAACTTTTTTTGATCCAAGTTTTTTAAATGGTGAATTGTATGTTCAAGCCGGAAATAGTTGTGGCTTTGGACCAGTTACGAGTTTATATGTGATCGGTGATACATCTTGTATGGTCGATGGTCTTAATGAAATGAATGATACTGAGAATCCTTTATCGCTTCTTGTTTATCCAAATCCATCAGCTTCTTCGTTCAAATTTTTCATTAATTCAAAGAATAGCATAACGGAATGTCAAGTTAGATTGATTGATCTGCAAGGCAGGGTATTGATCGAACAGAGAAATATTAAAGTTGACAGCGAATATGAAATCGGATCAAATTTATCATTCGGAATTTATGAATTGCAAATAATTCAAAAGGATTTACTAACGAGAGCAAGATTAGTAAAAGTAAACTAAAACGAGAATTCAGTTTTTAGAAAATTATAGGTTACGAAAGATATTTCCCAACAATCGGCATCCTTCTCCCTTTCCCAAAAGCCTTCGGAGAAACACGAAGTATAGGCGGAGTCTGGTGACGTTTGTATTCATTCGTATTTACCATTTTCAAAATACGCTTTACTAATGCTTCATCGAATCCCATTGAAATAAGTTCTGCCGGACCACGACGATTTTCTATGTACTCAAATAAAACTTTATCTAAAATATCATACTCAGGAAGAGAATCAGAATCTTTTTGATTCGGACGTAGTTCAGCTGATGGCGGTTTAGTTAGAATGTTTTCGGGAATGATAATTCCGTTGCGATTTATGTATCTGCAAAGTTCGAATACTTCCGTTTTGTAAATGTCGCCGATTACAGAAAGTCCGCCGCACATATCGCCATACAATGTTCCGTAACCTACTGCGATCTCACTCTTGTTAGATGTATTCAATAATATGTAGCCAAACTTATTCGATTCAGCCATTAGTAATCCTCCACGAATTCTCGCCTGAATATTTTCTTCTGCAATACTGAATGGAAGATCTTTGAAGATCGGTTTCAGTGAAGATAAATATTGGTTGAGCAATTCTTTGATGGGAATTATATCGTGTGAAGCGCCAACATTTTTCAGTAATGCAAGTGAATCGTCAATGGAGCCTTTCGAAGAAAATTCAGAAGGCATCAAGATCGTATGTACATTCTCCGGACCGAGTGCTTTAGTTGCTAAATAAGTCACCAAAGCAGAATCAATTCCACCACTCAATCCAAGTATTGCTTTTTTGAAATTTTGTTTGCCGAAATAATCTTTGATTCCAAGAATTAATGCATCATGAATTGTCGCAATTTTTGCGTGGTCGTGTTTGAGAACAGGTGCTAATTCAGCAGAAGTAAGCGAACCTGAATTTGGATTGAAGTCAAAAATAGAAAAGTCTTCGTGGAAATAATTTAATTCATGAACGATGTTTCCTTTCGCATCCATTCCAACACTTCCACCATCAAAAAGAATCTCTGTCTGCGCACCAACGTGATTCACATATAGCAACGGCAAATTATATTTCAACGTGTTTCGTTTCAAAATTGCCTTGCGTGATTCTGCATGAGCATAGTCGAATGGTGAAGCCGCAATGTTGATCATCAATTTAGGCTGCTCATTAATGAGCGACTCCATTGGTGAAGAAATGTACATAGGGTCATCTTCTACATTCCAAAGATCTTCGCAAATGGTAAGGGCGATTTTTGTGTCTTTGAAATCGATGCAATGAAGATTACGTTCGGGTTCGAAGTAACGGTATTCGTCAAAGATGTCGTAAGTTGGAAGAAGACATTTGTGAACTTCATCAACAATTTTTCCGTCGCTTAAGAGCAATGCACTGTTGAATAGATTTTTTCCTTCTAACTTTTTATTACGAATAGGCAAGCCGATGATTGCTGAAATGCCGATGCATTCATTTGCAATTTCTTCAGCAGCGATCAAACACTTTTTAATAAAGTCGTCGAATTCTAAAAAATCTTGCGGTGGATAAGCACAAACATTTAGTTCTGCAAAAACGATAAGGTCTGCGCCAGACGATTTTGCCTTTAAGATGTTTTGTTTTATTAAACTAACATTCGTGTCAAAATCACCGATGGTGTAGTTGAGTTGGGCGAGGGCGATCCGCATTATTAGGTGAGTAGTAAGTGGTGAGAGGTAAGTAGCAAAGCTCGATTTATTGAAATTGCATTCGTTGTGTTAAAGGTAAGGTTTTGATCTTTTCTTTGACTCTGCTACTCACCACTTACTAATTACTACTTACTAGAATAAGATTCCAATACTCAATCCCAACAAATTACTGTTCGCTTTAATATCCGGATCGTCTGATATGTCAAGTAGACCGTTGTTAAATTGAATTCCAACTAAAAGCACAGTAGAACCTGTTAAAGTATATTCAACACCACCGCCGATTAGCATTGAGACATTCAAGTTGTTTGTGTCGTCTTGTATGTCTTCATCATTCAATTCTGAATTGGTAGTAATTTTATCACCTGTTGAAAGAGTTGTTGTTTCAACTACTGATTTAATATCAGAGCGAGCACGAATATTGAACCCGGGTGCAACACCTGCTTGTAAAAAATAAGTCAAAGAACCAATTTCATTTGTTTTAAGTTTTAATGTGATTGGAATTTCTATGTATTGTAGTGTTGAAGCGAATTCATTGACTGTTACTATATTCGTAGTGCCGTCATTAATTGAAAAAGTTGATTTAAGATTACCACCACGATATGTTATATCGAGTCCTGTTGCAAATGCATAATGCTCTGCGAATTTAAATTCCGTAATCAGGCCGTAGCTAAAACCGAATTTCGAACCGTTCGTTTCTACTGATTTCGAATCAGTTCTTAACCAAGCAAGAGAAGGAGTGATTTTCAATCCGAAATGAAGTCCTTCATCGCTTTGAGCTTTTGAAACGATTGAAGTTAAAATAAATAGTACTATGACCGTTAACTTTTTCATGTTATATAATTTTTTTGAGATTAGACGTTTAATAAAGTTTTACTGATACTTTTGCGTAAGACAATGCAATATTAATGAAAAAACTCTTAGCATCGAACGTAAGTATATTGACTATTATTTACATAATTATGTTCACATCATGTACTCAAAATACTCCGAAGCCGGATGTTTCTGCCTTTTCAACTGAATTAAAGGTTCAGCGATTTGAATCTGACTTATTTGGGATGGATACCCTTCTTCCGGCAGAAGCAATTACTAAACTAAAGACGGAATATGGAGATTTTTTCAATCTCTATATGTTTAGAATAACTTCTCTGGGAGCACAGGACAGTTTGTTAATGCAACAACGCATCTTGTCATTTATAACAGATACAAATTTTCGAAATGTGGCGATGGAAATTAAAAAGACATTTGGAGACTTTTCAGAAGAGAAGGAGGCATTGACACAAGCATTCAAATATTACAAATATTATTTCCCTGAAAAGCCAATTCCAACAATAGTTACTCTATTATCTGCTTTTTCTAATCCAATTGTGTGTGATTCATTTAATTTGGGAATTGGATTAGATATGTACTTAGGAAAAGACTATCGCTATTATTTTACTCTTGAGCCGCCATTGCCAAATTACCTTCGAATTCAGATGGAAAAGAAGAATGTTGTATGTGATGCAATGAAAGGCTGGGCAATGAGCGATTATCAGATCGATGAATCATCAGCTAGAGTAATTGATATGATGGTCAGCGAAGGTCGAATCGTTTCCTTTCTTGAATATGTTTTGCCTGAAGAAATTGATGCTAAACGTTTGGGCTATACTCAAACCCAATTTGACTGGTGTGAGAAAAATGAGAAAATGATATGGTCTTTCTTCGTTGACAATAAATTGCTTTTTAGTGCCGATCCCAATATTATGTCGAAGTACACAAATGATGGTCCAACTACGAATGCATTCCCCAAAGAATCTCCCGGCAACATTGGTAAATTTATCGGATGGAAAATTGTTTCTTCCTATCTCAAAAAACATCCTAAGCTTGAGTTAAAACAATTGATGGAAGAAAAAGATATGATGAAGATATATCAGGAGTCGGGTTACAAGCCGGCCAAGTAGTTTGTTAAGGTCAAAGGTAAAGGGTCAAAGGTCAAAGCAATCCAGTACTTTCGCACCATAACCCTTGACCTTTGACCCTTGACCTGTGAAGAATATAGTTAGTTATTTCGAAGTCTCGATGCTCTTCCCAAACTCCTCCGCAAACTTTTTAATATTCTTCGAATTCACTTCGTCATTTGTTGCACGAAGATAAGTGTCGGCCATCGTCATGAAATTTTCGTAGAAGAATCGTTTCATGTCATCTACTAACATTTCTTTTGTCCAAAGGTCAATGCGCAGTGTTGTATTTTCTTTCGGGTCCCAGATGCTCATCATTACAGCATTGCATGGTTTTACGCCCGTCATTCCGCTATCTGATGCTTCCCATGCTATCATTTCGGGAACTCTTTCTTCGTCTAATTTTACGTGGAAGTTTATTTTTGAATCCATTTTTCTTTTTGGTAAGTGGTAAGTGGTAAGTAGTAAGTGGTGAGTAGCAAGAGGTTCGTTAATCAATGTTTTCCCATTGAACAAGTGTTGCTATTCATTATTAATTATTCATTATTAATTTAAAAAATTATTTTAGCGCCTTGAATTCTCCATTCACATTTTGAATGTAGTCAAGGATCTCATCGCGGCCCACATTTTTTTCTGCAGAGGTAATGAAGATCGTTGGTAATTGATCCCATGTTTGAAGTAATTCTTTTTTATAGGCTGCAACAGACGATGCGGCGAATTGTTTCGAGATCTTATCTGATTTTGTAAAGACAATTACAAATGAAATTTCTTTTTCGCCCATCCAATTAATAAATTTTACATCGACTTTTTGTGGTTCGTGTCTGATGTCAATGAGTACAAATACAGTCATCAAATTCATTCGCTTTTCTAAATAGTCGCGAATCATTTTGTCCCACTGTGCTTTGTTGTCTTTCGAAGCTTTTGCAAAACCATAGCCGGGAAGATCGACCAAATACCATTTCTCATCGATGATAAAATGATTGATCAGTTGTGTCTTACCCGGTGTAGAGGAAGTTTTCGCTAACGACTTTCTATTCGTAAGCATATTAATAAGTGACGACTTACCTACATTCGATCGGCCGATGAAAGCATACTCTGGTAAATTGGGCTTCGGACATTTTTCGTAAGTAGTATTACTTGCGAGAAATTCAGCTTCTTTGATGTTCATTTTGGAAATGGTAAGTAGTAAGTGGTAATTAGTAAGTAGAATAACTATGAATCGATTGGTGAAATTTATGATGCGGTGCTAATTACCACTCACCAATTACTACTCACCATTTGGAAACGTCTTCTTCAGCCACGCATCCAACACCACATTAAACTCCTTCGCCTGCTCCATCATCGGTGCATGTCCGCATTTGTCGATCCAATGCAATTCGTTTTTTGGTAGAAGGCGGTGAAATTCTTCAGCGACATCGGGCGGAGTGATTGTATCATTTTTTCCCCAGATCAAACATGTGGGTAGAGTCATGAATTGAAGATCGTCACTCATGTTATGTCTGATCGCAGATTTTGCCAATGAAAGAATACGAATCAATTTGCCTTTATCGTTTACAATTCCATAAACCTCGTCAACCAATTCTTTCGAAGCAGATGCAGGATCATAAAAAGTATATTCTACTTTTTGCTTGATGAAATTATAATCTTCTCTTCTAGGAAACGATCCGCCCATTGCATTCTCATATAGTCCGCTGCTGCCGGTCAGTACCATTCCGCGAATATTCTGCGGATGATTTTTTACGTACACTAAAGTAACATGTCCGCCGAGTGAGTTGCCAATCAGAATAATGTCTTTGTATTCTTTGAATTTAATGAAGTCGTGTACAAACTCAGACAACGCTTTCACATTCGTATTTAGAATTGGAAGATTATAAATAGGCATTAAAGGAATAACGATACGATAGCGCTGCGAAAAATGACTGACTACTTCTGTCCAGTTACTAAGTGCGCCGAACAATCCATGTAGAAGCACCAATGTAGGTCCATTTCCTTCTTCAATGTAGTGGAAGTCATTCTCTTGTTTGATTTCGTACTGCATAAATTCTTTTTTTCAAATGTAGAGAAAAAATGAGATGTAAAAAGCCTTTCTAGTGCATGCTTTATACAGCCAAAGTTGTTGATTCCCTTTCCCCACCGGCCTGAATTCGACATAATCCGATGCCTTGAAACGGTGCTTTGAAGGAGAAAAGTAGTAGCTAATGTTCAAGGCCTATATTCTAAAAGCCGCGCCCATGGCTCGATACAGAAAGTTTTCAACAAAGTGGTAAAAAGTGGTAGGAAGTGGTAAAATTTGATTTACATTAGCCGAAGGAAAAAAACTTCGAATGGCCGGTTTCATAGGTGAATTTCATTGTACAGTTGACGCAAAAGGACGCTTCCTTTTGCCGGGAGGCTTGAAAAAGCAAATACCGGCAAAAGAGCAGAAGAACTTTGTTGCCAATCGCGGTATGGAAAAGCACTTAGTGATGTACACGCGCAAGGAATGGGACAAGATCAGTGATGATGTAAATTCATTGAACATGTTCGTTCGCAAGAACCGTGAGTTCTTACGCAAATTCAACAACGGCGCCACTTCGATGGAACTCGATACAACAAACCGATTGCTGCTACCGAAAACATTGACGGACTATGCAGGAATCGAAAAAGATATTGTGCTCTTTGCTTACGGGAACCGGATTGAAATATGGTCAGAAGCTGAGTATGCGCGCATGATGAAGGATGATTCAGAAAACTTCTCACAATTAGCCGAAGAGGTGATGGGAAAGAAGAAGAAAGAGGACGATGACGATATATCATGAGCCTGCTCTGTTAAATGAATGTATTGAAGCCTTAGATATCAAACCTGATGGCGTCTATGTCGACGTCACTTTTGGTGGCGGCGGACATTCGAAGGAAATTTTAAAACGATTGGGAGAGAAAGGTCGCCTGATTGCATTTGATCAGGATGAAGATGCTGAACAGAATGCTATCAAAGATCCTCGCTTTGTGCTTGTTCGTCAGAACTATCGCTTCATTAAAAATTTTCTTCGCTATTATAATGCAATTCCAGTCGATGGAATTTTAGCTGACCTCGGGATTTCTTCCTATCAGATCAATGAAGCTGAACGTGGATTTTCTACTCGTTTCGAAGCGGAGTTGGATATGAGAATGAATCGCGAATCGAAAGTAACAGCAGCAGATATTTTGAATCAATATTCAGAGGAGAAATTACTAAAAATATTTTCTCAGTATGGTGAAGTGCATAATTCAAAAACGCTTGCGAAGAAAATAGTTGATGTGAGAAAAGAAACAAAGTTTACTCACATCGAACAGTTTAAAGAGGCGATTCGATCAATTGCAGATAGACAAGCAGAAAGTCAGTATTACGCAAAAGTATTTCAGGCTTTAAGAATAGAAGTGAATGAAGAGCTAGAATCGCTGAAAGAAATGTTGTTGGAAACAGCAAATGTTTTAGCGCCGCAGGGGAGATTAGTTGTGTTGTCATACCATTCTCTTGAAGACAGACTAGTGAAAAACATAATTGCCAAAGGAATTTTTGAAGGGGAAGTAGAGAAAGATGTTTTTGGCAATGTGAAACATAATCCTTTCAAAGCGATCAACCGGAAACCAATAGAAGCAACAGAAGAAGAAGTAAAAAGAAATCCGCGTTCGCGAAGTGCGAAATTAAGAATAGCAGAAAAGAATTGATCAATGGCTGAGAACAAAAGAAAACTGGCGCCTGTAGTTGAAGAAGCAGAAGAGTTGGAAGAAGAACAAGCTCCAAAAGTTGAGAAGAAACCAAAGAAGAAGGCAAAACCGCCAATGATCTTAGTTCGCTTCATGGATATTTTCAATGTTTTCAAACGCAATGAAATTGCTAAAGCAATGCCATTCGTTCTCTTCGTTACATTTCTGATCGTCCTTTACATAGGGAACAGCTATTATGCAGAGAGAGTGATCAGAGATATTGAAAAAACAAAGAATGAATTGAAAGAAAGACGTGCAGAATATATTTCAACCATGTCGGAATTGATGACAGAAAGTAAACAATCGGAAGTTGCGAAAGAGCTTTCAGTATTTGAGTTAAAAGAGAGTACACAGCCGCCGCAAAAAATTTTCGCGCCCGAAACTAAAACAAAATAATTAGTCACCACCACGACATGGAAGTAAAAAAAGATATAATGTGGAGAATAAACATATCGTTCATCGCGATGTGTTTAATGGGAGTGGTGATTTTAGTTCAGATCTTCCGAATACAATTTGTGCAAGGTTCGTATTGGATCTCTCAAGCGGATAGTTTTTCTACTAGATATAATGATGTAGATGCCAGTAGAGGAAATATTTTTTCTTGTGATGGCAGATTGCTCAGTACTTCTATTCCTATCTATGATATAAGAATGGATCTGAAAGCAGATGGATTATCAGATGAAAAATTTAGCAGCAACGTTGATTCACTTGCTATTTGTTTATCAAGTCTTTTTACAGACCGAACTGCATCTGATTTCAAAACATCACTTCGAGAAGCTAGAGCTGCACATGAGCGTTTTTATTTAGTAAGAAGAAATGTTCGTTACGGTGAATTGCAAAAGTTGAAACAATTTCCGCTTTTCCGTTTAGGAAGATACAAAGGTGGTTTAATGGTATTGCAAAAAGAAGTTCGTGAAATGCCATTCAAAATGCTTGCTTCGAGAACGATTGGAACGATGCGTGATGTAAAACCTGTCGGACTTGAGTCTTCTTACAATGAACAACTAAAAGGTGTTGGTGGTCGTCGCCTTGAACAAAGAATTAGTGGCGGAATGTGGAAGCCATTGAATGATAAAGACGAGATCGAATCGAAAGATGGACACGATATCATCACAACAATTGATATCAATATTCAGGATGTTGCAGAAAGCTCCTTGGAAGAGCATTTGATCAAGCAAAATGCAGATCATGGTTGTGCAGTATTAATGGAAGTTGCAACAGGCGAGATCAAAGCAATTGCAAATTTGAAACGCAATGCTGATGGAAATTATGTAGAAGATTTCAACTATGTAATTGCGGAAGCAACAGAGCCGGGTTCGACTTTCAAAATGGCATCAATGTTAGCTGCATTGGATGATGGACTTATCGAACCGGAAGACAGCATATTTGTTGGTAATGGCGAACGTAATTATGGTCCGCAACATATGGAAGATGCACATCCGCCGCATTTCCCAAAACTTTCAATTCAACAAGCATTTGAAACATCTTCGAATGTTGGAATTTCTTCGGTGATCGTTTCTCGTTATTCGAAAAATCCACAGGCATTTATTGATAAAGTAAAATCATTTGGATTAGGTACTCCACTTGGATTGGATATTGAAGGAGAAGGAAATCCTCGTATCAAAAGTATTACAGCAAAAGATTGGTCGAGTGTTGTTTCATTGCCATGGATGTCGATTGGTTATGAAACAAAATTAACGCCATTGCAAATTCTTGCATTCTATAATGCAATTGCAAACAATGGTGTAATGGTTCGTCCGCATTTTGTAAAAGAAATTCAAAGTCATGGCCGTACACTAAAAACATTCAACACAGAAATTATCAGAGATTCAATTGCATCGCCTGCTGCACTTGCCAAAGCTAGAAAGATGATGGAAGGTGTTGTTGAAAGAGGTTCTGCGAAAACGATGAGTACTTCTCCATATCGAATTGCAGGCAAAACCGGAACAGCACAGATCTCAACAAATAAATTTGGTTACGATAAAACGCATCCATCTTATCAAGCATCATTTGTAGGATACTTTCCTGCAGATGCTCCAAAGTATTCATGTATGGTGGTGGTTTATGCTCCTTCTAAAGATGTTTATTTCGGTGGCGCAGTTGCAGCTCCAATTTTCAAAGACATAGCAGATAAGGTGTATAGTAATCATGTTGAGCTACATGATAAGCCACTTCAACGAGATACAACACAGAATGTAATTCCATTTGCAAAAGCGGGACAGCAGAAAGATTTGAAAAAAGTTTTTGCACAATTAGAGATTCCTGTTTTGTCGAAAGATGTAGATGCTCATTTTGTTACATCTACGATTGAGCCGGATAGAATAGTGGTGACAGAAAGAAAAACAATTGCAGGAATTACTCCTAATGTTTCCGGAATGGGAGCGAAAGATGCTGTTTTCATTCTTGAAAATGCAGGCTACAGAGTGAAATTAAATGGACGAGGAAATGTTGTTCGTCAATCAATAAATACAGGAACTAAAATAACTAAAGGACAACTGATCATTCTTGATCTTGATATATGAGATTATTAAAAGATATCCTTTATAAGGCAGGAATTGAAGAAGTTTCCGGCAGCACAGACCTCAATGTAAT
>JANOBV010000198.1:0-11830 GCA_031411835.1 Bacteroidota bacterium | reverse complement strand
TTATACAGCTAGTAATACTCAGGCTTATTATGGTGCAAATACAGCAGGTCAAGCCACAGACATTCGCCCTAGAGAGCTAGTTACAGAAGCTGTAAATCTTGCAGATGCTGATGTTAATTTTGCAGATTATGACAATGATGGCGATGGAAATGTAGACGGAGTATATATGATATATGCCGGACATGGAGAAGAAGTTGGAGCGGGTACAGATGCTATTTGGGCACATGCTTGGAGTATTCCAACTGTTACTCTTGATGGAAAAAATATCAGCAGGTATTCAACCTCTTCTGAATTAAGAGATGGTTCAGGTTCAGGGCTAACGAGAATTGGAGTTATTTGTCACGAGTTTGGACACGTGCTTGGTGCGCCTGATTATTATGATACAGATTATGGAACAGGCGGTCAATACAATGGTAATGGACATTGGGATCTTAACGCCAGCGGTAACTATAACAATGACTCTAAATCTCCGGCACATTCAAATCCTTACACTAAAATTTATATTTATAACTGGGCAACAGCAACTACTCTGAGCGCTCAGGGAACAGTTACTTTGCAGAAATCTACACTTAACGCAAATAATTTCTACAGATATAACACCACTACAGCAAACGAATTCTTTATCATGGAGAACCGTCAGCAGACTGGCTTTGATGTCGGCGTACCGGGACATGGCTTGTTAATTTATCATGCTCATGCCGATCTTGGAAGTCATCTAGGACCGAATGATATCAATGCTACCGCTCCTCAATATTTCTATCCTGTTTGTGCAAGCGCCTCGACAAATCCCGGTTCAACTCCGGCAAGTTATGGGTCGAATGATGGTGATGGCACAACTTACCCGGGCACATCCAATAAAACATCCTTTACAGATGCAACTACACCCAATGCAAAATCGTGGGCAGGAGCAAATACAGCAAAACCTATTGCCTTTATTACAGAAGATAATGCAGCAAAAACTGTTACATTTTGTTTCCTCGGATGTCCACCTGTTGCTGATTTCTCGGCCGATAATACTACGCCATGTTCAGGTGATGTTGTTACTTTTTCTGACCTCTCTACCTATTCTCCTACATCATGGGCATGGTCTTTTTCTCCCGCGACTGTGAGTTATACCGGAGGAACAAGTGCTACTTCACAAAATCCACAAGTGATTTTTAATGCCGCCGGAGCTTATACTGTTACTCTTACTGCAACAAATGCTTACGGATCAGACCCGGAAGTTAAAACGAACTATATTAATGTTACAGCTAAGCCGACAGTTACACTTCAACCGACCAATCAAGTTAAACAGTGGGGAGATAATGCATCCTTTACTTCTACAGCAGTTGGTCCTCCTTCACCAACTGTCCAATGGCAATTAAGCACTGACGGAGGGGGATCATGGACGGATATCGGTGGTGAAACAAATACTACTTTGAATTTATCATGCGTAACTCTTGCTATGAACGGTTATCAATATCGTGCAGTATTCAGCAATATATGCGGATCAACTACATCTGCTGCAGCAACACTTACAGTTACACCGCGTGTATCAACCGGTACTGTGACTATTGCTCCAAATCCGCAACAATATAGCGACCCGACAACATTAAGTGTTGTCTTAGCAAATGCAGTAGCGTGCGGAGAGCAGGCTGCCACTAGTGTAACATTCTTTATCAGTACACAGGAAATGGGAACTGTTACTTTAACAATAAGCGGTACTGATCTTATAGCATCACTTCCTGTTCTATTACTAGAGCCTACACCTTTTGGTACTTCTCCTACAGGACAGATGGCACCCGGAGTGCATACTGTAACAGCTGTTTTTAACGGTGTAAATCCTAATTTCACTTTAACTCCTGCTACCGCTCCGCTTACCATTACTCCTGAAGATGCACGCGCATATTATACAGGGGCATGTTTTGTCGGAACACAAAGTGCTACCTCATTAAATGCAGTTGTTACATTGAGCGCAACTATTAAGGATATCACAGCAGTATTAGGCGATCCTTCTTATGACCCATACGCAGGTGATATCCGCAATGCGACTGTAACATTTATCAACCGTGATAACAATACAGTAATTGCTGCCAATGTTCCATTTGGTCTTGTAAATCCGGCTGATTCAAAAATAGCTGTAGCTACTTACAATTGGAATGTGACCATAACAGGAAATTCACAAACCTTTACAGTTGGTATTATTATAGGCGGATATTACTCCCGCAATAGTTCAGATGAAAATACTGTTGTAACAGTTTCTCAACCTTTACCTAATTTTGTTGCAGGTGGCGGATTCCTTATTCTATCCAGCTCAGCAGGAATTAAATCGGGTGATGTTGGTTCGAAAAATAATTTCGGATTCAATGCAAAGTATAACCAACGTGGAAATACACTGCAAGGAAACATAAATTCAATTGTGAGAAAAACTGAAATTGACGGGCTCCATGTTTATCAAATTAAAGGGAACAGACTTACATCGCTTTCTGTTCAGCAAGCTGCTGTTGGAGGAAAAGCAACTATAAATAGTAAGGCAAGTATTACAGACATTACCAATCCCCTATTACCTATATCAATTGAGTCAAATGGTTCAATGCAAGTGAAATTGACTGACCGGGGTGAACCAGGTTCAAGCGATAGCATTTCAATTACTATTTGGAATAGAGCAGGTGGACTCTGGTATGCCAGCAACTGGAATGGGACAAGGACACTAGAACAAATTCTTGATGGAGGTAATCTTCGAGTTAACAGTAACAGTTCATTTGTACGTCTGATTCCTGTTGATGAGAATAGTACATCCTTACCACTTTCTGTTTTTCCAAACCCAAGTGATGGCCAATTTACAATCTCATTTACTTCGGAAGAAAATTTATCTTACCGTATTCGCCTAATGGATATATCAGGTAGAGAGATGTATTTCGAAACATTCACAACCGTTCAAGGTGAGAATTTAAAAAGCCTTGACTTGAAAAACTTATCCAATGGTATATACCTTTTAGTTCTTGAGAACGATACAGATAATCGTATGATAAAAGTGATTGTCAACAATTAGAGGTTTTCTTAGAATTTTAAAACGGGAGCAGAATTCTGCTCCCGTTTTTTTTTAAAAAAGTATAGACAGTTATTTTCTTCGGTTAGAATAATACACATCTAAAGATAGGGTCTACGAGGAATAAATTTACCATAAAATGCCATTCTGATTCACTATTTTCAATATTAAATCTATATTTGTAAACCTGAACACAATAACGGGGAACAAAAGTTCAGGTTATTTTTTAATCTATAATTGGGACAAACATGTTTAATAACAAAGGAAACAAAGAAAACGCTCCTTCATCTAAAGCTGTTGAAGGTGGAAGCTCTTCAATCAATTTGATCGGAGCAGGAACAGTTATCGAAGGCGATATCCGTTCAAATGGTGACATCAGAATTGATGGAACAGTTATCGGTCACGTTATTTCAAAAGCAAAAGTTGTAATCGGTTCAACAGGGGTCGTTGAAGGTGATGTAAACAGTCAGAATGCAGATGTATCCGGAATCATCAAAGGAAAAACAGTTGTATCGGAATTGCTTTTTCTGAAATCAGCAGCGAAAGTGATTGGCGACATTGTTACCGGTAAATTAGTTGTAGAAGTAGGAGCAACATTTACAGGATCATGTAATATGGGTCCGGTCATAAAAGACATTAAGGATGCCGACAAATCAATCGAACTCAACAAAGAAAAAACAGCCTGAAGATAAAAATGCCATGATGCGCTATGCATCAATGGGCACGCAGATGATGGTTATCATCGGACTAGGTGTTTTTGGTGGCGTAAAACTAGACGAATATCTCGGCTGGAAAATTCCTGTTTGTACACTCGTGTTAAGTTTGCTTTCTGTATCGGCAGCGATTTATTTGAGTATCAAGGATTTTTTGAAAAAGTGAGTAGTGATTGGTAATTAGTAAGTAGCACTGGTTACAATCTTGAAATATTCTTCATCACAGAAAAGATGTTCCTGGAATTGAGTCAAAGAGTCTATTTTAATTTGAAATTTTAAAATAGCGGTAACTAATTCCAATCTTGTACACCGTTCTACTTACCACTCACCACTTACTACTTACCACTCACTATAAAGAATGAAACAATACTACCTAACCTTCGCCTCAGTAATCGCCCTTTGTGCAATAATCATTACGGTAATTGGAGGTTCAGCTGAAGAAGTATTGATGCGTTGGCAGATCTTAGGATATTTTTCAATTGTGTCCTTCAGTTTTCATTACGGTCTAGTGAAAAGCTCTGTTGGGAAACCGCAGAATTTCATTCGCTATTATATGGCGGCTACCACATTCAAGTTGTTAATTCATCTTGGGGTTATTTTAATCTATGCAATGACGCATAAGGCAAATGCGATTTCATTTATTATTTCTTTCATGGTCGCATATGCTATATTTACTGCATTTGAGGTAGTTACGGCAATGAAGCAAAAAAAGACAGAGTAAAAATCGACCGGAATTATATTCATATTTAAACTTGGTTCTAAAAAAAAGATCAACTTTTTTACTTCTTTTTTGATTTTTATTGGATAAAATTTACATTTATAAAATAAATAGAGCTTCGTGGCTCAACTATTAGATTACACCAAAAAATAAATACAAAAACTAAAATAACAAACACATGAAAACAATTACACAATTGACAAAAATTGCAGTTCTTTCAATAGCGATATTGTTAGGAAATGCAGGAGCTTCAAAAGCACAATTCGAAATCGGCGACAATGTATTAAATGTTGGCGTTGGAATTGGAAGTACACTCTTAGGTGGATATAATGGATACAACTCAAGTCAAACACCTGCAATTGGTCTATCATTTGAACATGGAACATGGGAGCTAGGTGACGGAGTTGTAAGTCTAGGAGGATTTTTGGGCTACAAATCAATAAAAGATGAATACTTTGATGGATTTTATAGTGAATCTTGGAAATGGACTTATACTATTATTGGAGTTCGCGGAGCGTATCATTTTCCAATTGACAATGAAAAACTTGATTTATACTTAGGTGCAATGCTTTCTTATAATGTTCTTAATTTTAAATATACTAATACAGATCCTTTATACGATTCATCGTTTGATTATTCAGCAGGTTACGGAAGCGCAGTAGGATTTTCAGCCTTCGGTGGTATTCGTTACTACTTATCAGAGAATATCGGATTGAATGCAGAATTAGGATACGGAATTGCTTATTTGACATTAGGCGTTTCATTCAAATTTTAAAAAATAATATTTTTTAAAAGGGCAATTCCGCAAGGGGTTGCCCTTTTTCATTTTTTGGATTTCGACGATAAAAATTACCTTTGTCCTCGCTTTTTATAGCTTATATTTAAACCATTAAACACACACTTTAATGAATAAATTTTTATTGCTCGTTTTTTCATTTGTCATAATTGGTTGCTATAATTTGTCTGCTCAAAGCAGGTTAATTTGGTCTTCTACTTCTGCATATTCTAATGCTCAGATTACAGAGTCAAGAAGTTTCGCAGTCGACAATTCAGGAAATAATTACTCTGTGAATTTCACACAATCTGCACTTTCATTTTATGTGAATTATGTTTTTTATGCCCACAATGCCGCCGGAGTTAAACTGTGGGAATTTACAAACGATAGTTGCTTCACCGATTGTAATGATAAATACTTTAACATCGTTCCAATCGAAAACGATGGAGCAATTTTTATTGGAGCATTTGATGACCTTACCGGAACACAAGTGCGGGTAAAAAGAATTGATGCAAATGGAAACTTGTTGTGGCAGCAATATTGGATTTCGCCCTTTCTTTTTGTGAAGCCAATAAAATCTTTACTTGATAATAGTGGAAATCTTATCATTGGGTTATCAGTAAATGTTAATATAACCGATCAGGAAGATTTTGCGATTGCAAAGTTTGATACTACAAATGGATTTCTTGACTGGCATATTGAATTGCCTGATGATGGATCGGGGAGTAATTCATTATCGGAAATAATTTCATCGATAACTGTCGATGCAAGTGATAATATTTATGGAGTTGGTACGGGGTCTGATGGAACTTCGGGAGTAACTAAAAATTATATTTTTAAAGTTGACGATTCCGGCAATCTGGATTATCGTCGCGAAAGTTCATACAGTGGAGGAGGGTCTAATATTCTTTCATTGCAACACGACAACAATGGTAGTTTGTACACACTCGGATTTACAGGCTCACAACCTGTGATTGAAAAACGAAGAGCATCCTCAGGAAGTTTGATCTGGTCTGAAGAGATAACGAAAGATTCATCACTACTTTCGAATGTTGGATTTACTGTAATAGGCAATTCCATTTTTACTGCGAATAATTTTACATACTTCATTCCCGATACATCATTTGCAGGTGGATATTGGAGCAATCAACATTACATACTGACCAGCCTTGATACTAGTGGAGCTATGCAATGGCAAAACCAATATTTTACAACCTTCGACTCTCTTGCATTGCAAGATGGATATGGAGGAGCGGTACAGCTTGGTGCATGTAATAATAATTTGTACATCCTTTCCAATCAGCATTTCGATGCTCTAAGCAATAAATTGATTCTTCATAAAGTTGATCTATCTGGAAATACTATTTGGTATGACACTGCTTCTGTAAATAATGATGCCGGAATTTTTGGCTTCGACAACAACTGCGAAATTTATTTGTCTCGTACTTTTGATAACTTCAACATTACTGAAAAGTATGCAACAGGACCATTAAATGAAATTGCAAATATAAATGAGTCGAATATTTTTGAAGTATACCCAAATCCTGCACATGAAGAGTTTACCATTCAATTTTCAAATGAAAAATTCAAAGGCGGATCTATAGCAATTTATAATTCAATAGGAGCGTTGATCAAGCATGAAACAATTTCGGAGAATCGAACAACCATCCAACTCAAAGATTTCGCTGCCGGTATTTTTCTGGTACAATTTGTCTCAACTTCAAATGAGAAGTTCACAAAGATCCTTGTAAAAAATTGATTTTTTTCTATACAAACATTCATGACTACAAGACATGAGATTAACGATCTTTAGCAAATGATATTTGTCCAATTTCTGTGAAATAAAACCATCAACTTTAATTTTTTTATTTAATTTGGTAAGCAAAATTAAAATATTGAAATGATCAGATCATTACTCTTATTTACATTTTCGGTTTTTATTGTCGTTCCTGGTTTTTCGCAGCGAATTTGTGGAACGATGGAGAGCTATAACCAAATGATTTTGAAAACCCCGACTCTTCAAAGGCAATTTGAAGAGATGTCAAAAACAATTTCAGATAGAAGTGAAATTACAAAACGAAGAGCACAGGTTGTTGTAACCATTCCTGTAGTAGTGCATGTAATTCATAATAATGAAGCAATTGGTTCAGGTACAAATATCAGTGATGCTCAAATTCAGTCTCAAATTGTAGCAATGACAAAAGATTTTCGATTGCTAAATTCAGATTCACTTCAGCCAAGTCATCCGTTTTGGCCATATACTGCAGATGTATTGATTGAATTTTGTTTAGCTCGGCAAACTCCCGGCGGACAACCATCTACAGGCATAGAAAGAATTAATGGTGGGCTCGATTGGTCAATGAGCGATTGCATTGATATTTTGAAACCTCAAACTTTTTGGGATCCTAATCGCTTTTTAAATTTGTGGACCGTTGATTGGGATAATCCGGATCTACTAGGTTTTGCACAATTTCCCGGCGGACCGGACTCGACGGATGGAGTAGTGGTAGGCTATACCTTTTTCGGTACTACAGGGAATTTGAATCCAAGGTTTAACTTAGGAAGAACAGCAACACATGAAATCGGACATTGGCTAGGGTTGCAACACATTTGGGGCGATGCGACATGCGGTGACGATTTAATATCTGACACGCCTCCACAAGTTTCTGAAAACACAAATTGTCCAACATTTCCTACTCGTCCAAATAATATTTGTGGATCTGACGGAAATGGAGAAATGTATATGAATTACATGGATTATGTTGATGATCGATGCATGGTCATGTTTACATACGATCAAGCAGTTCGTATGAATTCAGCACTTTTTGGGCCGCGGGCATCTCTCATCACATCGAATGGCTGTTCGACTCCAAATCCGGGTATTTCCGAAAACGAGATCTTTGGACAGAAAATTAGTCTGTACCCAAATCCTACTGCCGGACAAATTAAAGTCAGGGTCGCAGTTAATTCCCTTGAATCAATAAATATCGTTCTGATGGATATTTCCGGTCGGTCAATTAAGCATTTAAGTTTAGACAATTCACAAGAGTCAGTTGACTTAGATCTATCAGAATTGAGCGCGGGAGTCTATTTACTCCAATTCCAACAGAAGGGGCTATCAACTATCAAAAAGATTAATTTGATAAAATAAAATTATGAAATGATTGCCAAATATTGTTTTTGAAATATCATTTGTCAGTTTAAATTTTGGGCTAAAGCCCCTTGCCTGCAACAATCCCATCGTCCGTCAGCTAAAGCTGACGGCAATGAAAGCGGTCCAATTTTATTTCTATCAGCTAAAGCTGAAGACAAAAAAAGCAGGCCAATTATATTACCTTCAGCTTTAGCTGATGGATGAAAGCCAAATAGCAACAATTGGCTTTAGCCAAAAATCAGAATTGATTCTAATCCCTTCTAAAACTTCCCAACCAAAACAAAATTACTCTCAAGCTAAAGCTGGCGGCAATGAAAGCGGCCCAATTTTATTTCTATCAGCTAAAGCTGACTGCAATAAAAGCAGCCCAATTTTATTACCGTCAGCTTTAGCTGACGGAGGAAAGCCAAATAGCCGCGATTGGCTTTAGCCAAAAATCCAAGTAATCAGTAATCTCGCCCAAAAACAAGCAATCCAATTCAAAAATCCTTTTAATCCCTTAATCAGCTAAATCCCGGTAAAGACTTGTTTTCTCTTCGAGGCCCCGTTCAGACTTTTTTTCCCTGTTCCCCTTTGTACTTAACCCTTTAAATATTACTTTTGCGCTCTCTTTAAAAACGCTGCATGAAAAATCAGTGTAATGCATTCAAAACGTGGAATTTATGAAGTCAAAATTGATATGGTTGGTAGTTTGTCTTTTTGCAACGACAGGAGTCTTTGCAAATGAGGAAACAGCGACAGTTGGAGCAGAAAAATTTGATGCCGGGAAAACGATTGTAGATCACATTTCAGATTCACACGATTGGCATATCATGGGTGAAGGTGAACATTCAGTTTCAGTGCCACTTCCTGTGATCGTTTATAATAAAGAACGTGGAATGTCAATGTTTATGTCGAGCCGTTTTGAGCATGGACATAAAACATATGCCGGATATCGCATTCATGAAAATCATCTTGAAGCAGTAAATGAAATAGGAGAAACAGATGCACACACTGCAACTGTAAATGAAGAGTTGACTGCTGCTACATACGATATTTCAATTACAAAAAATGTATTAGCGCTTTTAGTAAGTGTAGTCATCATGCTTTTCGTTTTTCTTTCTGTTGCAAGAACATATGGTAAAAGAAAGGGAATGGCACCAAAAGGAATGCAATCATTGATCGAAGTACTTGTAGTATTTGTTCGTGATGAAATTGCAAAACCATCTATCGGTAAAAAGTATGAGCGTTTCATGCCATATCTTCTTACCGTTTTCTTTTTTATCTGGATCAACAACTTACTTGGTTTGATTCCAATCATGCCATTCGGAGCAAACGTTACAGGAAATATTGCAGTAACGATGACGCTTGCCATTATCACTTTTTTGATCACGACATTCTCTGCAAACAGACATTACTGGAGACACATCTTTGCAATGCCGGGTGTACCGGTTGGTGTATTGGTGCTATTAACTCCAATCGAATTGCTTGGTGTCATCTTACGTCCATTCGTATTGATGATTCGACTTTTCGCAAACATTACAGCAGGACATATCATTGCCTTATCTTTCTTCTCACTTATTTTCATCTTCGGTGAAATGAGTACAGGACTAGGATTCGGAGTATCTATTGTATCAGTAGCTTTCGTAGTATTCATGTCAGTACTCGAATTACTAGTAGCATTCTTACAGGCTTTCGTTTTCACTCTACTATCAGCGATCTATTTCGGAGCAGCTGTTGAAGAGCATGATCACGATCACCATGGCGAAGATGCTCATGTAGAAGAAGCCCTTATCATTTGAATTAGTTAAACCCTTAAATAATAATTACTATGTTATCTTCAATTCTTCTTGAAGCAGGAAATCTCGGATTAGGTTACGGAGTTGCTGCATTAGGTGCTGGTCTAGCCGCTCTTGGAGCTGGTGTAGGTATCGGCCGTATCGGTGGTTCTGCATTGGAATCAATCGCACGTCAACCTGAAGCAAGTGGCGACATTCGCGCGAACATGATCCTTACTGCTGCCCTTGTAGAAGGTGCTGCCTTCTTCGCAATGGTAGTAGGTCTTCTTGTTACATTCAAGGCGTAAAAACTTAAAACGGTCCAACGGTTGGTTGGATCGTTTTATTATTTTTTGAAGAAAAAGTAAAAATATTTCATTCAATGAATACTAAATATGAATGAAATATCCTGAAAGGACCTTAGTGTAATTAAACGAAAACAAGTGTAAAAATTAATATTAGTTTAAAAAGCTAATTAGTTTATAAAAAGCAAAATATTTCACAATGGAATTAATAAAACCACAATTCGGCTTAATATTTTGGATGGCAATTTCCTTCCTGGTATTAATTTTCTTGCTAAGCAAGTTTGCTTTCCCGATCATTCTTAAATCACTTAAAGAGCGTGAAGATTCAATCACAAACGCTTTGAACAGTGCTGAGAAAGCAAAGAAAGAAATGGCAGCTCTGCAAGCTGATAACGAAAAGTTACTTATTCAAGCAAGAGCGGAACGTGATTCAATGTTAAAAGAAGCACGCGACACAAAAGACGCAATTGTTGCAGAAGCAAAAAACAAAGCTCAAGCGGAGGCAAATAAAATTCTTGCCACGACTCGTGAAACGATCAATACTGAAAAAAATGCAGCCATCACTGAATTGAAAAATCAGGTTGCGGCTATGTCAATCGAAATTGCTGAAAAGATCCTTCGTCAGGAACTTAGCAACGACGAAAAACAAAAAGCATTGATGGATAATCTGATGAAAGACATTTCTCTGAATTAATCAGTGAAGAATTATTCATCAATTAAGTAGAAGACACAAATGGTAGATATACAAGTTGCAAAAAGATATGCTAAATCAGTACTCGAGCTTTCCAAAGAAAACGGGTCGGTTGATGCTGTAAGCGATGATATGAAACTTTTCATTTCAGTATGCGAACAGAATCATGATCTAGTATTAATGCTTTTGAATCCAATCATTGCCACCGACAAAAAAATGAATGTGTTGAAAAGCATTTTCGAAGGCAAGGTGAACAAACTTACTATCTCATTCTTTGAGATCGTAACTAGAAAAGGTCGCGAGAAGTTTTTACTTCAGATCGCAAAAGAATTTGTTTCGAAATATAAGCAGTTGAAAAATATTCAGACAGCAGAGATCACTTCTGCAGTTGGACTAGACGACAAACTTCGCAAACAGGTTTACGACATCATTCGTAATAGTACAAATTCAGAAGTTGAATTGATCGAAAAAATTGATAACAAATTGATCGGTGGATTCATCTTAAGAATGGATGACAAACAATACGATGCTTCTATCTCTTCAGAGCTTCGTAAACTTACGCAGGCCTTCTCTTCGAATCCTTACGTTAGGAAGAATTGAATCATACATTCAATAAATAAAAATGAATGATTCATCCCGCAGGGATCTTGTTGGAAAAATATAGACATTAAGTAGAAAGTAACTAAGAA
>JANOBV010000197.1:0-5662 GCA_031411835.1 Bacteroidota bacterium | reverse complement strand
GCCATCTTTTTTTGTTTTAGTGATCTCGGTTTTTTTTTCAACACTAATATTTCAGCCACGAATTCACGAATAAAAAATAATTAATTCGTGAATTCGTGGCTGAAATTTAAGTGGTCTTAGTGTTTGAATTTTTAGCGTCATCCTTTTTTACTTTTGCTCCTGATAACTATCGGGACTGATTATTGACTTTCTCTACCATTGTTTCCTTCCAAAATTTTCCCCATCTTAGCTACCTGTTAACACAAAAATTACAGCTATGAAAACAGCTTATTTATTTCCCGGTCAAGGATCTCAATTTTCCGGTATGGGAAAAGACCTTTACGAAGCAAATGCAGATGCAAAAAAAATGTTTGATGCTGCAAATGAAATATTAGGATATAACATATCTGAATTAATGTTTGCCGGAACTGATGAAGATCTTAAGCAAACAAAGGTTACTCAGCCAGCTATATTTTTGCATTCAGTAGTTCTAGCTCATACATTGGGAAGTACATTTCAACCTGATATGGTAGCGGGGCATTCGCTCGGTGAATTCTCTGCTCTTGTTTCTGCAAAGGCAATGTCATTCGAAGATGGACTTCGATTAGTTAAAGCTCGTGCCTTTGCAATGCAAAAAGCATGTGAGATCAATCCATCTAACATGGCTGCTATTTTAAATCTGGACGATAAAATCGTTGAAGATATTTGCGCAGAAATTTCTGCTTCAGGTGAAATTGTTGTTGCGGCAAATTATAATTGTCCGGGACAACTCGTGATCAGTGGCTCCATTAACGGAGTAAACATCGCCTGTGAAAAGATGAAAGCTGCCGGCGCTAAACGTGCATTGGTACTTCCAGTTGGAGGTGCTTTTCACTCACCACTTATGGAGCCCGCACGAACTGAATTAGCCGCTGCAATTGCTGCAGTCGAAATAAAAAGTCCGATATGTCCGATCTACCAAAATGTTCATGCAATGCCTGAAACTGAAGGTGCGAAGATCAAAGAAAATCTCATCGCACAATTGACAGCTCCTGTTCGTTGGACACAAACTATACAGAATATGGTGACAGATGGCGCAACGAAATTTATTGAAGTTGGTCCGGGAAAAGTGTTGCAAGGACTGGTGAAGAAGATCAGTAAGGATATGGATGCTGTGAGTGCATAAATTTGGTTTTCGTTTATCGACTTTCGTTTATCGAAAAACGAAAGTCGAAAAACGAAAGTCGAAAAACGAAAAACTAAAACCAACATGGCAATCATAAACTCCATAGTAAGCTGGATCATGAAAAAGCGCATTCATCAGATTGAGCTTTTTATGAAATATCCTATGGAAGTCCAACAAGATTGGTTTTTCAGATTGATTGAGTCAGCAAAAAATACGGAATGGGGAATTAAGTACGATTTTAAAAATATCCATTCTTACGAAGAATTTAAAAGTCGTGTGCCGATTCAGAATTACGAATCAATGAAGCCTTCCATCGATCGATTGATGGCTGGTGAACAAAATATTCTTTGGCCGTCCGATATTAAATGGTTTGCTAAATCCTCGGGCACTACTGCAGGAAAAAGTAAATTTATTCCGGTTAGCTCCGAGGCCATGGAAGAATGTCACTTCAAAGGCGGCAAAGATCTTATTTCTATTTACTGTAATAATAATCCGAATACTCAGATCTTTTCCGGTAAAGGACTTACTCTCGGTGGAAGTCATCATATTAATATTGATAATACAGAATCTTTTTACGGAGATATTTCTGCAATTCTCATGCAGAATATGCCATTCTGGGCACAACTAATTCGTACACCTGAACTCTCAATTGCCTTAATGGAGAAATGGGAGGAAAAGATCGAGAAAATGGTTTCTGCTACTGTCGCTGAAAATGTAACGAACATCAGTGGCGTTCCAACTTGGACAATGGTTTTAGCAAAACGAATACTTGAAGTGACGGGTAAAAATAATTTAATGGAAGTTTGGCCAAATTTAGAATTGTTCATTCATGGCGCTGTTAGTTTTACTCCTTATCAAGATCAATTCAAACAACTTATTCCAAGCGATAAATTCAATTACGTTGAGACATATAATGCATCAGAAGGGTTTTTCGGAATTCAAGATCGGTTGAAAACGGATGACATGTTATTGATGCTCGATTATGGTGTTTTCTATGAATTTATGCCAATGGATGAATATGGAAAAGATGACCCGAAAACAATTTCATTAGGTGAAGTGGAGCTCAATAAAAATTATGCGCTTGTCATTTCAACAAATGCCGGATTGTGGCGTTATGTGATTGGTGACACAGTTAAATTCACAACCAAATATCCTTTCAGAATTAAAATAACAGGAAGAACAAAATTATTTGTGAATGCATTTGGTGAAGAAGTGATCATTGAGAATACAGATCAAGCAATCAGAATTGCATGTGAAAAGACAAGTTCAATTGTAAAAGATTATACAGTCGCGCCAATTTATTTCTCTCAGAAACAAAATGGCGCACATGAATGGTTGATAGAATTTGAAAAACCGCCTATGAGTCTTGAATATTTCACAAATGTTCTCGATAACGCTCTCAAATCAATAAATTCTGATTATGAAGCGAAGCGTTATAAAGATATGGCCTTGCGATTGCCGATCGTACGGCTATTACCAAATGGAACTTTCTATGAATGGATGAAGAGTAAAGGAAAACTTGGAGGACAACATAAAGTTCCTCGTTTGAGTAATGATAGAAATTTCATAGAAGAAATTGATCTTTTATTGAAGAATGTAAATATTAACTAGGACAATGATTTTGAAAAGAATTTCTGCTTTTATTTTATTTGTTGTCTTCTGTTCTGCAACCGGCGATTATTTATTCGTTAATTCTATACCATTTTCTCATTTATCTTTTTTAACAACCGATAAGCTAGGAAATGCCTATGGCATTGTAGGAAATCAGATTTTGCAGTTTGATCAGAATGGAAAACCTGTTTCTAATTTCAGTAAAAATAATTTCGGTGAAATGCGGAGCATTGATGCCTCCAATCCAATGAAGATCTTATTGTTTTACCCGGACTTTGCCCAGCTGGTAATCTTGAATTCAAAATTAGCAGAGCAATCTGTTGTCCATTTGAGAGCTTCAGAAATTAACACACCAATTGTTGCATGTAATTCAGAAAACGGTGGCTACTGGGTTTATGACAATGATGACGATCAATTGAAAAAGTTGGATTTGAATTTGCAAATACAATATCAAAGTGGCAATCTTACTCAATTACATGGTTACAAGGTTCAGCCGAGATTTTTATTAGAAGAAGACGGGTATGTTTATATGAGTGATCCGGAAAATGGAATTTTTGTTTTTGATCTTTTTGGAACGTACTATAAATTGTTGCCTTTCAAAGGACTGAAATCTTTTCAAGTCGTTGATCAGAATATTCTTTTCGTTAGAGAAAATAAATTAATTCGATATGATTCTAAAATTGCTGTGGAGCAAGAAGTCTTATTGCCTCCACATGATTCTATTTTAAACGCTAGAATTGAGGATAAGAAACTTTATTTATTAACAAGTGACTCTCTGAGTTTTTATTCTTTTTAGCTTTAGCACTTTATTAAGAGTAAACACGAACTTAACCTAAACCAAAACATTATCCACATGGCTTCTAAAAGCATTTCATTGCGGAAAACGAATACTACATCTACCGTGAAGTCTGAACCAACAACCAAAGCAACAGCGAAGGCCGCTCCTGTAAAAGCTACAGAAAAATATGCGCCAACGAAAAAACAATTAGCACCACTTCATATTGCCATTGCCGGTAATATCGGTGCCGGAAAAACGACTCTTACAAACTTGCTTGCTAAAAACATGAAGTGGGAAGCTCATTACGAAGATGTAGATGACAATCCTTACTTGAACGATTTTTATGAGGACATGCAACGTTGGTCGTTCAATCTGCAGATCTATTTCCTCAATTCACGCTTCGAGCAAATCGCGAAGATTCGTCAAAGTGGAAAGACGGTTATTCAAGATAGAACCATTTATGAAGATGCGCATATTTTTGCACCTAACCTTCATTCAATGGGTCTGATGACAACACGTGACTTCAACAACTATCAATCACTTTTCACCGTGATGACAAAGTTTGTTTCACCACCTGATCTTTTGATCTACTTGCGTGCGAGTGTTCCAACGTTAGTGAATCAGATCAGTCGCCGAGGTCGTGATTATGAAAACTCAATCCGAATAGACTATCTTAAACGCTTAAACGAACGTTATGAAGCTTGGATCTCTACTTATGATTCAGGGAAATTGCTTATCATCGATATTGACGATTTAAATTTCGCCGATAACCAAGAAGATATGGGCAAGATCATTAATAAGATCAATGCTGAGATTAATGGACTTTTCTAGAAGCCAAAAATTAAAAGAAAAAAGAAAAAGGTCCGGAACTTCCGGACTTTTTTTTCTTTAAGATTTTTTCTTTTGGCTTTTTTTACCATTTAGCTTAAGAAAAGTGTGCAATAAAACTACTCAACTCATTCACACTACTATCAAACGAAAATGAATTGTAGGTTTGGAAGTATCTGTTTTTGTCTACCGTATGACCGTAGGCATATTTTGCAAACTCTAATCGGCTGGAATCGAAACTAAACAGATTGATTATTTGAATCACTTGTTCTGTTGTCAAATATTTATCTGATACAATTTGTTTTGCAACATTCAGTCTTGAACTGTCGAAATTAATGTTGTTCAATGTTTCAATGATCTGATTGAATTCTGCATCACACACTGCTTGCGATTGATTTTGGTAAACCACAACTTCGTTGCAATGTTGTGGATAGGTGTTGATGTATTGTGGTGCAAATGCTAGAATATTTACAATTCTAAGTTGTCCGTATCCTTCATAAACTGCATTCACTGCTGAATTAAATGGAATACTTACAAATCCACCATACACTTCTCTTGCACCATGTCTTCCACGTAATTTTAAAATACGTAAGTGATGATTCCCCGGAGCTAAATTTTGAAAAGTAAAACTACGATCTGGAGCGCTCATATAGTGGTTGTCGATTTGAACAGTATAAAGATAATTACCGTTCGTGTTCAGATTGAATACAGATCCTTGTGCATTTGCTATGGATATGGTGACAAGAACCTGAAAGAGTAAAGTAAAGATTACCTTTTTCATAAAATTTGTTTTTAATTGTTTTCATGGCAATTCCAATTTGTGTGCCAAAGTTTGTTTTCATTAAAATCGCAAAATCAAAGTAAGCGAAAAGGGGGTTTAGTCCTCTTAAACAACAACTTGCCTTTAAATAACCTGACCAAACAAAAGCAGAAACAACAAAAAGTTAGAAAACAAAAGTGGATAGAATGTTTTTTTACCGGAAGTGCTAAAGACCATCACACTTACAATTGTTTCCATTGTTAATGCTAGTGCGAACATGAGAAATGGAACTACCATTAAATTTACAGAAGAAAACACAAAGCCACCTATACAAGCGAATGCGAAAAATACAAATGTCCCTGTTACCCACATTGCAATAGCTTTTAAACTTGTATTAGTAGTTACAAATCGAATCAATACAAATTTTATTAGCAAAGCAATGAATGTGAAATACCAATAATCAATTGCAAGGGAAAGTAAGACGCTGGTGAAAAAACCGTTTGACATTTTTCAAACCTACACAAATTATTTCTTCAAACAA
>JANOBV010000196.1:0-2810 GCA_031411835.1 Bacteroidota bacterium | reverse complement strand
GGGAAAAATCGAATTACCGGTTGATCCTCCGAAACGTAAACCCGTTGCATCTTCAACAGGATCTGTTGGTGATAAAGACAAGAAAAAAAGAAAACGTACAGATCGCAAAGGAACTCCGGTTCCCCAAGATAAAAACACTCGTCCGCCGGGAGCTCCGGGCTCACAAGCTCCGGGTGCTCGTCCTCCGTACAAAGGTCCGGGTGGAAGAAATCCGAATTACAAAGGCAACAATCCAAACAACGGTCCTGGAGTTCCGGGAGCACCGAAAGCTGAATTAACTGAAAAGCAAATTCAAGATCAGATCAAAGCAACGCTTGCACGTTTGAGCAGCGGTGGTAAATCAAGATCTTCGAAAATGCGTAAAGCTCGTCGTGACGAAAGAAACACAGAGAAAGAAGCACAAGCACAAGATGCAGCAGAGAACAAAGTAATTCAGGTAACTGAATTCGTTACTGCAAATGATCTTGCTCGTTTGATGGATAAATCAGTTACAGAAATTATTTCTGCATGTATGTCATTGGGTATGTTCGTTTCGATCAACCAACGTCTCGATGCAGAAACGCTTAGTGTTGTTGCTGAAGAATTCGGTTACACTGTTGAATTCGTTTCAGCAGATGTACAAGAAACAATTGGTGTAGAAGAAGACAAGCCGGAAGATATCAAGCCACGTTCACCGATCGTAACTGTAATGGGTCACGTTGATCATGGTAAGACTTCATTGCTTGATTATATTCGTAAAGCAAATGTAATTGCAGGTGAAGCCGGTGGTATCACTCAGCACATTGGTGCATACGAAGTACAACTTGAGAACGGAAAGAAAATTACTTTCTTAGATACGCCGGGTCACGAGGCCTTTACTGCCATGCGTGCACGTGGAGCGAAAGTTACCGATGTTGCAATCATTGTGATCGCAGCTGACGATAGTGTGATGCCTCAAACGATCGAGGCCATCAATCATGCGCAAGCAGCAGGTGTTCCAATGGTATTTGCAATCAACAAGGTTGATAAACCTGATTCAAATCCGGAACGTATCCGCGAACAATTATCGAAAATGAATATCCTAGTTGAAGACTGGGGTGGAAAATATCAGTGCCAGGAGATCAGCGCGAAAAAAGGTCAGAACATTGAAGCACTTCTTGAGAAAGTATTGCTTGAAGCAGAGATGTTAGATCTGAAAGCGAATGCGAATCGTCGTTCAAACGGAACTGTGATCGAGTCAATGCTTGACAAAGGTCGTGGTTATGTAATGACAGTTTTAGTACAAGGTGGTACATTGAAAGTTGGCGATATCCTTTTAGCAGGATGTTACAGCGGACGTGTGAAAGCATTGTACAACGAACGTGGTTTCAGAATCAAAGAAGCAGGACCTTCAGCTCCGGCTCAGGTTCTTGGTATGACAGGTGCGCCGCAAGCGGGTGATCTTTTCAACGTAATGGAAGATGAACGCGAAGCACGTGACATTGCAAACAAACGTTTGCAGTTACAACGTGAGCAAGGCATCCGTACTCACAAACACATTACACTTGATGAGATCGGTCGTCGTTTGGCGATTGGAAACTTCAAAGAGTTGAACGTAATTGTGAAAGGTGATGTGGATGGTTCAATCGAAGCACTTGCTGATTCATTATTGAAATTATCGAATCCTGAAATTCAAATCAACATCATTCATAAATCTGTCGGTGCTATCACTGAGTCAGATGTATTATTAGCATCAGCATCGAATGCCATCATCATCGGCTTCCAGGTTCGTCCATCGGTGAATGCACGTAAGCTAGCTGAATCAGAAGAGATCGAGATCAGATTATATTCTATCATCTACACAGCGATCAATGAGATCAAGTTAGCGATGGAAGGAATGTTAGCTCCGGAATTCCAAGAGAAGATCGTTGGTAACATCGAGATCCGTGAGACCTTCAAGATTCCGAAAGTTGGAACGATTGCAGGTTGTATGGTATTAGATGGCAAGATCAGTCGTAATACGAAGATCAGAGTTGTTCGCGATGGTATCGTAGTTTACTCAGGCGAGCTTGCATCACTGAAACGTTTCAAAGATGATGTGAAAGAAGTGTCATCAGGTTACGAATGCGGTTTGAGTATCCATAATTTCAACGATCTTCAGATTGGAGATGTTATTGAAGGGTATGAGCAGGTGGCGGTGAAACGTACTTTGGCTTAAGTCGTGAATCGAAATTCGTAATTCGTGAATTGAAAATAAATTGAAAGGCTGTCCGAGAGGGCGGCCTTTTTTATTGGGGAAAAGTAACTTTAATGTTCTGTGGTGCCGCCGCGATTCTCGATTCACGAATTACGATTCACGGCCTCCATTCCTCACAAATAATCCAAAGAATTTCCCTAATTTCGTCAACATGAAAGCCCCATTTTTTTCATTGTTATTTTTATTGACTGCGAATATTGTTTCGGCTCAAAAAACAGTAACGACCTACAACGAAGACAGTACCATTTCCATAACCAAAGACCAGCGGTACGATGCGTTAGTCGCAAAACAAAAACGTCAGAATGCTGCGACCCAAACAATGCCGGGTTATCGCATTCAAATTTATTTTGGAGGAGTTCGTCAGAAAGCTTCTGAAGTGAAATTGGAATTCGCTTCCCGATTTCCGGGTGTGCCTGCATATCTAACTTATCAGCAACCAAATTTCAAAGTTCGCGTGGGTGATTACAGAAGCCGTTTTGAAGCGCAAAAGTTTTTGAAAGATATTGATGGGATGTTTCCTTCGGGGTTTATTGTTCCTGAGGATGTGAAGTTGCCTCCTGTTAAATAAAAAAACACAAGAGCACAAGTTCACAAA
>JANOBV010000195.1:0-9052 GCA_031411835.1 Bacteroidota bacterium | reverse complement strand
CAACAGTTTTCAAGACTGCCGCAATCGACCGCTCTGCCAACTCTCCGGGGTCAAAATTAAAATAAATTCCTTTCCTACAATGGAAAAATGTTCTGTTTCATTGCATTTTTTTATTTTTTTTAGTGCTTTTCTCTTTGTTCGTTGAATATCAGTACTAAATTTGTCGACCTCTATGTCACAAAAAAATTCAATTACCTCGCCTTTCAACATCATTGTGATCGTTGCGGCTCTTGGGTATTTCGTGGATATCTACGATCTCATACTTTTTCAAGTAATTAAAAACCCTTCGTTGGAGTCCTTAGGGCTTACTGGACAGGCACTTACTGATGCAGGATTAAGTCTGATGAACTACCAAATGATTGGTATGCTCGTCGGAGGCATTCTTTGGGGAATTTTAGGGGATAGGAAAGGACGAGTGTCTGTTCTCTTCGGTTCAATTATTATGTACTCGTTGGCAAACCTTGCAAATGCATTTGTGACTGATCTTAATACATATGCATTGTTGCGTTTTATAGCCGGTGTTGGATTAGCCGGTGAACTTGGAGCCGGAATCACGTTGGTAAGTGAAACCATGACTCAAAAGCACCGCGGTTACGGAACCATGGTGGTTGTTTCATTTGGTGTGCTTGGTGCCGTTGCAGCTAACCTAGTGGCTAGAAATGGTGACCTTTTTTCAGGCGTGTTGAATCGATTGACAGGACACCAATTGCAAAACTGGCAAGTCGCATATATTATTGGCGGAGTACTTGGAATCATGCTTCTTGCTTTACGTTTTGGTGCTTATGAAAGTCAGATGTACAAATCTCTTCAATCAACGACTAGAGTTTCGAAAGGAAATTTCTTCAAATTATTTAGTACTAAAGAACGCGGACTGAAATACTTCAACTGTATTGCAATTGGAGTACCTATTTGGTTCATGATTGGAGTCTTGATCGCTTTGTCGAAAGATATTTGTGCTCAAAAAGGAATCATAGGAGTCAACACCGGAAATGCAGTCATGTATTTCTACTTGGGAACTTCATTCGGTGATTTCATGAGTGGATACCTTAGTCAGGTCTTTAAAAGCAGAAAAAAAATCGTTCTCTTTTTTCTAATTCTAGCATCTATCGCTTTTCCACTGTACCTTTATGTGGATGGCATTTCTCCTGAGTTGTTTTATTGGATCTGCGCCTTCCTCGGAATAGCTGCAGGGTACTGGGCAGTCTTCGTAACAATAGCGTCTGAACAGTTCGGCACTAACATCCGATCGACGGTCACAACCACAGTTCCTAACTTCGTTCGTGGAGCACTCGTTCTTCTAACGTTCATCCTAAATTTCTTCAGGAAATCGTTAGAAATTGATTTGATAACAAGCTGTTTGATTGTTGGAATTATGTCGCTTGCTCTTGCATTTTACGCATTAAGTAGAATGGAGGAGACGTATCATAAGGAATTGAATTATACGGAGATGATGTAGTTATTGAAAGCTATTATTTGTTCAAAGTTCTGACTGTTTTGTTTAATGTTTAAAATTTAAGGTTGCAGGTTACAAGTTTCAAGTTATAGGATGGGAAAGGACATTACATTGGTTTTAGGGGCTTCTGAAAATACTGAGCGGTACTCGAATTTGGCTATCAAAAGTTTGCTAAAACATGGACAAAAAGTTCTTGCCATTGGAGCAAAAAAAGGAGTCGTTAACGGAATTGAATTTTCTAAAGATCGTCCGGTTTTGGATGATGTAGATACGGTCACACTTTATCTTTCTCGACCAAATCAGGTTGATTATTACGACTACATTTTGTCATTAAAACCTCGCCGAATTATTTACAATCCCGGCGCTGAAAATCCGGAGCTCGAAGCGATGGCTTCTTCAAATGGAATTGAAAATCTAGAAGCGTGTACGTTGGTGCTTTTAAGTACGGGACAGTATTAATTATGAAATTTCGGATTTCGGATTATTTTCTCGAAGGAATTTACATGCCTTAGCTCGAATTACAAATCTCGTTTCTCGAATTACGATCATCAACCAATTACCTATCTCACAATGATCGTCCTGAATGTACCTGATCTCTGACCTTTGCTATAAACAATTCCTAAATAATAACCGGGTAAAAGATCTTCTGTTTCAACGGTAGTTGAGCTCATCACTTTTTTCAACAGTCGTCCGGATTGATCATACAATTCAACTGTTATGTCTTCAGGCCTAATCTGAGTAACAACAGTCAGGAAATTATTCGCCGGATTTGGATAAACGGTCAATGATTTATTTTCGTCGAATGAAATTCCGGAGGAAAGAACTGTAGGATTGATAACCAAAGTTGTGACCAGATTAGTAGTAATTGGTGGATTGAAATCGAAATAAATATCTGCTTTATTTGTGATTGCATCGCCAACAGATGTGCTGTTCTTGCACTTGATCGCATATTTCACGAACCCATGGCTCGAAACTTCATTCGTTGTAGAATCCGGTAAATTGATTCCTATGAATTGAAATTTTGCAAGTCCTGTTGATTGCATTTCAAGATTAACAGGGAAAGATGAATTTAGAATTCGTAATGTTGATGGATCTAAATGTGGGTTCAATGTGTCGATAATCAGGACATCGTTTGCCGGAATGTTTCCGATATTCTGAAAACGGATCGTATAAATGAAATCTTTACCGGGCACAGAATCAATATAAATCAGATCTCCAACTTGACATGATTTATCATTTGGATCAAAAGCCCCAACAATGATATCCGATAAATTTGAAAAATTGTTTGGTATAGAAATATCTGTAATGTCCGCTAGTATATTCGATTTAAACCGAACTGAATCTCCAATCATTGATGTAATTTCCGGATGAGTTATGACATTAATAATAGTTGATTCGTAGAAATCTAATGTGTCAATTCGCCAGATCAATGTGTCACCATTTATTTGGTTAGGAAGTCTATCTGAACTAATATAATTAAAGGCTGAATCAAGAATGAGAGTAACAGTTCCTGCTTGTCTATAGCCACTGTTATTTTTTATTGTCATTGAAAAAATGTCGTCTCTGAATAAGGATATTGGAGTAACACTTTCTAAATCGATACTTAGATCAGAAATAGTAGTATCAACATTGACAAGAAAGTCAAGGTTGTTGAAAGTAATCGTGTCTAGCAGATAACCGTTCGGAGAAACACTAATGTATGGCGCAACTACTAGTTTCAAACTATCACCTTGAACATCTGTGGTCAATTGAAATACACCGTTATTATTTGTTGATGCTAACCATGATGATGGAGTAGTGTATAAGATCATATTTTTAAGAGTAGAATCTCCAATATCTATAATGCCATTATAATTGTTGTCGCGGTAAACATGTCCGATATAAGAATTAAATATTCCATTTCTTTTCCATACACTTGATCCATATGATGAACAAAAGATTTGATTGTTCAATTTGGCTAATAGATACGTACTTTGAAAAGGCAATAAGGCTGAATCGAGTAATTGCCATGTTGAACCTCTATCTATTGATTTATAAATTGAAGTTGCACCTACAAAACCTAAAAGAATACCATTTACATATTCTATTCTATAAGGATAAATTGTTGTTCCAAGGTCATAGAAATCCTGACCCCAGTTATCGCTTCTTAATAATTCATTACTACTTCGAACAATTACTGTTGAATCAAAGGCTGTTATAATATTGAAGTTATGTGCACCTGGTGCCATAAAGCAGGTATCTACTATCCATGTTTGTGAAATGTCATCTCTGTGCGCGATTAATCCATCATTTGTCACTGCAAGTAATGCACTATCGGATTTTGTAAGCCAGACACTTTCATAAGGTGACCATGGCATGCAAAAACCCGGTGATAATATGGTGTCAATTGTCCAGGTCAAACCAAAATTACTACTCTCGTAGACTCCATCGCTCATGCCAAGAAATATTTTTCCATCATGATAAACAATAGACATTGGATCAATAAAGTTATTACTTACGAATACTCCAGGATTCCAAGTTGTACCATTAGTCATTGAACAATAAAAACTGTCCTTGGCTGCAACAAGCAATGTGTCGCCAATAGTTGTCATGGCACCAATAGTATTATAGGAAAATGTGGTCGATTGTAAAAGCGGTTGCCAGGTAATCCCTGCATCATCACTTACGGAAAGACCATTGTTGTGTCCGGCATAAATTTTATTGCCAAATACTTTTAACATAGAAATATATTGCGCATTTATTCCTGAATAACTCGTTTGAAAAGTATCCGTTGCAGCAAAATACTGAACAACCATTTGCTGATACAATGCAATCTCAGTTCCATTTGGAGGATAAATACTTTGCTGATATTTCCATAAATGTGGAATCGGAATATTTTGCCATGTTAATCCTAGATCAACGCTTTGATAAAAATCCAGAGCATTGTTGTAAAAATATAATGTGTCACCTGTTCCGGTGAATACGTTCAAAATTGTATAAGCCCCGGAAAATTGAAAAGTGGTATCCCATGTTACCCCATTGTCAACTGATCGTACACAAAAAGTATTGAATGAAGTATCATAGGTCTGACCTACAATTACAGTATCACAATAAACAAATTCTGAAGACATGTAGGTGCTATCTATAAATTGCCAGTTAATAACAGAAGGTGAAGAAATATATTTCTCCATTTTCAAGGTAGTAGAGTTGAGACCACACAATAGTACCTTTTCTCTGCCGCATGAGATCGAATAAATATTACTCGTTGGCGATGATAAAGCTGTCCAAGTATTTCCGAAATCATTTGTGTAATAGTAATTGTCTCCTGTTAAAAAGATAGTGTTTCCGCTTCTCAGGAAGAAAAATCTGGAAGCCAATCCAGGTCCCAGGCTTTCGATAAGAGATGGGCTTGTCCATGTGTTTCCACTATCAAAACTTGTAATAGAATAATTGTCTCCCGAACCAAGCGGATTATAAATTGCAATCAAGGTGTCATCGTAGTTTACCAATCGTGTATAGGATTCAGTTGGTAATGAAGTAAGCACCCAACTTGCACCTTGGTTTAAGGATAAATACATTCCTTCGTTTGTTGCAGCAAATATTCCTGCCGATGTCATCGCTAAAGAATTACAAGTTCCGCCTTCCGGGCCACCTGTTCTTGTCCATTGGCCTGTAGTCTGAGCAATTGAATTAACGGAACAAATAAGGAATAGAAGAGCAACAATAAGTTTGTGTGAAATTGTTTTCATGAATGGGAGTTTAAAAATTAGATTATTTAAATGTAGAATTTTATATTTCAAATCTAAAACTTTTTCATCTAGAGAATTTATTTGACAATTGGGTGATTTATGAATCTAAATAAATTGATTCTACGGTCCAAAATTAAATTTTCAAATTCATGCTCACCATAAGCAGCTCATTCCACTCACCAATTACCACTCACTACTTACCGGCCGAAGGCCCAAAAAAAAAGTCCCGCCGAGGCAGGACTTCCAATATTATAATCGAAAAGATTACGATCTTTTTTCTTCGATACGAGCTTTTTTACCTGAAATACCACGTAGATAGAAGATACGTGCACGACGAACTATACCACGTTTGTCAACTACGATCTTGTCAATCTTTGGTGATGAAAGAGGGAAAATACGCTCAACTCCAACTCCGTTAGACACTTTACGTACTGTAAATGTTTGTGTAACGCCGCTTCCTTTACGTTGTAATACAACGCCTTGGTATTGCTGGATACGCTCTTTCGTTCCTTCTATGATTTTGTAGTGTACAGTTACTGTATCACCGGCTTTGAATTCTGGTGTTTCGCGTTTTGCATTGATGCTTTCTTCCGCAAATTTCACTAAGTCCATGATAATGAGTGTTTTCGATTCGGTTCAGCCCGAAATCGGACCGCAAATATAGGAAAATATTCAGTTCTGCAAACAAATAATTCATTCATTTTTCAATAATTCCGGCCTTCTTTCTTGGGTGCGCTTAACTGACTGATCATGACGCCATTTGTCGATTTCTGCGGCATGGCCGGAGAGCAAAACGTCAGGAACTTTCATGCCTCGGAACTCAGCCGGACGAGTATAAACGGGCGGAGCGAGCAGATTATCCTGGAAAGAATCGGTGAGGGCAGAGGTCTCATCATTCAGCACTCCGGGTAATAATCGGATGATGGAATCTGCCACTACTGCAGCAGCTAATTCGCCACCGGATAGAACATAATTTCCAATCGAGATCTCACGAGTGACAAACTTCTCACGCACTCTTTCATCTACTCCTTTATAATGCCCGCAGAGAATCATAATGGTCTTTTTCATCGACATCTGATTCGCTATTGGTTGGTTGAATAATTCTCCGTCAGGACTCATGTAGATGATCTCGTCGTATTCACGTTGTGATGCTAACTCTTCAATGCATGCAACTATTGGTTCAATCATCATGACCATTCCGGCGCCACCACCGTATGGATAATCGTCGACTGATTTGTGTTTGTTGGTCGACCAATCACGAATATTATGGACATGCACTTCAACTAATTTTGCAGCAATTGCTCGCTTTAAAATTGAATGTTCAAATGGACTGTTCAATAATTCTGGAACGACTGATAAAATGTCTATTCTCATTGAATATTATTCATTTTTGACTCCACTTTTTTTACAACTGATTTTTGTTGGTCGACAAGATTTTTAGCATCAGGAATTTTTTCATCCTTATTGGTATCAATTTTCTTTTCAATTGCACGATTCTTTCCCTCGAGATCGTCAATCTTTTTTAGCATTGAATCTTTATTATCTTGAAGTTTACTTTTTTCTTTATTCAACACCTTTAACTGCTTTTCTTCTTGTGCTCTTTGTTCGTCAGTTCCAACATATTCATTAAGTCTTTTTTTCTGTTCAAGTATAGAAGTAGATTTCATATCTTGTTCTTGCTCATTTGATTTTATTTCATCTTTCTTTCTCGAGATTGCTCTTTCATTATCTTTGATTTCTTTTCTGAAGTCTTCATTTTCTTCTTCAAGTGCATCTACCTTTTTCTCCAAAGTCATTAACTTATTTTGTTCTTCTGCTAATTCATCCTTTACTGCATTCTTGTATTCATTTACTGCAAATGTTCGAACAAATTTATTTGCTGCAATTGATTTTTCGCTATCAATTTCAGAGCTTAGAAAAGTAGAATCAGACATCATGAAGAACACGCATAGTTTTACTTTGGTTTCCATTTGATTCATTGTACTGAATACAGAAATCGAGTCAACACCTAATAGTAAAAGTGGCCCTTTTGCTAAAGTAACCTCGCCTGATTTATCGGTTAGTGAACGCTTACTTTGTTTTTTCAAATAAGACTTCCAATTTGATTGTGCTTTTTTCAATACAGGTTGTGGAATTTCAATCACAAATGCATTCTTAGTACCGAGCGAAAATGAACGATTCATCTCAATAACTTTCAATGTATCCTGTGCGCCACAAAAGTTTGAGATTAGAAAAATGAGAATAATGAGTTTTTTCATGTTAAATAGTTTTATGAATGGAATGAACCATTTGGATATTATTTGTGATTTTAGTGCTAAAATTAGACATTCTTTCCAATTGCAAAGGTAATTTTCTCTTCGAATTCGAAAATGAAAGTTTACATTTGCCCCCGATTGAAAACCATTATGAAGAAGTTAAAAGTAGGAATAATAAGAGAAGGGAAAGTGCCTCACGACAAGCGTGTTGCATTTACCCCGGAGCAATGTGCATTGATTTCCCAAGAATACCCGGATGTAGATTTAATCGTGCAACCCAGCGAATGGCGATCATTTACTGATGCAGAATATACAAATGCCGGAGTGAAATTGTCAGAAGATATTTCGGATTGCGACATATTAATTGGAATTAAAGAAGTTCCGAAAAACGAATTGATCCCAAACAAAAAGTACCTTTTCTTTTCTCATACAATAAAAAAGCAAGCGCATAATCGGACACTTTTGCAGACAATGATGCAAAAAAGAATTACGATGATCGACTATGAATGTCTAGTCGACAAAAACGATAATCGCATAATCGGTTTCGGACGCTTTGCAGGAATTGTTGGTGCTTATAATGGTATCATAGCATATGGATTGAAATATAAAATGTTTGATCTAAAACCGGCCCATCTTTGTCACGATAAAAAAGAATTATTTTCTGAATTAGAGAAAGTAAATTTCCCAAATATAAAAGTTGTCGTGACCGGCGGAGGTAGAGTTGCCAATGGCGCCTGCGAAACAATGGGAGCATTGAATCTTAGAAAAGTTACGCCTTACGAATTTTTGAATTACACTTTCCGCGAGCCGGTTTATGTTCAACTTCATTCGCACGATTATTTTGAAGCGAAAGATAAATCGCCATTCAGTAGTTTCGACTTTCATCATCAACCGGAAGATTTCAGATGTACTTTCAGTGACTTGAATAGTTTTGCGTCTGTAACAGACTTGTTGATTCATGCCACATTCTGGGATCCACGAGCAGACATTATGTTCACAAAATCCAGAATGCGTGACCCTGATTTCCGAATCAGTGTAATTGCTGATGTTACTTGTGACATCGATGGAAGTATTCCTTCAACAACGAAGTCGAGTACGATTGATGATAAATTCTATGGATACAATCCATTGACAGAAGAAGTAATTGGTTCATTCGATAAAGAAGCGATCACAATTATGGCAGTCGATAATCTTCCGTGTGAATTGCCTCGCGATGCTTCAGACGGATTCGGAAAACATTTAATTGAAAGATTACTACCTTCATTGTTCGGTAACGAAGACCCGTCGATTATTGATCGTGCTTCTATTCTGAAAGATGGAAAACTTACTAGCCGTTTTGAATATTTGAAAGATTACGCCGAAAACAATTGAAATAAAATGAAGAATGAAAAATGAAGAATGAAAAATAAACAGTCTACTTATGGGATTCATTTCCTTCGATAGCCCTAAATTTTTCATTTTTCATTTTTCATTTTTTACTATTCGTTATTCACTATTAGTTATTAGTTAAAAGAAGATGTCAGTAATAGTAGCCCCCAGCGTTTTATCCGCCGATTTCGCAAATCTGCAACGTGATATTGAAATGATCAACAACAGTGAAGCTGATTGGTTTCATG
>JANOBV010000194.1:0-13996 GCA_031411835.1 Bacteroidota bacterium | reverse complement strand
ATGCATACGAAAATCGGCAAATTTTAGATACCAAACTGTAATATTTCACCGAACATTACGAATTTTTAAGATATGGAATATACCTTGTTGAAAGTTTCAACTTTCTTGGCACTTAGTTGGAGAATATTTCCGTAATATTGCAACAATAGATAATAATGTTATTTTTACACGAATAACACGAATTTAGGCAAGTAATTATATGGATAAATTAGTCAATATTCTTCTAGTCGATGACGATGAAGTAGATTGTATGAATGTACAACGGGCTTTTAAAAAGAGCAGTATTTTAAACCCACTAGATATCGCCCACAATGGAGTTGAAGCGTTAGATATGCTTCGCGGAACAAATGGTGTTGCTAAAATTAACCCTACTCCTAGAATTATTCTTTTAGATATCAATATGCCAAAAATGAATGGTATTGAATTCTTGAAGGAGTTACGAGCAGACAAGCAATTACATAATATAAGTGTTTTCATTATGACAACAAGCAACGACGACAAAGATCGTTTCGAAGCTTATAATTATAATGTTGCCGGATATATTATTAAACCAATTTCATTTGAAAATTTTGTTGCTGCAGTTTCTATCCTAAATAATTTCTGGAAACTCTGCGAACAACTCTAGAAAAAAAAAGAGCATAAAAAAAAGACTGAAGAAATCCAGTCTTTTTTTTATGCTCTTTTTTTTTCTTATGCAACAAGCTTAAAATGCTTGATCACATCCTCCATACTCGAGTTTGAATCTTCTAGTGCTTTGGGCAATTGTATAGAAATTTCAGTGAGTAAATTATTGATATCATCATAAGTCAAAAGTCTATTGATTGGAATTCTCAATCCTGTGTTGTTATAAGAAACGCTAGGGAATACACTTAGATTAAAGAAGTAACCAAGATTCATCATTCGACGGACCATGTTGTAACCTACATCAGGCTTTCCTACTCCAATGAATGCAATTGGAGAATCAGTTTCATTTACCAATGGCAATCCAAGTTTTTTCGCTGTCGAATTAAAATATGCAATCTTAGCTTTCAATTCATCTTGAAGAGTATAAATTTCATCACTCAAATGTATTTTTGCAGATTCAATTGCCGCACCTAAAATCATTGGTGGCATTTGAATTGAAAAAATAAATGACTTACTGTTATTCTTAACCAACTTATGAATTTCAGCATCGGGATATACAAGTAAACCTCCTGCTGCACCGAATGCTTTTGTTAATCCGGTAGATAAGAATAAACGCGGGTGATAATCACCTTGACTTGTAACATAACCTGAACCATGTTTACCGGTCCAGCTCATTCCGTGAATATCATCTATGTATAAATACAATTGCTCATATTGATCAGCCAATTTGTACAACTCTTTGATCGGGGCCAGATCGCCTTGCATAGAATATACGCCATCAGCCATGTACCAGATCTTCTTATAAGAATTCTTCAGCGTTTTAATTCTGTTCTCAAGAATATCTAAACGGTTGTGTCGAACTATCTCGGTATGAATATCGCGATTCTTTAAAAACTGAACTGCTGTTTGTACACTATCATGTACTTGAGCATCCATAATTACTGCATCGTCCTTCCCTACTAAAATGGGAATATTCGACATATGACCAACAGTCAATGACTGCAATAAAAGAACAGGCTTTCTATCGAAAATCTGACTTAACAGATCTTCCGCTTGCTCATAATAGGAAGATGAGACATAGGCCCTGGACGAGCTGAATTGAGTGCCATATTTATGAATGGCTTCAATTGCTCCATTCTTTATACGTTCATCATGCTCTAGCCCTAAATAACCACAACTTCCAAAATACAAAAGTTTCTTCCCTTTTATCGTAATATGGCGACCGTCAAGCTTAATATCCTCTGTATTTGTATGAACGATGCCAAGCTTGACTGCAATTGCAGCCACCTGATTGACGATATCCATAACCATTTCATGTTTGTCTTTAAGTCCGGCCATAATTTTAATTTTCAGAATTTTCTTGTTGAAACTTCGCAGATGTTTGCCCTTATTACGCCCGACTTTTAAAAATGATACTATTTCTTACAAAAAAAAATTCAACAAAAAAGCCGGTAAATTCTACCGGCTCTTTGTTTTGAAGCAAATTCTTTGTTTTTATCTGACTAAACTCACATGTCCGATATGAATCTCTCGTTTTTCATTCACATCAATGGTTGAAACTCTGTAAACGTAAACATCGGATTGTGCCATATCGCCATTCACTCTTCCATCCCATCCGCCTTTTACATCATTCCATTCAACAATCTTAAGGCCCCAACGATCATAGATTTGAACTTCGACATCTTTTACATTGTGAGTATAAATTTCGAAAACATCGTTTTTAGCATCGCCATTTGGCGTGAAAGCATTTGGAATGTAAATTTCTGCGCTAGGACGAATCTCAACAAATCGAGCCGTAGAATCGACACAACCATTTAGATCGATGGTAATCAAGTTGACTTCATATATTCCAACATTGTCATATATATGAGTCGGTGAATATTGAGCTGATGTATCACCATCACCAAAACTCCAATAGAATAATCCTGGACTAGAAGTCTGATTAATGAAATTCACTAACGGAAGAAAATCAGTTGCCTGAGCTTCATTACTTACGAATTGAGCATCTGGTGTTGGAAAGATCTGCAATGCATTTGGTCGCAAATAAGTTGCGACACATCCACTATCATTTCTAGCTGTAAGGCTTACAGAATACCATCCCGGTGCTCCATAGGTGTGAATTGGATTTTGAATACTTGATGTATTACCGTCACCAAAATTCCAAGAGTAAAAATTCATGTCTCCAACCACTGCTACAGAATTATCAGTGAAGTTTACCGGAAAACCTTGACAAACACTTTCAGTTGCGAAATCAATTTCAGGTTTTGGAAGAATGCGAATTAAACCATCTGTGCTATCTTGACAACCATGATCACTCGATATTAATAAGTGAATTGGGTAATCACCCGGATCTTGATATGCATGTGTTGGATTTCCTAGTGTAGACACAGCAGAATCACCGAAAGTCCAATAGTAATTACTAATAATTCCTGTTGGAACTGTTGATGCATTCACAAAAATTGCAGCCGCTTCTTCACAAGCTGAAGGAACACTGAAATCCGCTTGAGGCAATGGGAATACATTTGCTTGACTAGTATAAGTATCAGTACAGCCATTTTGAGATGAAACCACTAATGAAATTGGGTATGCACCGTAAGTAGTATATGAATGAGAAGGAGATTGCGAATTAGAAGTATTACCATCACCAAATGACCATGTGTAATTCAATGGACTTGCATCACTGATCGCTGAAAGATTTTGGAAATCATTTGGCAATCCAAAACAAACCGATGAATTTGTAAATTGAGATATTGGTGTTGCCCAAATTGTTTGTTGATGAGCAATTGTTGAAGTACAACCATTATCAGAAACGATCGTCAAGTTTACATTATAAACACCCGGATCTGAAAATGGAATCTGCGGACTTTGTGCCGAAGAAGAAACACCATTTCCAAAATCCCACTGCCATGAAGTAATTGCTCCTGTTGTGACAGTTGACATGTCCGAGAAAGAAACAGAATTGTCTTCACATATAGAACCACTTGTATTAAATATTGCAGTTGGTACAGGATTGACTTGAACATTCACTTGGTCAGTTGCAACACAACCAAATTGATTTGTAACTAAAACTGAATAAGCACCAGAATTTATTGGAGTGATATTATAATCACTTGTATTTATTGATCCCGGCGTCCACAAATAATTAGTTCCACCACTTGCGAATAATGTAGTTGATTCACCGAAACATATTGATTGATCAACACCAGCGAAAGCATTTGGAACAGGATTCAATATTACTGTTGCAACATCAGTAGCTCTGCAACCATTTGCATCAGTAACTATTAAAGTATAGTCAGTAGTAACTGCGGGACTAACAGTAATTGATTGCGTTAGGAATGTCCCACTATTCCAGTCATAAATAGTTCCACCTGACCCATTCAATGTTGCATTAAATCCCGGACAAATACTTTGATCCAAATCTGCAAAGGCAATTGGATTTGGATTAACAATTACCGGACTGTCTAAAGTATCTTTACAACCAAAGTCAGATGTCACGATTAATCTCACATTAAAATTCCCCGATGTTGTATAAAGATTTGAAGGACTTTGAACATTTGAAGTGTTACCATTTCCAAATTCCCAATTATAGAAATTGATAGTTCCTGTACTAATATTTGAATTATCTGTAAATGAAATTGAGTTATCAATACAAACCGGACCTGAACTATTGAAAATTGCATTTGGTATCGGATGGACATTAATTGTTGCCATTGCTGTACCTGAACATCCAATTGCATCGCTAACTGTAACAGTATAAGTAGTTGTTGCCAATGGCGCAACAGTGATACTTGGTGTTACATAATTTCCCGGTGTCCATAGATAGGCGCCGGTTCCATTTATAATCGAAATTGAAGCCGACTCACCTTTACAAACTCCCATGTCACTTGACACGGAAACAACAGGCATTGGATTTACTGTAACTGACATTTGACCAGTAGAAAAACATCCATTTCCATCAATAACTGTAACAATGTAATTTGTATTCGTTGTTGGAAATACCACAGCATTCTGAGTTGGTATAGCTCCCGGATTCCATTCATAAATAGCACCACCCGTTGCTGATAAATTTGCTGAAGTCCCTTCACAAATAATCTGGTTAGGCCCCACTACAACTATTGGAAGTTGATTAACTGTTAAAGTCATTGCATCTGTACCTTGACAACCATTGTTATCTGTTACAGTCAATGAATAATTTGTTGTAACAACAGGAGCAACAGAAATTGATTGCGTCACTTCAGTTGTATTCCAATTGTAAGTTGTAAATCCTGATGGCCCTACAATGTTTGCTGTTGCTCCAACACAAATTGCGTTGTCAGCAACATTAATTACCGGACTAGGATTTACGCTCACATTTTGTTGTGATATACTTTGACAACCACCTGCATTTGTTACAGTAATTGTGATTGTGAAATTCCCACTCGTTGAGAAAGTATGTGATGGATTTTGAATTGCACTAGTATTACTTCCTGATGGCACATCACCGAAGTCCCATGACCACGATGTTGGCGATCCGGTAGAGATGTCTGTAAAATTAGTTGCTACACCCTGACAAACTGCAGGTGCAGTAAATTGTGCAAAAGGAATATTCGTATTAACTGTAAGCTGTCGAACTATTGTATCTGTACATCCGGTTGCAGTGGTAACAATTAAAGTAACATCATATGTTCCATTTGCTCCATACTGATGCTGCGGACTTTGCGTTGCGTCTGTAAATCCGTCACCAAAATCCCAAGCCCAAGTTGCAATAGAACTTCCATTGATTATTGTTGAATCAACAAATTGAACCGGACTTCCATTACAATTATTTGTAAAATAGAAATGCGCTTCAGGAACTCCAATTCCGGGCAAGATATCAACTGTATCAATGTCTGTACAACCAGCGGAATTCACTGTGACTGTATATTGACCAATTCCAACGCCATTTCGTCCCGGCCCTACCGTTCCATCATCCCAGACGTAATTGTAAATTCCATTACCCCAAATTGCACTTGCCATAAGGTTTGCTGTTTGAGCACAAGAAATTGTTTGGTCAATTCCGGCATTAGCTTCAACACCATTTACTGTGATGCAATATGAATATGTATTTATCCCCTGAAATGGACAATTATCATCTTGTACTGTTACTGTAAAACAATATGGATTTAAACTGATATCATTTGTTGTTGGTGTCCAGGTAAAAACTGCAGAATCTCTGTGTCCATTTGTTGTTACAAATGTTGCTCCCGGTATTGTACTGTTCCAAGACAAAGTTGTTGTGTTCGGTCCATCAGGGTCAATTGAAGCAATGTAAAAACTCAATGTTGCATTTGCACATATGGAGGCATCGAAAAAAGGCATACCATTTATACCAGTAGCAAATGGAATAATATTTCCGCAGTTCTCTACTGTTAACTGAACATCTCTTTCCACTTGACCAATCAACACTCCATTTCTGTATTCATTAACAAGTACTGCAAAAACTGAAACATCTGTAGCTGTCGGAATAAAACAAAAATCGCCGGAAACAGGATCGAAACTAATCGAGCTATTTAAGATCGGAGAAGAAGCAGAATAACCAGGCAGATAAGTTACAGTATCACTTGCAGCTGCTCCTGTTCTAGGTGTCATCAATTGATAAGTTAGTGAATCGCCATCTAGATCGTAACCACCATGATTAAAACAAAAACGTTGTCCAACACAAGCGAATGGTACCGGCGGATTTGTGAACACAGGTGAACTGTTACAAAGTGTACTATTTATTGTCGAAAAAACATAAAGTAAATCAGAACCACCTCCTGTAATCGTTGAGATCGCTGCATTTCTAGCAGGCTCGCCGTGACCAATTTCCCAATTCGCACATGGACCGGGTAATGTGATCACTCCTTGATATGTCCAAAGTTGAATTCCTTTATAGGATCCACCATGACAAGTTGTAACAGCAGTTGGACAAGTTGTTGGCACATCCACTTCCGTTCCCAATTGATTTAGGAAAACAGTTTGTGTGGGATAACCACAACCATTAGTAATTTGAACATCCATACTCGTATTCGGGGTAATACCAAAACAGTCTCGATAAAAAGAGAATGTTACTAGATATTGCATAGAACCAGCGGTTGGACCAGGGCCTAAACATTGATAGGTCATATCTGATCCCATTGCGTGGGAAGCAATCGAGTGATTGCTTTTGAAGAGAAGTAATATCGCTATTAGAAAAAAGCGAATTACTCTAGTTGATTTTGTGTGTGTCATAATATTTCCTGTTTAGGGTTCCAGGTATTAGTGAACTTATCTGCTAAAAATAATGATTTTATCTATGTATTTGAAAGCTTTTCCGTAAAAATCAAATATCTTTTCAACAGAAAATGAAAATTGCCAATTTCAGGACAAAAACAAAGTTTTTTAATCCTAAAATCGGCAATTTTACCAATGAACTTACGTGAAATCCTACTTTAAAACATCTTCCAAAGGCTTACCAATAGAGCCACTTGGGAATTCAATATTTAAAAATGTACAAATTGTAGGCGCAATGTCAGTCACACTTACTTGCATATTTTCTCTTCCTTGAGCTACATTCTTTCCATAAAAAATTAATGGAACATGTGTATCATATCGATAAGCTGAACCATGTGTCGTTCCTGTTTTTGTTGACCAACTGATCCATCCCGGTTGAAGCTGAATCATTACATCTGAACTTCTCTTCTGATTAAATCCATTTTGCATCAATGATGAAACTCCAACTCGCTTGGTTCCTGTCATAAGTTCTGTTGCTGTCATTGCTGTCGCTACTCCTTCAAAACCCGTAACGAACAGAACACATTTATCCTGTATATCACGCAGATTAATATTTTTCTTTTCAAGAAGTTCTCGATTCAAATAAATATTTTGCGCGTTTGTATTTAAAATATAATCTCCTGCACCATAAGCATTATTCAAATATTTTTTCAATGAATCAATTATCGGTTTTGAATCGAGCATATCTCCTTTCAAATCATGATCGCTACTGAAAACAGGATTATTCACCGCCGCATGATCGGCAGATAAGAATAAAAGATATTCATCCTTCCCAACTTGAGCATCAAGGAAATTTAATAAGTCCGCCATTTCTCTGTCTAATCTCAAGTATGTATCCTCTAATTCAATTGCATTGATCCCATACATATGTCCAACATAATCTGTCGATGTATAACTAATCGCAAGCAGGTCTGTCTCTGCACCTTTTCCCATTTTTTCATTCACTAAAATTTGCTTAGCAAACATTGTTGTAAGCGTATTTCCCATTGGAACACCACGAATAATTTCATTATTCGAATCTTTCATCAATTGAAGATTATGTGGAAATATTGGCTCAACTTCACCTTCAAATAATCCTTCATATGGAGTATTGTCAGGCGAACTTTCAGTGTATTTTTCTATAGGTAAAAGCGTTGTCCAAGGCTTTGAGATCAAACTGTCTGCAACTTTTCTTTTATTGAAATCATCGACCCATTTAGGAAGCTGCTTCATATAATATGTTGAACTGATCATATTGTTACTGTACGGATCATGCCAGTAAGCTGCATCTGCTCCACTTCCTGCGGTAAGAATTGAACCCCTGTCTTTTAATGCAACACCAATTACTTTTGATTTAAAATTTGATGCCAGCTTCAATTCATCACCAATCGTTGATGTAAATAAATTCTTCGGCGACATTTTTCCGGAGATACTAGTTGTGCCAAGCGGACTCACTGTAGAATCACTCACGCAATACACAGACTTTTTCGAATAACGATCATACCAATCGTTTCCAACAATTCCATTGTAAGCCGGACCAGTTCCTGTATAGATACAAGCATGACCACATGCAGTGTATGTAGGAATGTAGTCGTAATTCGCATTCGTAAAATTGAATCCACCGCCAAGCAAACGCTTGAATCCGTCAGCACCATATTTGTCATAGAAGCGAACTAGATAGTCGTAGCGCATTTGATCGACTACGATTCCAACTACTAGTTTTGGTTTTTTATAGAATGGATCTTTCTTTTCTGTTTGAGAAAATAAGTTCTGCGATTGCGTTATTAAGAGTAATAATATTACAGTTATAATTTTTTTCATTTTTATTTAATTCATTTTATTAATAATAAATTCAATCCAGTATCGAAAACTTACAAACTACTGACCCGCTACTAATAGTTTTCTGATCACCATTAAGATTTGCCAATTTACAATTAAAATGTGCTTTAAATTTGAAGTTGGTTTGAACAGCTTCTTTTTCTGATAATGTGTCTGTAATAACAAATGTACTTCCGGTTTGATCAACAGCTTCACTATTATAACTTTGGTCTGTATTATAATTATTTTCTGAATAAGCCACTACAATACCTCCTGTAGGATCAGTGCCGTAATTATGACTTCCCGGACTAAATAATGTCCTTAGATCATCAACTGTCAATTGTTGATTTGAAGGTTTAATAATCGAACGATAAATTGCAAATAGCGGTTTTGTTGAATCACCGCTAATAAACATTGACATATTCAACCACTCAATATCAGACCCAGAAGCAATATCATATGAAAAACCAAAATTCTCATATCCTCCGATTCCATCAGTTGCAGAATAAGCTTGACCGTCAGATACAATATTAAAATTATAATGAGTTTCTGCAAGTGTCGGTGTCGAACTTCCTGTACCTGGAGTTACTTCATCTTTTTTACATGAATTTAAAAAGATGATGGAGATCAAAATTAAACTTAGTCTATACATATTTTTCATCCTAATTTTTTTTTAAAATTCTATTTTTCAATTTTAATTAATTCTGTCTTATAAATACACTTATATAAATAGTGAAAAATCATAGCGCACAACCATCCAAAAAATATTCCGGAGATCATTCCACCTAAAATATCTGATAAATAATGTACTCCCAAATATACTCTTGAGAAAGCTACTACACTTGCCCACACCCAAAGCAACCAAAACCATTTAATTTTAGTTTCCTTCAATAGCAATGAAAGAAATGTAGCAAGCGCAAAAACATTTGCAGCATGGGATGAAATGAATCCATACATACCTCCTCTGTAGTCATTCACAAAATGAAGTTGTGGGCCAAGTATTAAATTATGAGAAGGCCTATAACGCATCACCCAATTTTTCAAAAGTCCGGATGCAAATTGATCGCTTAGTGTAATCAATATTGCTATGCAAAGTAGAACCAACCAAGTTTGCGATTTGAAATTTTTCACCACTAAGAATAATAAATAAATGTAAAGTGGTACCCATATCCATGTTAAGCTAATGTTGTAAAAAAATGAATCCAGAAAAGGCGTATGTTTTCCATTGACAAACAAAACAAAATCAGCATCAAGTTCTTTGAGCTTTTCAATCATTTATTCTGTTTCTTTATTCAATTGCTCCCAGATAAGATCCTTCAATTTGTCGATGCCCAATCCTGACACAGATGAAATAAATACTGACGGAATTCCTTTAGGTATCTCATTACGCATCTCTTCAATCAATTCATTGTCGAGCATATCACATTTTGTAATTGCAAGCACCGATGATTTATCCAGCAACTCCGGATTATACATCTTCAATTCATTGACAAGAATTGCATAATCCGCTTTAATATCTTTGCTATCACAAGGGATCATGAAAAGTAAAATTGAATTTCTTTCAATGTGTCTCAAGAAACGAATTCCAATTCCTTTGCCGGTATGAGCTCCTTCTATGATTCCCGGAATATCGGCCATTACAAATGATCGATCACTTCTATATCCAACTATTCCTAAATTCGGAACAAGTGTTGTAAATGGATAATCTGCAATTTCCGGTTTAGCTGCACTAACAACAGAAAGCAATGTCGATTTTCCTGCATTAGGAAATCCAACTAATCCAACATCTGCAAGTAATTTCAATTCGAGAATTTTCCATTCTTCTACTCCGGGTTCACCGGGTTGTGCAAAACGCGGAGTCTGCAAAGTCGCAGTCTTAAAAAAATTATTTCCTTTTCCACCTCTTCCACCCGGAGCAATAATTATCTGCTGTCCTTCTTCTGTTATTTCAAAAAGTATTTCATCTGTCTCTGCATCGCGAGCAATTGTTCCAATAGGGACATCAAGAAATTCATCATTCCCATCGGCGCCGTGTTTCAAAGTGCTCCCTCCTTTTTCTCCTTCTTCGGCAATTACATGCTTACGATATTTCAAATGTAAAAGCGTCCAGAGTTGTTTGTTTCCGCGAACTATTATATGTCCACCTCTACCTCCATCACCTCCATCAGGTCCTCCCTTAGCAGTATGTTTGTCGCGATGAAAATGTACAGCACCGGCTCCGCCTGCTCCACTTCGACAACAAATTTTTACGTAATCAACAAAATTAGTACCTGACATGATTTATTTTATTTCACCGAAGAGGTGATCACTTTCGAAAGACTACTAAAAATATCATCGATAGTACCCGTGCCATGGATGCTATGAAATTTCCCTTGACGAGAATAGTATTCTTTCAAAGGCGCAGTCTTCGTATTGTATTCATTAATTCTTTTTGCAATAATCGTTTCATTCTGATCATCGGCGCGACCAGATTCCAACCCTCTATTCAATAATCTCTTGATCAACTCTGCATCTTCCACTTCTAATGCAAGCATCATTGAGATCGATGCTCCTTTTCTCTCCAGCATTTTATCCAATGAATCTGCTTGCGCAGTTGTTCTTGGAAAGCCATCAAAAATAAATCCATTAGCACCTGCATTCGAATCGATCTTCGATTCAATCATTCCAACTACAACTTCATCCGGAACCAACAATCCTTGATCCATCAACTTCTTTGCCTCCAAACCAAGTTGTGTTTGAGCAGCAACTTCACCTCGAAGAATATCACCTGTTGAAAGATGCACTAATTGATAAGCTTTAATAAGCTTTTCAGATTGTGTTCCTTTTCCCGCACCGGGAGGACCAAATAGGACGATATTCAACATGGGATAATTATTATCGGTTGATTTATGTGTTTAAGCTAATGTGTAAATGTCTTTTAGATTTCTTCCTATTCCATCATAATCTAATCCATAACCGACTAGAAAATCATTTGGAACCTCAAATCCTACATAATCTAATTTGATCGGATGTTTCAAAGCATCAGGCTTCAGAAGCAAACTTGCAAACAATACTTGTTTTGGATTATGCTTTTTTAATTCTTCGATCAGATAAATTGCAGTGTCACCGGTATCAACTATGTCTTCGATAACGACAACTGTTCTACCTTCTAATGATTCTTTTATTCCAACAACACTTTTTACAGAACCTGATGATTGGGTTCCTTCATAAGATGATACTCGAATGAATGTGATCTCTGCTTCCATTTTGATCTCTCGAAAAAGATCAGCCGCAAATAAAAACGATCCATTTAGAACACTTACAAAAATGGGACGCGTGTTTTTAAGGTCTTCATTCATCTTAGCCCCAAGTTCTTTCACCCTTTGGCTGATCGCTGAAGCGGTGATTGACACCACAAATTTTTTGTCCTTAATTGTTACACTTTCCATAAATCTTCAGAAGTGGCAAAAGTAAAATTAAAGTTGGTGGCAGCCAATCTTTATTGACCTTTTTTTGTAAATAATGAAGCTATTTCAACGAAAAATAAGGCTTTTTATCAATTAACTGCTATTTGGTTAAAAGTCAACCGATAAATATGAACCTTTCTCCTTTATCGCTTGCCAACTTATAAGTAATATTGCGCTGCATATGAAACAACTTCAGGCGTTAAAAATTGGAATTTTAGGAGGCGGACAATTAGGACGAATGCTCCTTCAAAAAGCGATCGACTTAGACCTTCACATTTCAGTACTAGACCCAGACGAGGACTCACCTTGTAAACATATTTGCAAAGAATTTTTTCATGGTGCTTTTACAGATTTCAATGCTGTTTACAATTTCGGAAAACAATTTGATTTGATCACAATTGAAATCGAAAATGTAAACGTTGAAGCCCTTGAAAAACTGGAAGCTGAAGGAATAAAAGTTTATCCGTCTTCTTCTGTGATCAAAACTGTTCAAGATAAAGGACTGCAAAAAGAATTTTACAAGAAAAATAATTTTCCTACTGCTGATTTTGTTTTAGTCAAAAACAGAAATGAGATTTCCGAACACACTTCTTTATTGCCACTAATGCACAAATCTAGAAGAGGTGGATACGATGGCAAAGGTGTTTTTGTAATGAAGAATAGTTCTGATATTGAAAATGCTCCAGACGTTCCTGCTGTTTTAGAAAAATTGATTTCATTTGAGAAAGAAATATCTGTAATCGTTGCCAGAAATCCAGATGGAGAAACCAGAAGTTTCCCAGTCGTTGACATGTCATTCAATCAGGAAGCGAATTTGGTTGAATATCTTTTTTCACCTTCTTCTATTTCACCTGAACTTGAAAACGAGGCGACAGAGCTTGCACTTCAAATTGCAAATAAACTTTCTTTAGTAGGAATTCTAGCAGTAGAAATGTTCGTCACTCACGATAAAAAATTATTGATAAACGAAATTGCCCCTCGTCCACATAACAGCGGGCATCAAACCATTGAGGGAAATATTACTTCACAATACGAACAAATGCTACGAGCGATCACGAATTTACCATTGGGCGAAACTACAATTACAAAACCAGCAGTAATGGTAAATATTCTCGGCGAAAAAGGATATGAAGGAAAAGCGATCTATTCCGGACTTGAAGACATCTTAAAAAAAGACGGAGTTCATGTTCACTTGTATGGAAAAAAAATAACAAAACCTTTTCGCAAAATGGGACACGTTACAGTAACGTCCAATACATTGAGCGAAGCGATTGAAAAAGCAAATTACATAAAGAACACTTTAAAAGTCATTGCATAAAATGAAAAACATTATTCAAGTCGGAATTATCATGGGCAGTCAGTCTGATCTTTCAATCATGAAAGAAGCTGCAGACATTCTAGCAAAATTAGAAATCGGTTATGAGATCCAAATTGTATCTGCTCATCGTACACCTGAATTGATGTTTGATTATGCAAAAAATGCAACTGACCGCGGCCTGAAAGTTATCATTGCAGGTGCCGGTGGTGCTGCACATTTACCGGGTATGGTTGCTTCTCTTACTCCTCTTCCTGTTATTGGTGTTCCAATCAAATCATCCAACTCGATTGACGGCTGGGATTCTGTTCTTTCTATTTTACAAATGCCGAATGGTGTTCCGGTTGCAACTGTTGCATTGAATGCTGCGCAAAATGCCGGTATACTCGCCGCACAAATTATTGGATCTTCAAATCTTGAAGTTCAGAAGAGGGTTTCTGCCTTTAAGGAAGAATTGAAGGTGAAGGTGAATAAGAGTAATGAAGATCTTGGGAGGTAGTTTTTAAAAACACAATTAAAATAAAACACTAAGATCACAAGTTCA
>JANOBV010000193.1:0-13150 GCA_031411835.1 Bacteroidota bacterium | reverse complement strand
AAATATTTGGAAAAAGGAAAATGGCGATTGGAAAATTTATAGCAATATATGGAATACCAGTTTGCCTGCAGCTCCTACAAAATAAAAATTTTTGTTAGATATTATTGTTAACCCCTGCTCGGCGATGTTAAGCGGAAATTACCTTTGCACTCTGAAATTAGTTGTGCCATCAAGCGTCATTCCGTCCGGGAATTAGTAATGCTCTAATCAATCAATATTAGTGCGGACGGAATGACGCTTGATGAGTTACGTAATTGAATGTGTGTCGGTAAATCCGCTTAACATTCGTCGAGCAGGGGAGACATCTGATAAATAATATGTAGAATGGAAAACGCAATGAATATTAAAACAAATAAACTATTCAAGTCACTCACTTACTATGAGGAGTCAGAAAATTGGTTCTTTTTATTTGCTGACAAAGTTTCTGCAACTTCATTTAGATTTTGGAGACTTGTAAAAGACAATAAGATCATAGCCGTATCATATGACCACAAACATCAATTCGGATTGCCCAAACCACTTGATCTTCTCGAAAAAGTTACAAAGTTGTTGATTGGTAAAACGCTTTTAGAAATCAATGTTGACAAATTCACTGCTGACCTAACATTAATTCTGTCAGACAATATAAGAATTGAAATATTTGTCTACTCAACAGGTTATGAATCATATGAATTTTCAATTGAAGATAATAGATATATTGGTTTAGGTGGAGGAGAATTAGGAATTATTGAACAGACAGATAATCCGAACATACAAACTACAAGAATACTATAAAGGAATAAAGTAAAACGTATGCCAACTATTAAACTTAGCATAGAAATCCACAGCAACATCGAAACATGTTTTGACTTAGCAAGAAGTATTGACTTTCATCAAATATCAACATCAAGGACAAATGAAAAAGCGATAAGCGGACGGACGAGTGGTTTAATAAATTTTGGCGAGCATGTTACTTGGCAAGCAACTCATTTTGGAATTAGACAAAAGTTGACGTCTAAAATAACTGCATTTAAAAGACCTTTTCATTTTAGAGACGAACAAGTAAAAGGAATATTTAAGTTCATTATTCACGATCATTATTTTGAGCAGAATGGCGGAAAAGTAATTATGAAAGATGTTTTTAGTTTTGAATCTCCATTTGGTTTTCTTGGAAGAGTATTTGACAAATTAGTTCTTACCAAGTATTTGACAAAATTTCTTGTTGAAAGAAACGATCTAATTAAGGAGTACGCAGAAACCGAAAAATGGAAAACGGTCATCGATGACAAATAGTATTTATATCCCTCAGGATGTATTGGGACTTTAAACAAGATGTAAACTCATACAAAAGAAGTGTTAGTGCGGATGGAATGACGCTTGATGGAATGGGTGATTAAAATTGTGTACTAGTTTCCTCTTAACACTCCCAATCATTCTTAATTAGCTAACTTTAAATGACTTTCATGATTCACTTGAAGTAGCATCATTCAAAAAAAAATATTTCATCATCATCTCCAACACCGCGCTGCATCAGCCTTTGCAGCATATACACTTTTTTTATAAATGAATTTATTTTTTTATTTTTCGAGTTTTACCAAGTAAATAAATACATTCACAGAATTATTAAATAATAATATAGAATAGTTTGAATATTATCATAATTTGCTAATCTTATTCTAATCTACGGTGCTTTTTTCATAACTGACAAAATTACTGTGTATTTACTATATGTAATCAATGCGTGATGTCATTCATCAACATCGAGCTATTCATTTGTTTTAATTGCAATTACTTTCAAAAATAAAATCATGATAAGACCCTTACAAATTATTTTTGCCATTCCATTTTTATTTGCATATAGTCTTCATGCACAAAGCCTTAGTCCTGTGATCGTGTCCCCTGCAGGCAATACTTTTCAATCGGAAAATATAAGTCTGGAATGGACATTGGGGGAAACTTCTATCGGATATTTTACCTATGGTAACAAAGCACTAAGTGAAGGATTTCATCAACCGACATTATCTGTATTATCCCTTACCGATAAAACAACTTCTGATGTTCAGATCAACGTTTTTCCTAACCCGGTTCTGTCAACTCTGAAAGTTACTATGCCTGTCGAAGAGCTCTCAAAAGCACTTTTTTCACTTACAGATGAAAATGGCCGGATCGTTTCTGTCAATATCAGTAATTCGGAAAACTCAAGAGACATCGATATGTCTCAATTGAAAAACGGATATTATTTTTTACGAGTAAACAACTCCCAAGGTGTAAATATCCGCTCTTTCAAGATTCTAAAAATTAAATAATTTATTATAAAAAATATACTGTGAAAAAAATATTACTACTCAACGTAATTTTTTCGATATTTTATCTGTCGTCTATTGCCCAAAGTATTCCCCAAGGAATAAACTATCAGGCAGTTGCCAGAAATAACGAAGGTTCAGCTCTGGTTAATAAAGCATTGGTCTTAAAGATCAATCTACAAGATCCCAAAAGCATTGATCCCACTGTTTTCTACAGCGAAACACATCATGTGTTTACCAATCAACTGGGATTATTTTCAGTAGTTGTAGGTGAAGGATCTGCTTTGTCAGGAAATTTCTATTCTATTCCTTGGAGTAATGAAAGAATATGGATGGAAGTTTATGTAATGTTAGAATCAGGCAATGATTTCACAAAAGTAAGTACCAGCGAATTAATGGCTGTGCCTTATGCTTTTCATGCTGAAACAGCAACAGCAATTGCCGGTGCTTCCGGATATACTGTTCCCGGTTCATCTACAGGTGGAACAGTTGTCAACGCCGGACCGGTACCCGCAACTGCCTGGGAAACTCCGGGCAATTCAGCAAGTAACCCGCTTCTGGAATACATCGGAACAGGAGATCTTAAAGACCTTCTTTTAAACACGAATGGAATAGAAAGAATGAAAATATTTTCCACAGGAAATATAAATATTACAAACAGTCTTACTATCGGAATTGATCTCACTGTAGGTCGCGATGTTACGGTTAATCATGATGTAAGAATAAAAAATGATGCTGTCATAGATTCAAATCTGATAGTAAAGAAAAACGTGATGCTGAATGGTTCCGGAGGTTCAACAATGAATTATGGTCCTTTCACTGTAAACAAAATGAGTCCTACTGTTCTCACAGGAACATTAAGAGTTGATCAGATCACGAATCTGAATGATAGTTTAACAGTAAATAATCTGAAGCCGACTTTACTCACAGGTACGTTGCGCGTGAATAGAGAAACTAGTTTAAATAATTCTCTGACCGTAAATAATCAGTCATCAACTGTTATGACAGGAACATTAAGAGTTGATTCTAATGTGACTTTTAATAATCGTCTTTTAATTGACAATGCAAATTTTAATTCTACTGATTCTTCTAACGGAGCATTAGTAGTTGCAGGTGGTGTTGGAATTGGAAAAAATATTAATATCGGTGGTGACTTGAAAGTGTCGGGTTCAACCGGATTTGCAGGCCAATTACGATTGAATGATCCCCGTCCTTCTTTTCGTCCTGATTCAGGAGCACTAGTTGTTTCAGGTGGTGTGGGAATTGGAAAACAAATCAGCGTAGGTGGATATACACATTTGTACGATTCACTTCGCGGTGAAGGTGATGCGAATTTCAGAAAGACAGTTACTGTTACTGATTCTGCAGCATTTCAGAATAAACTTAGAGTTACCGGTGTAAGTACATTAAACGGTTCAACAGATGTTACAGGAGCTGTTACAGTTAATGGCGCTTCACTTGTGAATGCCGATCAAAGTCTGTTTACAAATTATCCATTACAGGTTCAAGGTGGCATGCAAGGTATTGCCGTGCAGGTATCAGGAAATAAAGCAATGGCAAATAATTACAGTTCATTCTTTGATCAATCCGGAATGCAGGGAAGAATTGAAGGACTTGCAGCCGGCGAATATTCACTGACTGCAGATTATGCACAAGAGAATAAAAGATTAAATGATGATATATATCTGAATGAACTCAACATTGCTTTTGCAACATTGAATGAAGTTCAGGCAGGAATAAAATTAGGTGCTTCATTAATTTCAACAACTCCATGTGTTGGACTTGGTGTATGTGCAACAGTTCCGATTCCTTCTTTCATCGGCGCATCACTGATAAATTTTGCGGCGGCAACAGCGATACTTACTGTTTCAGGAGTTCAGCTTGACATGGCTTATACAGCAAAATCAGATTTTGATGCAAGTTCATTAACAAAAAACGGAATTACATATGAGTCCGGCGCAGGTGATTATGCAGAGTACCTGGAAATGGCTAATAAGAATGAGAAAATCTTTCCTGGAGATATCGTTGGAATGAAAGGCGGAAAAATTTCACGCATTACAGAAGGAAGCGATAGAATAATGGTTGCATCAGTAAGACCAATTGTATTGGGAAATATGCCGAAAGACGGAATTGGAGTTGGATATAAAAAGATCGCATTTCTCGGACAGGTTCCGGTAAAAGTAATAGGTAAAGTTGCTATCGGTGATTTTATTCTTCCTGACGGAAATAATATGGGACTTGGAAAAGCATTTTCTTCAGAAGAACTTCTTCCTTCACAGACAAAAGAAATTTTAGGAGTTGCATGGTCAGCTTCTGAAGCAGGAAAAACTATTTCTACTATCAACGTTGCAGTTGGATTAAACATGGTAGATAATCACAAAGAAGTTGAAGAGTTGCAAAATGAAATTTCAGAACTGAATAATCAGATCGCAGCAAGCGACCGCGAACTTGAAAATCTGTTTCCGTCATACAAAAATGCCAATGCAGGAGCACCTACAGCAAGTAATCAAACATATTTAGTAACTCCTACACCGGAAAATATAAATTACAATATGGTTTCAAGAGCAGAAATGGTAGGCGCTTTTGATCAAGTCATTGCTCAGATGAATGAAAACAAAAATGATAAGAACAGTCAGATCTTCCTTAAAAAAATAAAATCAGATCCTGCATTTCTGGAATCAACGATCGATAAAGCAATGAAAAAAATTGAAAAGGTGATTGAGGTTCAAAAAGAACTTGACAAAAAACTTTCAAAATAATCTTTGCTAAATAGTTCAGAACAATTTATTACAAAATGACTTCATGATGAAAAAGAAATATATACTCTCATTTTTATTTGCTGTGATCGCAAATTTCGCTTTCGGCCAAACGATTCCCCGTGGAATGAATTACCAGGCAGTAGCAAGAGGAAAGGCCGGCGAACCGGTCGCTGATCAGGACTTATCTCTGAAAATCATTTTGCAGAGTCAGACTGCAAATAGTACAGAAGTTTATTACGAAGAATTACAAAATCTTCATACAAACAAAAATGGAATATTTTCAGCAACAATAGGAAGAGGTACTTCTTTAGGCGGAAATTTTAATACCATTCCATGGAGTTCCAAAATGATATGGATGTTTGTTTCTATTAAATTAGAAGGCGAATCTGAATTCACTGTTCTTAGCGGCACTCAACTAATGGCTGTACCTTATGCATATCATGCTGAAACAGCTGATGAAATTGCCGGTTATACTCCCTATGTTTTACCGGATGTGAATTCAAATGGTAATACGATCAATGCTGGACCTGTTCCTGCCACAGCATGGAAAGTAACAGGAAATACAGTTTCTAATCCACCTACAGAATATCTTGGAACATCAGATAACGTAGATCTTGTCATCAAAACTAACGGCATTCAACGAATGAGAGTTCTGAGTACAGGCGGAATATTAATGAACAACAGTGTTACAATCGGAATTGATCTTACAATTGGTCATGATGCAATAGTAAATCATGACTTGCGTGTAAAAAATGATGCAACAGTAGATTCAAATCTGACAGTGAAAAAAAATGTCAATTTAAATTCTATAGCAGGAGCAACGGTGAACTCCGGACCATTTACAGTCGATAAAGTAAGTCCGACTGTACTTACAGGAAGTTTACAAGTAGATAAATCAACTAATCTTAACGACAGTCTAACTGTTAATAATGTTAAGCCAACTTTGTTGACCGGAACTTTACAAGTAAATCTTGCCACTGATCTTTACAATTCTTTAACGGTCAATAGTCAGTCGCCAACTGTTCTCACAGGAACTTTGCGTACAGATTCTAATGTGATCATGAAAAATCACCTGACTCTCGATAATCCACTATTCAACTCTACCGATTCTTCCAATGGAGAAGTTGTTATTGCCGGCGGTGTAGGAATAGGAAAGAATCTGAATGTAGGTGGCAACTTAAAAATTGCCGGACAAACTGAATTGAACGGACAGGTTTTACTTACAGATACAAGAAGATCTGAAAGACCTGATTCCGGTGCTTTGGTAGTTACAGGTGGTGCGGGAATTGGAAAACAGATTCAGGTTGCAGGTTACACTCACTTGTATGATTCATTGCGCGGTGATGGTGATGCATATTTCGGAAAGACATTGAACGTTGCTGATTCGGTTACTTTAAATAATAAATTGAATGTAACAGGAACATCTACTTTCAACGGATCAATACTTGCAAACGACAGAATGAAAATTGATGCATCTGCATTAAGTTCTTCTGCTCAGAATGTAATCACCAACTACCCGCTTCAGGTAAAAGGTGCTGCTCAGGGAATTGCTATCCGTGTTGATGGAAATAAATCATCAGCTAATAATTATATTTCTTTCTGGGATCAGAATGGAATGCAGGGAAGAATAGAAGGCATGGCGCCGGGCGAATATTCGAATACATCCGATTATCGTATCGAAGATCAGAGGTTGAGATCAAAAGTTGAATTCGCACAATTGAATGTTGCTACTGCATCTTTCAACGAAGCTTCTGCTATTGCAGATGTAGTTGCAGCAGCTACGTCTTCTACTGCATGCGTCGGACTTGGTGTTTGTGCTACTGCTCCACTTCCTTCATACATCGTTGCTTCACTTGTGAATGTTGCAGGTGCAACTGTACTGTTGGTTGAAAATGGCATTGCACTAGATATTGCAAATACTGAACGCACCAATTTTGATCAAATGGCTTCAACTAAAAACGGAGTTACATACGAAAGCGGTTCAGGTGATTATGCTGAATACATAGCTATGTCAGACAGAAATGAAACAATATTACCCGGTGACCTAGTAGGAATTAAAGGTGGTAAAGTAACACGCATTACTACAGGAGCTGATAAAATAATGGTGGTTTCAAGACGACCCATCGTTTTAGGAAATATGCCTGCATCAGGAACAGAAGCTGATTATAAAAAAGTTGCTTTCCTTGGTCAGGTTGAAGTGCAGGTATTCGGAAAAGTTTCTGTAGGTGACTACATTCTTGCCGATGGAAATAATTTAGGAATAGGGATAGCAGTTTCACCGAAAGATCTTAAATCTTCAGACATAAAAAAGATCGCAGGAATTGCTTGGTCAGAAAGTAAAAACAACGTTGGAGTTTCATTGATCAATATTGCAATTGGTTTAAATGTAAACGACAATCAGGCGCTGATCAATAATTTGAAATACGAACTTAGTCTCCTTAAACAGCAGGTTGCTGAAACAGATGAAGTTTTAAGAATTGTTGCTCCGGGATACATAGGAAACCGAACTACAGATCCGAAGATCGTTGCTGCAAGAATAGGAAATTATACAGACGACAGATTGCGTGATGTATCTCCTGAAAATATTGTTTACCGTCCTTTCAACCGTGACGAAATTACTCTGGCAGTAAATGCATCGATAACAAATTTAAAGGACTCAGAAAAATTAATAGACAAATCGTTTATACAAAAATTGAGTGTGAATGAAGCAATGAAAAAATCTATAGTAGAAACGATTTTATCAAAAGTGAATAATCAGTTGAATGCCCAGAAAGAATTAGACAAAAAATTATTCAGGTAATTATCGGTTCCGAAAAACTCTACAAGGCTTAAGAGAAAAACGAGCCTCATATAAATTTACAAATATTGTTGTAATGAAAACAAGATACATAATAACGGTTTTATTTTTTCTGATCGCGGGATTTTCAATCGCTCAAAATGTTCCGCATGGTATGAGTTACCAGGCTGTAGCGAGAAATAAATCAGGAGAAATTCTTGCAGATAAAACCATCTTCCTTAAAGTGAAATTGCTTGGCAATAAATCGAACGCAGAGATTAATTACTATACTGAAATCCAGAGAACGGTAACTGATCATTCAGGTTTGTTTGTTGTTGCAGTTGGAAAAGGATCAACACTTACAGGAAATTTTGATGGTATTCCATGGAGTACTGAAAATATTTGGATGCAGGTTGATATCCGCGAAGAAGCAGAAACAGAATTTACTCCTGTAAGTTTCGCGCGCTTACTTGCTGTTCCATATGCTTTTCATGCAGCAACGGCAAATTCAGCTTCAACAGAATATGTTCCTTATGTTCTTCCGGGAAGCGCATCAGGAAATACTATCAATGGTGCAGTGCCGGCTAATTCATGGAAGGTCACAGGGAATTCTGTGACTAATCCTGCCATTGATTATTTAGGTACTGCAGATCTGAAAGATCTGGTATGGAGAACGAATGGAATTGAAAGAATGAGGATATACAGTACAGGTAACATTAATATCACTAATAATGTGAACATAGGTGTTGACTTGAATGTCGGACATGACCTCATCATTAACCGTGATCTTAAAGTTAAAAATGATGTTTTGATCGATTCCAATCTAACTGTAAAGAAAAATGTATTCTTTAATACACTGAAGGGAGCAACAATAAACAGTGGCCCATTCACTGTTGGTAATGTTAGTCCGACAATATTAACCGGAACACTGAGAGTAGACAAGTCTACTAATCTTAATAATAACTTTAATGTAAATAATATCAAGCCTACTTTATTGACTGGGACATTAAAAGTAAATAACGCCACAGATCTTTATAGCTCATTAACTGTTTACAACCAATCTCCAACTATTTTAACAGGAACGCTGAGAGTGGATTCAAATGTACTTTTCAAAAGTCATCTTACATTAACAAATGGTAATTTTGATTCGTTTTCCACTACAACAGGAGCAATGGTTGTATCAGGTGGAATAGGAATTGCAAAAAATCTAAATGTTGGTGGCGGAGCGAAAGTAGCCGGTAATACAACGCTTAAAGGTCAGGTTAAAGTAACAGACGGAAGACCTTCTTTCATTCCTGATTCAGGAGCTATCGTAGTTGCCGGCGGTGTTGGCATCGGAAAAGAATTGAGTGTAGGTGGCTTCGCACATTTTTTCGATTCATCTCGTGTGGATGGAATAGCAATTCTCCAGAAAACATTGTTTGCATTTGATTCCCTGACTCTCAGAAATAAAATGAAAGTTACAGGAGCTACAACATTATTAGGTCAATTGAATAACATGGGACAGGTAACAATCAATGTACCGTCATTAACAGCTGGATTACAAAGTAACTTTTCTGATTATCCATTACAGGTCAGAGGAGGAAAACAGGGAATCGCTATTCGTGTAACAGGCAGTAAAGCCAATGCAAATAATTTTATGTCCTTCTGGGATGCAAATGGAATGCAAGGTCGTATTGAAGGTTATGCAACAGGAGAGTATTCCAATACTACAGAGTTTACAAAATTCGACAAGAACTATATTGTAAGTATCTCTGCCTTTACTACTATTTCAACATTACAAATTGTAAAAGGTGTAGCTGCCGGAGTATCACTGGTGGGGGCTTTAACATCATCAACAGGATGTGTTGGTCTTGGTGTTTGTGTAACAACTCCTATTCCTTCGATGATTGCAGCAGGAATTTTTTCCGTTGCTAACAGTGCTGTAGCTGCAAGTCTTGCCGCAGTGAAACTTGCTGAAACAGTTGATGCCTATACAACTTTTAATAATAACGTTTCAACTAAAAATGGTGTTACCTATGAATCAGGCGCCGGTGATTATGCCGAATACCTTCCTATGATGAATCCGGGAGAAAAAATGTTTCCCGGTGATGTTGTCGGATTGAAAAACGGAAAAGTCTCAAGAAACACAATGGATGCTGACAAGGTCATGGTCTTATCTATCCGTCCAATCGTTCTTGGAAATAGTCCGAAAGCAGGCGAGGAAAATAATTTCATTAAAGTAGCATTCCTTGGACAAGTTGCTGTAAAAGTTTCAGGCCGCGTTAGTGCCGGAGATTATATTCTTCCTGATGGAAACAATACAGGAATGGGAATTGCAGTTTCACCGGAAAATATTAGTTCGTCTGATGTAAAAAATATTTTAGGTATGGCATGGAGTTCTTCAGAATCCAATGGCATCAATTCAATTAATGTTGCTGTGGGATTAAATGTGAATGATAATATTTCTGTGATCCAGGGTTTGGAAAATGACGTAGATAAATTGAGAAATACAATTTCACTTCGTGAAGAAAGATTACAGAAAGCAATCCCGGGATATAAAACATTGACTGCTTCCAATGGAACAGCTGTTAATGCAGGACCTGCACATAACACAGACAGCTATACTTATTTCCAAGTAAGTAAATCAGAAGTTGAACAAGGTGTGGATCTTTTCCTAGAGAGATTAAATTCTATGGACGAAAAGATTCAGCAAATACCGGCAATTAAAAAGATGAAAAACAATTCATCTTTCCGTGAAGAACTTGTAAGAGAAATTCAGGATGAAATTAATTCGCAATTGCTGAAGTCAAAGCAGATTAATTCCGGTTCAGTACGATAATTCAGTAAAAGTATCTCTCTTCCAGCTTATACGATTGCCGGCGATACCCGGCATTAGATCCTATTGCCTGACAGAAAATTATTTATCAATACCCATTGTCTTAACGACAATAAAAAACAGAACATGAAAAAAATTATATTCCTGTTGATGACGTGCTTTACAATCAGCGCTTTTTCAACTCCACCCATCAGTGAAATCCCTGTTACACTTCCTACAAATGGCTCAGCTGCTGTTTCTGTAGCTCCGCAGGATTCGTTAAAGTATCAACGTGCTTTTTATCTGATCACAAATTCGGAAATGCAGAAAGCCGGCTTCACGTCCGGAATGAATATCAATTCTATTGGATTCACAAATGCAGCTGCTCCCGATTCAGTCTCTAAAGGAAAATTCAAAGTGTATCTACAGAACACGACGGATTTTATCAGTAGAAAAGACAGTGCATGGACAGACACACTTGTTACAGCAAATAAATTTTCTCTTTCAGGTTTAGTGAAAGGTGATTTTGAATGGCAAGTAATCGGATGTTCAGGAAACGCTGCTGATACAGCTAGGTCTACTTTTTCAACCAATTTTATTAATGCCTGCAATCAGCCCACGAATATTTCCATTACTAATATTACAGCAACATCAGCAACGATCAGTTGGGTTGCTCCTGCATCTTCGGGGTTAACAGCTTTTGTATTACAACATGATTCGTCAAACGGAAACTCATGGATCAATGATACAATTACAGCTACTACAAAAACATTAACCGGATTATTGCCAAATAAAGTTTATAAAATTCAGGTGATCTCTCTTTGCGGAGCGGACTCTTCAAATATTGTTTCCAATTTTTTTACAACAGAAACTCCGGTAGCTGCTTGTAATCTTCCGACTGCTTTAAATGTTACATCAATCACAGGAAGTGCTGCAACATTAACATGGACAGCAGCAGTAGGGGCATCACGTTATAGTATTCAATACCGTCGCGCAAACACAACTACTTGGACGAATGGTATTTCATTTACAAATTCATTAGCCATAAGCGGCTTGAGATCGGGAACGGCTTACGAATGGCAGATCCGCGCAGTTTGTACTGCAGGAAACGGCGCTTATGTAACAGGAACTAATTTTACAACTACAGGCACTGTGGTGTGTTATTCTCCTTCTATTCTTTCAGCTGACAGTTTAACAGAATCATCAGTTGTTCTTACATGGAATGGTAGTGTTTCTGTTACTTATAAGTTGCGTTACAGGATTAAAAGTTACATCACATGGTCATCTGCTGTTTCAGTTCCTTCAGCCATGACGCTTGTTCACAATGACAGTTTGATTATTCCAAATTCTATCGGTGCCTATGGAGTAAACTTTGCAGGTTCGGGAATTTCAACATTCACATATTCAGGAAACGGTTTATATGTTGCATTTGAATATCAGCACGACTCAACAAAAAATTGCAGCAGCATTGGAAAAGCAATGTGTACGTATGGTGATTCTATTGTAAAAGGATTTCAGCAAAATGATTCATTGAATTTCCCACAGAGTTTTGGTTCTTCCAATCCGGCAGCTTTTGAAAATATTCTTACAGCAAATCATTTACGTCCTGAAACACGTTTAGGCAGTTCCGATCTTAAAGACAGTGTTGAAGTTGCCAACGTTTATACACTTGCAAATCATTCATCATTATTCAGCAATCCTGAAAAAATTTCAGCGCTGATAAAAAATCACACATCGATCCGCCAGCCTTTTACTTCAACATTGAAAGTAAAGAATGCTGATACAGGATTGCAATTATTTTCTGCATCAAGTACAGATTCAGTAGATGCCGGTTCAGAATTGCTGATCACGTTTAATGGCTGGTCTGCTTCCGTAAATGAAAGAGATTCAATAACAGTTTCAATTGCACCGCAGACAGGTGAAAATTATGTTTTCAACAATTCATTCACACTTATCCAGAATGTAAATAATAATATTGTTTCTTTTGATGACAATTCGGCAAGCGTTTCTACATCGGGTTTTGATACGCTGTCAGGAATGTTGTTGAGCAGATTTTCAATGGGCGGATGTGGTGCTGTCAATTCAGTACAAGTATATCTGACTTCGGAATCAGGAAACCATGCTGTATACGGAGTTGTCCTTGATTCTTCAGGAACTGTAATAGATACTTCATCACATTTTACTCCGGGAACAAATGATGTCAACAGATATCATTCATTTTATTTCCCATCAGTACCGGCATTAACCAATTCGGATTATTATGTCGGTCTTGTGCAGTCGCGCGATTCAGTGAATGGATATTTTCCCGTAGGCGTTCAATATGACGGAACAAATGTGAGATCAAATACATTCTACAAAGCTTCCGCTTCAGGAACATCGTTATCTTCTTATGCTTTACCCGGAAGACTAATGATACGTTCAGAAGTTGTAAATTCTGCTCCTTCAGTTAAGATTGACGGGAGACTTTCCATTTGTGCGAATGACACTAATGATATTACTGCATTAAACATCAGTACACGTTATGCCAACAGAATTA
>JANOBV010000192.1:0-4495 GCA_031411835.1 Bacteroidota bacterium | reverse complement strand
GGTATCCATCTCATCCATCTTAACGGGGGTTCCGGAATAAATGGTAAGATAATTAATGGTGGAAGTAAAAGTAGGAGCAATAGCTGTTGCTGTATAGCCAAAGCCATACGGTAGTCCGATCCCCGCTTGTGCTTTCGATTTAGATGAATTGAAAAGGAAAAGTACCAGAATAAAAGCTACTAGTTTTGATGTAGAGTTTTTTTTCATTTTTATTATTTAGTCAAATTTATTATTTGATACCCATAAAGATAAATTTTCAAGTGATACAAATTTACATTTGATGAATTTTTAAAGAAAATGTTTCCTTTTTTTTAATTTAATTATTTAGGGACGATCTTTAATTGAATTTTGGTGATATTAAATAAAAAAAGAGGTTATTTAGATAACCTCTTTTTTTATTTCAGAAATAGATTTTATTTTTTGAAGAACTGAGTGTGTCTTGGAGCAGTAGAATTCGGAGAATTCAAACTTCGAATTTGAAGATGATAAACTCCACTTGCAAAATTCTCGATTGACAAAGTAGTAGTGTTAAAACCGCGTTGAGCATTTATAAGTTCTTTCGAAACTTCACGTCCTGTCATATCAATGATTCGAACTTCAATTAGATCTTCTCCATTTTGGAAGAACTGATAAGTCAAAGTTTCAGAAGCCGGATTTGGATAGATAGTAACTGTTTCATCAGTGTTTTTGCAATTAACTGCAACAATATCTGAAACTGTTGATTTGTTATCAATATCGACTTGTCTTAATTGATAGTATCTAACTGAATTACATTTTTCTTCATCATCAATAAAAGAGTAGCTTCTATTCGTAGTTGAAGTACCTGCTCCAAAACCATTTACATTTCCGATTACTTTAAATTCTTGTCCGTCATAACTTCTAAGAACTTCGAAGAAATCGTTATTCGTTTCTGTAGCTGTTATCCATTTACAAATTACATAATCTTTATCCGGTTCTGCAGTAAATGAAAGTAATTCAATTGGAAGCGGAACAGTAGATTGACCAATTGCATAATGGTGATTGAATGATGTGCCGGATGCTGCTGTTGCGCCTACTGAACCTGTTATCGTTCCCGATGCTGTCGCAGGATTGGAAATCGTAAATGCACCTGCATTCATAATGGAAGTAATCACACTTCCCGGTGGAATACCTACGCCTGTAACAGGGGCTCCAACATACATATTAGTAGTTCCATAAAGCACAGCAGAAAATGGTGTTGTAATTACATTAGACCCAAGCGTAGTTGTAAATGTGTATGGATTGGTTCCATTAATATTGATCCGCTGTGTGGATGTAGCAGTACTTGCTGCAACGCATTGTCCAATTAATGACCAAGATGCTGTTAAATTAGGGTTTGCAGCAATATCAGCCTTTGCAACTGTCCAACCATTAAATCCTACACTATTAAGATATCCGGTATTACCCATCGTTAATTTATAGATACCATTAAACGGAGTCGGAGCTGTTTTACTGAATGTCCAATAACCATGATCGAAAAATGGATTTGGATTGTAATCTGCAATCATACATTCACTGGCAGTTGGTCCAAATGGTGGAGCTGCTGGAGTAGACCAAGGATTAAATGTTCCAAGGATATCCGGAATAACTGTTCCACTTGTGAAAGTAACATTTGCAAGTTCATAACCACCGCGACTTGCTATAATCGAATCTCCGACAGGGTAGTCTAAAGAGAAAGGAAGTGAAAGTGGAGATCCAGTGTAAACTGCTCTTCTCAATTTTCCATCGATAAAACTAATTGCTGAATGACCAGTCACTGCCGCTGTAGCACCATACTTCACAAATACTTCTAGTGCAGTATTGAATCGAGTATTGATAATACCGGAAGTTAAAGTAAGCACAGAGTCAATATTCAATGTAGAGTTGGCACTATTCAAATATAATTTACCGCCTGGTTTATTCATTCTTACACGATTCATTGAAATCCCGGCAACATTTACGTTATTAAAAAATTGGTTACCTGTGCCATTAAATTCAACTGTACTTCCTCCAATTCCTGTGAAAGTTGTATTAGAAGTATTATTGGTAAAGTTTCCGGCAACTTTCATGTATTTCCCGCCGATGTTGAAGACACTGGTAGCACTTAATGTTGCAAAGTTTTCTTTAACATCAATATTGTTAGCTAACGTAACAGAATTAGAAGATTTTAAAACGGAAAGGTTTGCAAAAGCATTCGTTCCGATTAAGTTTCCTGTAATTATTTGAGCAGTAGTTCCAATGAAAATGACTGTTGAACCTGCATTGCAAACAAGTGTACCATAGTTTGTAAAACTTCCGCAAACTGTAAGTGTCGCTCCGGCAGCTAGAGTCAGAGTTGCACCTGCATTGATTGTAATATTTTTCACGCCTTGACTTCCAATTACACTTGGTTGTCTTCCATTTGCTGTTGGATTTACAATTGCGTCAATTCCGCAAGCAGGAGTTCCACCACAATCACCCCAATTGGTAGTTGTAGAAAATAAAGCGTCAGTTAAACCCGTCCAAATAGCTGTGCTAGCCGCCGTAGAAATTGGAGTTGATCCCCAATTCAAAGTGTACCCTGCATTGGCTGCACTGTTCCAGTTATTCAAAAGGATCATGTATGTCCTTGGAGCACCGGTAAAGGTAATAGCATTAGAGTAAGCATATGGTAATGGCGATGCTGTAGTTAGACCTGTTGAAGCACTTGAGGCTCCATAATTACAAGCAGCAGGAGCAAGTGCACCAGAAGTAATGGAGGCGCAAGGTGTTCCTTGTCCGGTAATATCCCAAACAAGTAAATCGATATCAGTACTAGATTGAGAAAGGACATCAAATGTTAAATTTGCAGTACCACCTGACAAAGCTGGGTCTACTGTAAATTGATACCAAATTGAATTTCTTTCTCCAACTCCCCAACATCCTGTAGCACCACCACGATCACAAATATTTCCATAGTTACGGAATCCCGGATCTGCTACAGTCACACTACTTGTACTACACAAAACTTGAGCAGCAGCACAATCTTGTTGATACACCGGCGGAAAAGATGGTGTTGTACCATCAATCATAGTGATTTCAAATGATCCTGTTTGTGAATTAAAACCGTCAACAGCTACATAAAGTGTATCGTTTGGTGTTAAACCAGTAACCGTTAAATCAGAGAAGTCACTAAATCCTCCGCTACATCCAGGACCATCATCATTACATCCTCTGCTTACAAAATTTGTAACTGCAGTTGCACAGCCACCTGATGAAGAAGTATAGGCTTGTATTTGAGTATCAGGAAGAGTTAATGGATGGGTACGTATGTGAACTTGTCCGCTTGCAGGAACAATAGTTTTATACCAAACAGTATTTACAGTTCCTCCAGCAACACATTGCGCTGCATTTGCCGGTTCTCCTGATGCACCTGTACATGTATTAAAACCGGTTGTAGTGCCACCAAGAGTAATCATTACTGCTCCGCATGGAAGATCATTTGGTGGAGCACAAGCACTTTGTAAACAAATGTCAAATGTTCCTTGGCTCTCTGGATTTTCAGACCAAATACGAATGTAGTAAGTTGTAGCTATTGTTGAAATTGGAACAGAAAGTAGTGGCATTCCATTCGGTCCTGAATTGTAATCACACGCAAATTGTGTGAATGCACCGCATGATCCTGTATAAACTGCCATGGCAGCATTTGCTGTTGGATTAGAAGATCCTTGTTGAGTTGAGATTTGTAATACACCTGCAGTAGCGAATGCAGAAGTGAACGAAAGCCATACATCGCCTGTTACGCCATCGATAAAGGTTCTCGGAACGGCACTAGCATTAATACAACTTGGAACCGGGTAACCTCCGCCTACAGGTGAAGGAGTAGAACACTCTGTTGAAAGAGTTTGAAAAACGCAAGACTGACCATTACCAATTGATCCAAGTGGGAATGGTGTAGCGCAATTATCGTAAGTGTTTGCTGTTCCTAATGAAGTAACACTAATGTCAAATGGAATATTACCACCGGCAATTTGGTTATCGACCATGATATAATAAGTCGTACCAGCTGTAAGGGTAACTGAATTGATAGTTACAGTTCCGGTTACGCCTTCTGCGCTTCCTAAACAATAAGTTGGACCTGTGCCGGTAGAATCAGGGCAGTTGTTGTAAATAAATACTCCCGGGCTTGTTCCGCTTGATGTTACTGCGATACGCACACACTGACTTACCGTAGGTGTGTAAGCGAAAATATAATCTTCTCCTCTGCCATAAAGTGAATGACATACTGTGTTAGTTGAATCATATTCGTTTCCGGCACCTAATGTTGTAAAGCCTGCTTGATTATATGGTAATGAACAAATGAAAGTTGGTGCTCCGCAAGTAGCACCGCCACCTGCTCCTGCTCCATTGTCTTTAACACAGATTTTAAATTTACCGACAGCATTAGCATCACCTGTAACTCTGACGTACAAGGTTTCGGCAGCACACGGTCTAGCAATATCTACTTCACCAAAAGTAGGATAAGTTGTACCAGAAGTAG
>JANOBV010000191.1:0-6716 GCA_031411835.1 Bacteroidota bacterium | reverse complement strand
GGTATCCATCTCATCCATCTTAACGGGGGTTCCGGAATAAATGGTAAGATAATTAATGGTGGAAGTAAAAGTAGGAGCAATAGCTGTTGCTGTATAGCCAAAGCCATACGGTAGTCCGATCCCCGCTTGTGCTTTCGATTTTCCGGTCACCACAACCGTCAATAAAATCAAGAAGAGCAGAGCTTTTGAGTAATTTTTTTTCATGGTATTCGAATTAGTCAATTTTTGGTTTGATGACAATTATTTAGGGAGATTCGAAATTGATATTAGAAGCGGTTTTTTTTCACTTAAGGTGATAAAACTAACCCCAAAAATGATAAAAAAATAACAGAAAAGCAACAATTACTTTGCAATGGGACTGAATTAATTGTAAACATGTATTTCCATTGTGTGAACGACATTTTTTTGAGGGTAGAATGAAGATTCCCGGCAAGGATTTATGTAATATTCCCGCTTTAAAATTTAATTGCTTTATTTTTAATCTAAAATTATTGAAGTTTAAGCCGAATGGCGTATAATTGCGTATCGTTATTTAGTCTAGATTCTTAACATCAAAATATACAAATGATCAAAACACTTACAAAACAAATTATTCTTGGTATTAGTATTTTTAGTCTAATGCTTGTTGCTGCAAACGGACAAACAACATTTCAAACCACAAATCTTCCTGTAGTAGGAGACAATTGGGTTGGAAAAACTTTCTATGATACCTCTGCTCAAGCCGGTCCCGGTGGAATGGGTGTTGTATGGGATTTCAGCCTTTATGTTGTATCGGTAAATACATTAACGCAATCGTTTCGTGCGCCATCAGCATCCGGAATTGATGCAACTTTCAGTGGTGCAAATTTGAAATCAGATTCTTATTTCGGTTGGACTGATTATTACAATAGAGATGCAGGTGGAGCAGGGTTGCAATATTTAGGTTTTCAAAATGCATCGAATGAAGTTAGAATAACAAATACACAACAATTAATTTCAATTCCATTTATGTATGGCTCTTCAGTTTCAAACGCGCCACTTGCAGGAACAGGATATGCCGGATCTACATTGACAGGAACAATTTCTGTTGTTGCTGACGGTTATGGTACTTTAAAGGTTGGCGGTTTAACTTACACTGAAATTCTTAGAGTAAAATATGACATGGATATGGTCGAAGATTTCGGCGCAGGTCAAACAAGCCCTGTTCATGTTGTAAAATATTGTTGGTATAGAAATGGACTTCGTGCTCCATTAATGCAAATGACTTCTTTGAATATGAGCGGTATCGTTGGTAATTTGACTCAGAAATATATCACTGTTGCCTATGGTACTGTTGGAATTGATGACGTGAACAAGCCGTCAATAAATTTCAGTGTTTATCCGAATCCGACATCCGGACAAACAAATGTTCAATTAAATATTGATCGTTCTTCAGACGTAATTTTGAAAGTAATGGATATCACTGGTCGTGTTGTATTTACTCAAAGTTCTTACATGACTTCAGGCGAACACAATATTAAATTGGACCTTGCTTCATTATCAAAAGGTGTTTATATTTTATCTGCAATCGCTGGTTCTTCAACTCGTGAAAAAAGAATTGTTGTTACAAATTGATAATCACAATTAAGAAAAAATTATAGCAATCCTCCTGAGGCAACTTAGGAGGATTGTTTCGTTTGGTCCATTGCTGCACGAACAAATCGTACAAACAGCGGATGTGGATTTTCAACAGTGCTTTTATATTCAGGGTGAAATTGTACACCAACAAACCAAGCATGATTTTTTAATTCAACAACTTCAACTAAGTTATTGTCAGGGTTGATTCCGACAGGCAACATTCCTGCATCTTCAAACCATTTAATATATTTATTGTTGAATTCGTAACGGTGACGATGGCGTTCTCCGATTTTTTGTTTGCCGTAACTTGCATATGATTTTGTTCCTTTTTGAAGAACGCAAGGGTACTCTCCAAGTCGCATTGTCCCACCTTTTTTGGTGATCTTCTTTTGTTCTTCCATGATGTCAATCACCGGATGTTTAGTTGCCGGATTCATTTCAGTCGAATGTGCATCTTTCCATCCAATTACATTTCTGGCAAATTCAATTACGGCACATTGCATTCCTAGACATATGCCTAAAAACGGAATGTTATTTTCTCTTGCATATTTAATTGCAGTAATTTTTCCTTCAATTCCACGGTCACCGAATCCGGGCGCGACTAATATCCCGCTTAATCCTTCAAGTTTTGAGGCAACGTTACCATCGTCAATTTTTTCGGAATGAATCCAATCTAGCTTTACTTTGCATTCATTGGCAACGCCTGCATGAATGAAAGATTCTGCAATTGATTTGTACGCATCTTTTAACTCAATATATTTTCCAATCAATCCAATTCGAACTTCACTTACCGGATTTTTTAGTTTACCTAAGAACACTTTCCATTGAGTAAGTTCAGGCTCGTGCTGAAGTGGAAGTTTTAATTTATTGCATACAACTTTGTCGAGTTGTTCTTTATACATAAGAAGAGGAACATCATAGATCGTTTCTGCATCAATAGATTCAATGACTGCATTTACGTTCACATTGCAAAAAAGCGCGATCTTTCTTCTGATTTCCATAGAGATTGGTTTTTCAGTACGACATACTAAAATGTCGGGCTGAACTCCAAGTTCCAAAAGTGCTTTAACAGAATGTTGTGTCGGTTTAGTTTTTAATTCACCTGCAGCAGCTAAATAAGGTACCAAGGTTAAGTGAATAGAAAGCGCGGAACTTCCCAATTCCCATTTCAATTGTCGAACACTTTCAACATATGGTAGCGATTCAATGTCACCAACAGTGCCTCCAATTTCAGTAATGACGACATCAAAATCGCCCGTATTTCCAAGGAGTTGAATACGTCTTTTGATCTCATCCGTAATATGTGGAATGATCTGAACTGTTTTTCCTAAAAATGCTCCTTCACGTTCTTTATTGATCACAGTTTGATAAATACGACCGGTCGTTACGTTATTTGCTTGAGAAGTAGGGGAGTTTAGAAAACGCTCATAATGACCTAAGTCTAGATCGGTTTCAGCGCCATCGTTGGTAACAAAACACTCGCCATGTTCATAAGGGTTTAAAGTGCCGGGATCCACATTAATATATGGATCTAGTTTTTGAATAGTTACTCTGTAGCCTCTTCCTTGAAGAAGTTTTGCTAAAGAAGCTGAAATTATGCCTTTTCCTAATGAAGAGGTCACACCACCTGTAACGAAAATGTATTTTGCTGAAGCCACCGTGCTGATTATTATGCTGTTTACTTAAAAATGTTGCGAAAAATACATTTCGTCAACACGGGGTACAAAAGTACTATTTAAAGTGAGGTAAAAAATTCTTTCTTTGCAAAATATGCTCAGACTCTTTTTATCAATTCTCATTTTGTCTTCTTTGAATTCAAGCGCCCAGAAAATTGATAGCTTATTCCTTTTACAAAAACCAAAAATGGAATTTCATCAGAATATCAAATCTGATTCGCTTTTTTCATTCAGAGCAAAAACCGGAGTTGTTCCCTTCTTTTTACATTGTTTAGGTGAACAAGCTCTTGCTCCATTTCACATGTCAAAGAAACAAATTTGGAGAACGGCAGGAGCGATTGCTTTAACTGCAACATTGATTCAATTCGATAAAGAAATTGACAACGTTTTTCGTCCAATTAGTGATAAAAATGAATCTGTAAAAAAAAGTGTTTCTGAATTCACGGAATTAGGAGATCGTTACGGATTTACTTTGGTGGCTGGAATTGCCGGTATTTCAATACTAACAAAAGAGTATCGTCCTTTGCACACAACTGTACTTGCTGCACAGGCAGCATTGACATCAGGACTGTGGGTTCGATTAGGAAAAGTACTGACTTCAAGAATGAGGCCCGCAACGACGTATCATGATTCGGAATATAATTCTGATCATTGGTTTGGGCCATTTGCGCAATTCAATCCAAAATATAATCACGGACGAAGTGCAGCTTCATTTGATGCATTTCCTTCCGGACATACGGCGGCGGCATTTGCAATTGCAACTACTTTTGCGAAGGAGTATGCTGAGTATAAGGTTGTGCCTGTGGTAGCATATAGTTTAGCTAGCCTTGTTGCAGTCTCAAGATTAGTTCAACATGAACACTGGGCTTCTGACTTAGTGCCCGGTGCAGTTATCGGGTACTTATGTGCTGATCAAGTTTTTCGTTACGACAAAAAAATCAGGATGGGAAGCACCTTAGCATCGTTGAATATCTATCCGACATTCGATCAATATCCAATGATGACAATTCGATTGATTCCGAATTAGAAATTAAAACTCGCGCCCAAAGTTGGTATCACAGGCAATTGATAAACTCTTTCCCCTGTCAGACGATCTACATAGAAAATATTTTCTCTGTTATACACATTCGATGCACCTGCCGTAATTTCAAGTGTGCTCCGTTTAGAGAAGTGAAATGTTTTCTGAATAGACATATCTAATCGATGGAAGTAAGAAAGTCGGCCTTTGTTTAAGTCTCCGTAGTAAGTACCAATTTGTCCGTTTGAAGTATTAATGTTAGTTCCAATCCCGCCTGACAATTGTGGCAATTCATAATAACCTTGCGATTGCGTGAAAGGAAAAGGCGAACCAAAATTCCAACGTACATTTGCTTGCCATGAATCCTTTTTACCGAATTTATATGAGCCCACAATATTAACATTGTGTCGTCTATCAAAATTTGGTTGGTATTCACGAATACCATCATCACGAGTTACAAACCCAAGTGAGTAAACGAACCATAGGTAAACTTTTTTATGTTCATACTTCAAAGTCATGTCAACTCCTTTTGCATCACCTTCTTCGATAATGAAATCTTTCTTTTGTATATCAGGCTTACTGGTATGTTGTTGATCATCTGCATAGATCTTGTCACGATTTAAATTTTCAAGTTGCGAGAAGTTTTTAAAATAACCCTCTATGTTCATTGTTAGATGGAAAGGAAGGTCGAATTCAAATCCAGCAATAAGATGCTGTGCTTTTTGAAGTCGAGAAGTAACTTCTTCACCTTTGAATTCTTTTGGCAAGTTGTCTGAACCGGAAAGGAATCCGTAAAACAAATTGACTACATCTCTATCAGAAGCTGCGGCAACAAGATTTTGTGAATACATTCCTGCAGCGGCTTTGAATCTTAGCTTGTCATTGATATTATATTTAATTCCAAAACGTGGCTCAATTGAGAATTCGCTTAACGATGAATAATAATTAAATCGGATTCCCGGCTCGATAACAACTTTGTTCCACACTTTTTTATATTTTAAAAATCCGGCAAGCTCTGTTGTATTTTCTTCTTGCTTGTAATCGTTTCCAATTGCATTGCTGTATTCAAAATTTGTATTGAAGCCAAGTATTTCAATTCCATATTTGAATTCATCTCTGCCCATAAAATAATTGAATGTAAGTCCTGCATTGAAACCGCTTATCGCACTTGAACGAGTGAATCCATCGCTTTCAGTAAGACTGATATTGTAATTTGAATACGCGAAATTTCCATCGATCAAAGTAGATGAACCACCGGGGAGTAAAACGAAATTCGTTCCTAGTCCGGTCGATTTCCATCCAAGATCTGCAACGTGGAAATAATCTACATCATCAGTATAATGAAAGCCGAATACATTAAACTTACTTCCTGAGGAACTGTTCAAAGAAATTTTTCCGTAGAGGTCATTGAAACCATAAGGGATTCCTAATGAGTCGGCATAAGGATAAAGAGTTTTTGAAGTCTTATCGATGTACGAAGTTTTCCCTGTCAGTATAAATGATGAACTTCCTTCAGCACCTTCTGTTTCTTTTTTTAATGGTCCTTCAAGTAAAACTTTTGCTGTAAAAGGATTAGCCGAAACTTTTCCACTAAGTCTGTTTTTATTTCCATCGCGTGTTGTAATGTCCATGATTGAAGAAACCCTGTCTCCATATTCAGCATTGAAACCGCCGGTATAAATATCTGCACCACGTATAATATCTGCATCTAAAACAGAATACAAACCTATAGAATGAAAAGGATTGTAAATGATCATTCCGTCAAGCAATAATTTATTCTGAATTGGAGTTCCTCCTCTAATATATAATTGTCCGCCTTGATCCCCGGAAAATACTACTCCCGGAATAACTTGTAAAAATTGTGCTAGATCAGGTTCACCGCCGATTGTTGGTACTTGTTTGATTTCTTTAGGAGTAATTTTATTTACTGAAACTCGAACATCTGTTTTCTTTGCTTCTGTTTCTGCACTAATCACAACTTCTTTTATTTCAATAGTTGACTTTGTGATGTAGAGTTTTTTGGTGATCATGTCCCCGGCTTTTACTTCAACTAACATCTTCAAGGTGTCGAAGCCGACGGAAGTAACCATTAAAGTATAATTGCCTACAGGAATTTTAGAGATGTTAAAAAAGCCATCTAAATTGGTTTGTCCACCTAGAGTTGTACCCGATAAAAATACGCTTGTGTAAATTGAGGGCTCTGAATTATCTTTTTCATAAACGAAACCTCTGATCTCGCCATTTTGCGCATTGGCTGTAACAACTCCAAAAAGAATCAGCCAAAAGGCTAACAAACTACTGTTTTTCATAAAATAATATTGGTCGATAAATGTAGATAAATTTGAATTCGAATGTAGGATTTATAGAATGAAAAAAGGTTAAATAGTTAGAAAAAGAATAAAAAAATGGTTAATGATTTGTTAACC
>JANOBV010000190.1:0-10040 GCA_031411835.1 Bacteroidota bacterium | reverse complement strand
CCGGAAAATTATATTCTTTCACGGCATCATGAATGATTTCTTCAGCAGTTTTTCCGTATGGAATAGGATTATCTTTCATCTCCGACATTCCACCTACTATCAAACCTGCAAGGTCTTTCAACTTTCCGCTCCGTTTCAGATTCATCATCATTCTATCGATGTGATATAAATACTCATCGAGATCTTCGAGGAATAAAATTTTTCCGGCAGTATCAATATCAGAAGGTGTGCCTGACAAGCTATAAAGTATTGACAAATTTCCGCCAACAAGACGGCCTTTTGCTTTTCCTTTACGATTTAGTTTTTCTAATGCAGGCAACTGCTTTGAAGAAGAATATCGAAGCGGTTTTCCAAAAAGTGTCTCTTTAAAAACTTGTAGACATGGCGCACTTAGCTTTGCAATATTCAATGACATTGGCGCATGCATTGTTTGAACCATACAATGTTTGTGAACATGAGAATGGATCACAGTGATGTCGCTATAACCAATCAGCCATTTTGGTTGCTTGGTAAATTTTTTCCAATCGATCTGATCAACTACTCTTACTGTTCCATATCCACCACGCGCAAACAACACAGCCTGAACATTTTTGTTATTCAGCGCCCGTTGTAAATCGCCTGTTCTGTCTACATCGTTACCGGCATATTGATTTTCTTCTTTGTACAGATTCTTTCCTGTCTGAACCTCAAGTCCCCAGCTTTTTAGCAAGTCGATGGCAGGTTTAATTTCAAATTTTGATACTTTTCGGGCCGTTGAAACAATTGCTACAGTATCTCCTTCTTTCAAGTATGGAGGTCGGATCATATTTCTATCTTTGCCTGCGAAATTACTTTAAAGTTCGGGGATTCACGTTTAATCTATGCTGAATATTCAACATCGGTTTTGAACAATCCCAACCCGCTTATGAAACCAACACTAGTCACAGCAGCATTACCTTATGCAAATGGTCCCGTTCACATTGGACATTTAGCAGGTGCTTATTTACCGTCTGATATTTATGTACGTTTTTTAAGAATGATGAAAGAAGATGTAGTTTACATCTGCGGTTCAGACGAGCATGGAGTTCCAATTACATTACGAGCACGAAAAGAAGGAATTACACCTCAACAAGTTGTAGACAAATACCACTCGATTATTAAGAAGAGTTTCGCCGATATTGGGATCTCCTTTGATATCTATCACCGTACATCTGAAAAGATCCATTATGAAACTGCTTCAGATTTTTTCAAAGTGATTTATGACAAAGGAATATTTACAGTAGCAGAGAGTGAACAATATTATGACGAAGAAGCGAAGACATTTCTTGCAGATAGATATATCACAGGAACATGTCCGAACTGCGGAAATACAAATGCCTATGGCGATCAATGTGAAAGATGCGGTAAGAGTTTAACGCCTGAAGATTTGATCAATCCACATTCACAATTAAGTGGAAAAGCACCGATTAAGAAAAAAACAAAGCATTGGTATTTACCACTCGATAAAATTCAAGAGGAATGGCTTGACAAATGGATTCGTTCACATGAAGGAGACTGGAAAAATAATGTATTTGGACAATGCAAATCGTGGTTAGATCAGGGATTACAACCACGAGCAGTGACTCGCGATTTGGATTGGGGTGTTCCCGTTCCATTGCCGGAAGCAAAAGGGAAAGTACTTTATGTTTGGTTTGATGCTCCTATTGGCTATATCTCTGCAACGAAGGCTTTATTTGTAGAGCGAAAAGATCCGGAGGGTTGGAAAAAATATTGGCAAAATGACAATGCTCGATTACTTCATTTCATAGGAAAAGACAACATTGTTTTTCATTGCATTATTTTTCCTGCCATGTTGAAAGCGCATGGTGATTTTATTTTACCGGAGAATGTTCCATCGAATGAGTTCTTGAATCTTGAAGGCGATAAAATTTCTACATCTAGAAATTGGGCAGTGTGGCTTCATGAATATTTAGAAGAATTTCCAAACAAACAAGATGTATTGCGTTATGTTTTATGTGCAACAGCTCCTGAGAACAAAGACAACGATTTTACATGGAAAGATTTTCAAGCGAGAAATAATAATGAGTTAGTTGCCATTCTTGGAAATTTTATCAATCGTACGTTGGTATTATCGCAAAAATATTACGAAGGAAAAACACCTGCAATGCATGAACTCAATGCAGAAGACAAACTATGCATTGAAGCGATAAAAGCAATTCCTGAGAGAATGAAAGACAACATTCTTTCCTATAAATTCCGTGATGCATTATTTGAATTGATGAATCTGGCACGCACCGGAAATAAATATTTAGCAGACAATGAGCCTTGGAAAATTCAAGGAACTGATCCGAAACGAGTAGAAACAATTCTTGCAGTTTCTTTGGAGATCGCTGGTGCATTGGCAAATTGCATGCAACCATTTCTTCCTTTCTCTTCTGAAAAACTTTTCAAGATGTTGAATCTGAAAGCATCGAAGTGGGAAGATTTCCATGGCAAAATGTTATTCAAGCCCGGGCATCAACTCGGTGAAGCGTCATTGTTGTTCGACAAAATCGAAGACGACGCGATTGAATTTCAGATCAACAAATTGAATGCAAGTAAAGAAGCAAATAAAGTAGCGCCGGCAATTACCCCTTCAAAATCTTCTACATCATTCGATGATTTTTCGAAAATGGATATTCGTATCGGAACAATTCTTACAGCTGAACGAGTACCAAAGACTGACAAATTATTAAAGCTTACTATTGATACAGGAATTGATCAACGAACTGTTGTGAGCGGTATTGCCGCTTATTACAAACCGGAAGACATAATTGGTCAGCAAGTAAGCATTCTTGTAAATCTTGAGCCAAGGAAAATAAAAGGAATTGAATCGCAAGGAATGATTCTGATGGCAGAGAATGCAAATGGAGAATTGGCTTTTGTATCACCGGTGAAGGCTATGGAGAATGGCGCTGGAATTAAATAGCTGTTTGTTTTGACTAATAATACTACATTTTAATAACTCAAGGTATTCCGTGGACTTTTGTGATCTTGTGTTCTAAGTGTTTTTAAACACAAGTGCACAAGATCACAAAAGTCCACTGAAAATATCTTGGAAGGATTTGCAGTTTAGAATATTTTATATACGGATTCGTTATTCAAAAAAATCAATCGTAAATGAGATCAGCTATTGTATTTTTATTAATCAGTCTAACATCACATTTAATTTACGCTCAGCCTAATTCAAATCATTCTGTTTTTTTCAATACTGCCTTAAGTGAAATAAGTCCCGACGAAAAACAAAAACTCCGTCAATTCATCAAATCTATTGACAGAACAAATGAAATTTCGATTTCAATAAACACTTATTGTGATGACAGAGGAAGTAGCGAATACAATCAGAAACTTTCTGAAAAAAGAAGCCTATCGATTAAAAATTTCTTGCTTCAAAATAACTTCAAGTCGACTTGCATTAACGATCTTAAATCAAATGGAGAAATTCAACTAGATCGATCAAATTTTAATATTGACGGGCAAAGAAAACAAAATCGCCGTGCCGACCTTGTTTTAATTTACAAACCAAAAATTGCAGAACAATCGATCGATACTATTCCTAAAAAGGAACTTTTTTCAGATAGTATGAAAGTCGGCGATAAATTTATTCTTGACAATATTCTTTTTGAAGGCGGCAGAACGGCATTATTAGAAGAATCTTTTCCGGCATTGAATAATTTAGTTCAAGCACTCAAAACAAAAACCCAATATAATATTTGTATACTAGGACATGTTTGTTGTGTATCATTTGGCTTAGATGGATTTGACAATGACACCGGAAAAAGAAATCTTTCAGAAGCTAGAGCGGAAACCATCTATTCATATCTTATTTCAAAAGGAATTGCAAAATCACGGCTTAGCTATAAAGGAATGAAAGGCGATTTCCCTACGGGACTAGGTGATAAATATGATAGAAGAGTTGAGTTGGAGATTACGTCAATAACAGAAGGCAATTAGTTTATTGCATAATCTCTCTAGTTTTTTTTCGCGAACACTTATCAATGCTTAATAATCCGCAAGACTCTATTCTCTTCTCCGGACAATTTAATAAAATAAATTCCGGAAGTAAATTTACTCATTTCAATTGTCTATACTTCACTATTTACATTTCCGTCTAAAATAATTTCGCCGAGAATGTTTTCAATTGAAAATCTTTCGTTGAGCAATTGTCTTTTCGTAGCAAGAAATATTTTACCCGTTGTAGGAATAGGATATAACAAAATTGAACTGAAACCATTTTCAATTACGGCTGTAGGGTCTTCTGAAATAGTATCAGTAATACAAGAAGTGCATCCAATATTATCTGAAATACAAAATTGATAAATTCCTGCCGGTAAATTAAAAATAGAATCGCCGGATATAACACCTAAATTGGGGGATGCAGAAATTGTATATGGTGAATTAACAGTACCGATACTAAAGTTCACTCCTCCATTAGCACAACCTATGCAACTTGTATTCCATTTGCTTAGACTAAAACTTATACTGTCGGAAATGAAAGTGAAATTCGCAGTGCTATTACACAATGTACTATCACTAATTGTAATCTGATACGTTCCGTTACAAAGTCCGGTTATTGACGAAGAACTCAATCCATTACTCCATGTGTATTGGAAGGGTGGGGTACCGGTTACAATTGCGGAAAGCTGTCCATCGCACACACCACTACATAAAATCGAGGTTGTTGGGTTTATTGTCACCCCACATGCAGAGAGAAATATTATTGCATTAGAATAGGACTTGCAAATTTGATTATGATTTAAGGTTAAAGTGTATTTACCCGGTTGCACTGCATATATGTAGCTGTTAATCGCTCCCGGAATTAAGACATCGTCTAGATACCACTGATAATATGTATAGCCCGTATTTGTTCCAGTGTAAAACAACAAATTCCCAACTGTGTCAATAACACAAGTATCAGGATCGTAAGCTGACCACCAAGTTGCAGATGAAGTAGCAATGCAACCATCCGGTGTTATCATTTCACACAAATAATCTCCTGCAGTCGCTAGTACGTGCGTATTATCTGTGTCGTTCAATGATACTCCATCGAGATACCATTGATAACTCGCATTTTGAATTACTGGCGCTACACCAGTTACTGAATCACAAGACAAGTCTACCCAGGACATAGGAAATGATGGAGAGTTCGTAGTAATATCTATATCGAAATTACTTGAGGTTGTACAACCATAGCTATTAGTTTCGACTACCGAATAATCACCCGGTCTTGTGAAATGAATGAGAGAATCAGTTCCGATTATTAAATTAATTTGTTTCCATAGATAGGTACTTCCTGGATTAGTTTCTATCCAAGCAGTACCTGAAGCATTGTAACAATAATTTTGATCCGGTATTAAATGGATTGGTTGAGAAATAGGACGAGGATTGAAAATGAATGTATCCACAGGAGTAGTAAGAATACAATTATTCGTATCAGTATAAATTGCAGCTAAAATTGAGCTGGATGTTGGATTGAAAAATTCATTTTGCGAACTTATCGTATCGCCATTCATTATCCAGGAACTGACTCTCGCAGTATTATAGTTTAAATATACACTTACATACGCTCCTGCACATAAAACCTGTGAGGAAGTATAAAGTTCAGCTGGAATTGCAGGATATACTATGATGTTTATTGTATCATAAGCTATTTGTCCAATTCCATCCCGAACCATTAATATAAATGATTGACTAGTTGTAACATTATCAATTCTAGCTCTGCCATTGCCAACTATCGTTATACCTGTAGAAGGAATCCATGTGTAATTATATGACGGTGTACCACCAATTACTGGATCTATAGAACCAAAATAAGTTGACCCTCCTACACATGTATATTCATCGGGACCGGCATTAATAGCAAAAACTGAAGGAGTATATAAAATTGTATCTGAATAAACACTACAACCGGCATAATTTGTATAAGTAAAATAATAATTGCCGGCATTAGTCGGGGAATATCTCCAAGATGTTGCACCTGAAATTGCAACACCATTATAATACCATTGAATGCCGGTTCCGGAATTTGGATTTGTTGCTAACATACCTGCATTATAGACTATTGTATAATTAGTAGTTGAAAATTGATTTTCCGTAATGGATATATTTCTCGCACTAAAGCATCCTATGGAATCAATTGATCTCACTGTATAAGTGCCGGAATGATAAGCTGTAATAGACTGCGTGGTTTCACCATTAGGGAGCCATAAATATGAGTAACAAGGACTGCTTGTAAGAATAACACTATCTCCTACACAAAAACTTGTAGGGCCGGTATTGGTAATTGTAGGTTGTGTTGGCATAGGATTAATAATTAAATGAGTAATTGCTGAAGTATCGACTCCACAACCATTCGAACCTACTAAGTAATAATCACCGGTATATGCTTCAAATGCATATTGACTAATGGTAAGGAAATTTTCCCCGGCTAGTGCAGAATCATTTCTATACCATTGATAATTGACATTTGGTTGGCCAACTGAATAAAGGTTAACTCTACCGCTATAACAAATATTTAAAGTACTATCCGTTACATTCTGGAAATACGGAAACAAATTCGACCAGAATACTTCAAATGGAGTTGAAAGCACTGTATCACCATTAGAATATGTAATTGAAGCTTGATAAATACCCGGCGACGAAACCAAAATGTTGTTCGTCGTTTCACCATTATTCCATAAAATGGAAACAACATTGCATGTGTCTATTGATAAAATAGTTGTATCGCCATTGCAAATTTCATCATTACCTACAATTGAAGCATAATAATATGTTCTATCATGATCAGTGTAAAGGCCTCCCATAGTTTCATAATAACCATGTTCAGCAGCAATAACACCATTAACGTAAATAAGAGTATCCGTTGAGAATCCTTGAGGATATGGGTAATCAAGGTAAACGTTCAATAAATTGCCAATTGAATCATATGTGAATTCAAAAGAACCTTGCGTTTGCGACCAAATCAAATTTGGTTGATAACTAGCATAGAATTCCTCAGAATATGAGGGATAACCGTTTTGATCAACATTTGTAATGTAATGCATATTATACAACCATTGACTCCCGTCCCAATACATACTGTAACTATTGATCAGTTTATTCAAAGTCCCGTACTGATAAAAATAAAGTGAATCATTAGTCCATAATCCTGATATAAATTTTCTAGTGGAAAATGTATCAAGAAGTTGCAAGCCATTATAATGGTACGTTCCAATTTTGAGTGAGTCCCAATTCATTCCACTCCAAAAAAGAGAAAATGTATTTTGTTTAAAACCATTTACGTCGTAATAAAAGTCAATTCGAGAGGAGTCTACCCAACTTCCACCTGAGTATTTTTTATAAAGAATAGATTCCAAATTACCGGTAAGATCATAAGTGTTAGAAGTTTTTAATTTGTAATTAACATCATAGTGAATGTTTGTCAATTGTAAATTATTAAAGTAAGTGTTTGTATCAGTATTTTGGAGTTCCCAACCGGAAGCAGTTGAATCACTCTTTGAATAAGTCAATAGATTCCCGAAAACATCATAAGAATATTCCATTTGGTAAGCAATAAGACTCGGTGGATAGACAATAGTTGTAGTAGAATGCTTGCGTATAAGGCTATCATTCGAATCATATGTATATTCTGTAGTATTCTGAGTTGTCCAGGCCGATCCAATTGGATCTTGCAGTTCATGAATTGACGAAAGCATCTTTCCATTTGAACCATAACTTTGAGTCGTTTTTTCCATATGAATACGCAAATCAAAATCGACAGTGTCAATAATTGTTATAGTTGAATTGCATTGCGAAAATGTAATTTGCATAAATGCAAAAAATAATATAACAGTGATAATACTTTTCCTGAACATAAAAGATTTGGTTTCGAATAATAAATGCCTCAATTTACACAAAAAATAAATAATTAAAAGCGATATTTATGTCAGTGTGTTTATATGCTAGGCAAACAGAAATTTCTTATATGATTCAATTAATCAGTATTTTGTTTATATGGTCGTATAATAAGCCGTATCGCTCTATCATACGAAAAATAATTCCAGATCCAATTGAACAAAACGATCACGCGATTTCGGAAACCGACCAATAACATTAAGTGAATGAAGAGCCAAGCAAGCCATGCGAAGAAACCTTTCAAGTGTAGAAATTTTACATCGGCTACTGCTCTACTTCTTCCGATTGTTGCCATCGAGCCTTTATCGAAATAGACAAATTTTTTCCAATCGTTTTTACTTTTGCGATTTAGATTCTTTGCTAAATTTTTTGCTTGCTGAATTGCAACCGGAGCAACCATTGGATGAGAGCCCGATTGCATCGATGCCACATCTCCGATTGCAAAAATATTTTCATTCGTGATCAGCTGATTGAAATCATTTACAAGTAAACGATTTCCACGAACGATAGAAGTTGCATCAAAACCTGCAGGATAACTTCCTTTCACACCTGCTGTCCAGATCAGAGAACTTGTCTCAATAATTTTTCCATCAGCTAAAATTGCCTCTCGGCCATCATACGATTTTAATTGTTGCTTCAACAATAGTTTTACTCCAATGTCAATTAACTGATCTTTCGCTTTGCGTTTTGAAAATGTAGACATCGCATCTAAAACATTTTCTCCAGATTCAAGAATAGAAATTTCCATCATTGAAATATCTAGTTCAGGGTAATCATGCGGCAAAACATGTCGCTTCAATTCTGCTAATGCACCACTGATCTCTACACCTGTAGGGCCTCCGCCAACAACAACGAAATTCATCATTCGCCTTTGTTCTTCTTTTGATTTTTCAAGAAGAGCTGCTTCAAATTTTTGCAAAACGAATGAGCGAATATTTAATGCATCGGTTACACTCTTCAGCGACAAAGCATTTTTTTCTGTCTCAACCATATTGAAAAAATTGGTCACAGCACCGGTCGCAATTATTAAAATATCATACGGAATTTCGCCGATGGTTGTCATCACTTTCGATGATGCTTGATCAATACTTGTCACTTCTGTGAGTCGAAAGAGGACGTCTTTGTTCTTTTTCAGAATTTTTCGAAGTGGATAAGCGACTGAATCCGGCTCGAGGCCACCGGTCGCTACTTGATATAACAAAGGCTGAAAAGTGAAATAATTGTGTTTGTCAATCAATAAGACTTCGTATTGTCTCGTGTCTAATCTCAGGGCTATCTCAATTCCGCCAAAACCACCACCGATAATTAAGATCCGCTTTTTACTACTATCCAATGAAAAAATGTCCATGTAATCTTTGTTTTTATTGAAAATTATGCGATTATTTAGAAAATCATCGATGCAAAGTTCATGGTTTTATTGACATCAAACACTTTTTTACATAGATAAAAGTTCATTAGACACACAACCCTCCTAATTTCCCTAAATTATTCTCCCTTATATAGTAGTAGAAAACAAGATTTTCCTATATTTGCAACAGATTTAAGGAACAGGAAGAAGGGGACAACAGTCCCCTTTTTTATTGATTATCAATGTGATCTTATTTCAAATTAATTCGAACAATACAGTTTAGATGGATCTTAAAGAGGAGATAACCAAATTAGTAGATGAAAAAATCGCAGGAAGCGATAATTTCCTCGTTGAAGTAAAAGTAACTCCGGGAAAAGTCCTGATTACGCTCGATCATCCGCAAGGAATAATGATTGAAGAGTGCGTGAAGGTGAATCGTATGCTTCAAGCACATTTCGAAAACACTCCGGTTTTTGAGAAGCGGGAATTAGAAGTTGGTTCACCCGGAATGGAAGAACCACTTTTAGTACTTCAACAATTTCACAAAAGAATTGGTCGCGAAGTAAGTGTTTTGACACTTGACGGCGTGAAACATACCGGAACATTAATGTCGGCAGATGCGAATGAGTTAGCATTGAATGAAGACATCATCATCAAGACCGGCAATAAAAAAGAGAAACAAAAACAATTAAATAATATTCCCTTCAACTCAATTAAAGAAACGAGAGTGATATTCTCATTCGACAAAATCATTTGAAACAAATGGCAAAGGTAGAAACGA
>JANOBV010000189.1:0-30288 GCA_031411835.1 Bacteroidota bacterium | reverse complement strand
GGTTGCAATGACATTGCAGCAAATCCTGTGATCTCGCAAAGATAATTTTCAAGTGAAGTAATAATTTCTTTATAGCCTTCAGTTTGTGAAGAAGGAGCAAATGGATGCATTAAGCTCCATTCAGGCCAGCTTACAGGAATCATTTCGCTTGTTGCATTTAATTTCATCGTACAACTTCCCAATGCAATCATTGAATGATTTAATGAAAGATCTTTATTCTCCAATGAAGTTATATAACGCAACATCTCCGTTTCAGAATGATGTGTGTTGAAAACAGGATGTGTTAGAAATGAACTTTTTCTTTTTAATGAAGAAGGAATATGTGTCGATGAAGTCGCAACTAATTTTTCAGAACTATTTTTTGCTTTTGTTAATACAGATAAAATTGCCTGAAGTTCTTCTTCTCCTGTTGTTTCTCCTATGCTAATAGAGAATTGCTCTTTGTTGATATAATTAAAATTGATTCTTGAATCGAGTGCATTTGACTTTACTTTTTCAAGATCACTTCCTGCATTGAAAACAATTGTATCGAAGAAATTTTTATGAGCAATTTCATAACCTGCTTTCAAAGCACTTTCTGCTAATCGAGAAGCATTCGAATGAATTTTACCTGCAATAGCACTCAATCCTTCAGGCCCATGATATACAGCATACATACTTGCCATTACTGCAAGCAATACCTGTGCTGTACAAATGTTAGATGTTGCTTTATCACGACGAATATGTTGCTCGCGAGTTTGAAGAGCCATTCTTAATGCACGATTACCTTGGGCATCAACAGAGACTCCAATAATTCTTCCCGGCATTTCTCTTTTATATGTATCCTTCGCCGCAAAAAATGCAGCATGCGGTCCACCAAATCCCAGTGGAACTCCAAAACGTTGCGAGTTTCCGAAAACGACATCTGCACCCCATTCTCCGGGAGGAGTCAACATTGTCAATGCCATCAGATCAGATCCGACAGCGATCTCCATTCCGAATTCTTTTGCTTTTTTCGTCCAAGAAGTGAAGTCAATGATCTTTCCTTCTGTATTCGGATATTGTAAAATCGCACCAAAGAAAGTATTATCTAATTTGATCGCATCGCTATTTTCAATTACAAGTTCAATTCCTAATGGAGCCGAACGTGTTTTTAATACATCGATAGTTTGTGGAAAACAATCTGCCGAAACAAATAATTTTACTGCACCGTTTTGAACTTGTTCTTTTGAACGACCTGCAAAAAACATATGCATCGCTTCTGCTGCTGCTGTACCTTCATCAAGTAGTGAAGCATTTGTAATTTCCATTCCTGTCAAATCAAGAATCATCGTCTGATAATTCAACAATGCTTCCAATCGACCTTGAGAAATCTCTGCTTGATAAGGAGTGTAAGCAGTATACCAACCCGGATTTTCGAAAACATTTCTAAGTACTACTCCGGGTGTAATCGTATTATAGTATCCCAATCCAATGTAAGAGTCAAATACCTGATTTTTAGAAGCAACAGCTTTTAATTCTTTTAAAAAACGATACTCTTCCTGACCTTCAGGTAAATTGAGCATGTTTTTAAGTCGAATACTGGCAGGTACTGTTTGTGAGATCAATTCATCAAGACTACTGACTCCAATGTCTTTCAACATTTGAATTGTTTCATCACTGTTCGGTCCAATATGGCGATTAGAAAACTCTGAATTTGACATAGTTTGGGGGAATTAAATTTGAGCCGCAAAGGTATAATGATTTGTTTAAATAAATACGACGAATGTTTGCTGTTGAAAAAAAATAGTAATTAAGACTTTTATTGTATTTTTGAATTCCATAATAATTCTAATGATAAGACTAAACTTCTGCCTCATACTTTTGTTTTCAACTCTTTGTCAGGCCCAGGATACTCTCGTTCTGATCACCGGAAAAATAATTCCTGTAAAATCGGTCGACCTAAGTGAGTATACTATCACTTACAGAACTGTTGACGGACAAAAACTAAAAGAAATTGATCCTGGTCGTGTTTTTTCTATTAAATATGCAAATGGTGCTGAAAGAGTGGTCTTTAGAACAGACTCCCTTGATCCAATTGATTTTACAGAAGAAGAAATGGCTCGCTTTGTTAAAGGTGAACAAGATGCACGTGAGTTTTATCGAAATCCTGTTTCTAGATATACCGGGCTTACCGTTGGAGCGGCCTCTTCTGTCTTAGCAATTTATGGGTTGCCAATTCCAGTGATCTATGCTACAGTAATTGGAGCCTACTCGCCTAACCTCAAGAAAAAAATGAGTTTTGAATTGAGTGGGAATGCGCTCGATAAAGCAGGGTTAAAAGCCGGACCAGTACTAAATAGTTCAATTGGAACAATTGCTAATCCTGTATTTGAAAAAAATTCAGAATTTAAAATTGCAAATAGAAAATATGTTTTTGCGGAAAATACCCCACTTGATGATGCGGTTTCTATGATCAATTCTGATTTTAAAAAACATCGTGTACATGCGATAAATCAAAACAATCAATTGCGATTGTTTAAATCAAATGACGATAGAAATCTTGACGATGAAATTTATCGAGAGGGTTTTGAAAAACGCTCACGAGATTACAAGATAAGAAGCGCACTGATCGGCGGATTTATCGGATATATCATAGGTGGCGTTACACTTGTCGTCATAAATAATAATAATTGACCTCGGAAAGTGAAGGAAGCAATAAATCGATTTCTTCATGAACTGGTTTTCAGGAATTATTTTATTGCCATCTGTTCTGCTTCAATGATGTTTGCTACTTATTTATTAAATGGCATTCCAATACACATTACTCATTTTACGATCTTTCTTACCTGTGCAACTTTTGTGTTGTATAATTTTCATATTTATTCTTTTCAATTAGATTTTTCCGGTATTGGAAAATTCTTTGAGTCGTTTAATGTTCTTGATGTCAAACTTTATGAGCAAATAATATTTGTATTTGTGATGTTAATTGCAGGAATCAATTTTTTTTTCCTCTCTGAAAAAGTACTTATTTGGTTTATTCCTTTGGCCGTATTATCGTTGCTTTATTCAATTCCACTTTGGGGAATAAAAAGAAAGTTCAGGATCAGAGAATCAATGTTTGTAAAAATGCCATTGCTCGCTTCTGTCTGGTCATTGGTGACCGTAATAATTCCGTTGGCCGAACAAAATATCAGCCTAAGTACTCCGTTAATTTTGGAACAAGTTATTTGTCGGTTCTTTTTCGTATTTGTCTTGTGCATACCATTTGAGTTTCGCGATCTTGAAGTTGATAAAAGAGAAAACGTTAGAACCTTGCCACTAGTATTTGGCGTAAATAAAACAAAAATGCTCGGTACACTATTGATCATTCTTGAAATACTTATTCATCATTATATGCCAATCAGTCAGGCTAGTATTTTAGCACTGGATTTGTCTTCCATTATTGCATTGATCTGGATTTTTATAAAAACAAAAAATCGAGAAAGTTATTTCTATAAATTATTTGTTGATGGAACGATGCTACTTCGTTTTCTTTTTCTTTATATTGCTTACTATCTATGAAAACATACAGCGACGAAACATTTGAACACATGGTTCTACTTGTGAGAAAAGATGAGAACCTCGATAGGGAATGGCTCTTAAATAATAACTGCCGTGAATTAGTAGAATTCTTTGACGCTCTTGAAGGAATGGAAAATTCTTTCAAATGGCTTCTTGAAAATAATTACCGTCAACTTGCAGCAACAGTTGATGGATTTAACGGAAACGATAAAGCTAAACTCTTTCTTGTAAAAACAGGAAATCGCGAACTCGCGGCTTTTATTGACGCATGCGATGGAAGTAAATCGGCTATTGCTTACTTGATTAAGCAAGACGAAAAGGGATGGCTCTTGTTAGCAAAAGAATTTTTCGATCGCCAAGCAAAGAAAGAGAAAGGTGGAATTTGGAGTACGCTCTTTAACTTAGGAAACCCTTTCAGCTGATGTGCTGAAGATCTTTGCTAGTGAATTGCATATTTTCTTTGACGCACTTGCAAGAATCTCATCTGTATGTGCAGCTGAAACAAATCCAACTTCGTATCCTGAAGGTCCTAAATAAACTCCGCTTTCTAACAGATCTTTATGCATCTCACGGAAAAATTTCATGCTGTCACTTTCAATATCAGTTGCTGTTTTTACAAATTCTTTATCCGTAAATGCAAACCAAAAGATCGATCCAATACTGAAGATCTTGAAGAGATAATTATTTTTATCGGCAAATTCATTTATCGTATTGACAAATTTTTCAGTTTTATTATTCAGATTTTTATAGAAATCCGGCTGCAAACAAATTTTCAATTGAGCTATACCTGCATTCATTGCTACAGGATTTCCTGATAATGTCCCTGCTTGATAAACGTTTCCTTCAGGAGAAATGTGTGACATAATTTCTTTGCTCGCACCATAGGCACCAACAGGCATTCCGCCACCAATAATTTTTCCGTAAGTGATAATGTCAGGTTGTATTCCATAATATCCTGCAGCTCCTTCAAAACCAACTCTGAATCCTGAAATGACTTCGTCAAAAATTAAAAGGATATTATTCTTCTTTGTTATGTCTCGTAAAAACTCAAGATATTCCTTGTCTTGAAGTATCAATCCGTTATTCGCAGGAATAGGTTCAATGACAATTGCTGCAATGTCTTCGCGATAATCTGAAATTGCAATCTCAACTGCTCGTTTATCATTCAATGGTAAAACCATTGTGTCTTTTGCAACGGCTTCTGTTACACCTGCTGAAGATGAAATCCCAAAAGTAGAAAGTCCGCTCCCTGCGTTTACCAAAAGTGAATCGACGTGACCATGATAGCAACCGTCAAATTTAATGATAACTGATTTTCCTGTATATCCTCTCGCTAAACGCAACGCAGACATTACTGCTTCTGTTCCTGATGAAACAAATCGAATTTTTTCGATGAAACGATTGTTACTCAAGATCAATTCAGCAAGTTCATTTTCTTTTCTTGTTGGTGCGCCAAATGTTGTTCCCAATTCAACGGCTTCTATGATTGCAGTTCTAACTTCTTTGTTATTGTGCCCATTAATTAATGGCCCCCATGAACAACAAAAATCGATGAATTGATTTCCATCAGCATCCCATATATGACAACCATCGCCTTTTTCTATGAATAAAGGAGTTCCGCCAACAGAACGAAATGCCCGTACAGGCGAGTTAACTCCTCCGGGAAAATATTCTTTAGCTTTCTCAAAAAGTGATTCCGATTTTTCGCGTTTCATAAGTCATTTCGTTTATGCGACAAATTTAACAGTAAAATGTGAATAACAGAAATGTATTCTCTAGCAAGATGAAAGTAGGTTGTAAGTGTCAAACCTGAAACCTGCAAATCTGAAACTTGCTACCTTATAACCAACAACTATTCAATAAGTTTTAATCTGATTTATTGTCCCAAAATTCGAAAATTTTATAGCATATTTGCACCCATGTTTGATTTTAAAAACACAGCCGCATTTGCTTCATCACTAGATGATGCTGACCAACTTAAATCCTTTGCTGACGAATTCTATTTTCCAATTATGGATGGCAAGAAAGTCATTTACTTAACTGGAAATTCACTTGGACTTCAACCTAAAGTAACACAAGACTATGTTGTTTCTGAATTGGAAGACTGGGCAACTTTTGGAGTGGAGGGACATTTTCATGGGAGAAATCCATGGTACTCGTATCAGGAAATTCTTACTGACCAACTGGCAACTTTACTTGGGGCTTTGCCTGTTGAAGTTGTTGCAATGAATTCATTGACAACCAATCTTCACTTGTTGATGGTTTCGTTTTATCGCCCAACTACAACACGCAATAAAATTATCTGCGAATACGATGCTTTCCCATCTGACCTTTATGCAGTTCAATCGCAAGCAGAATTTCATGGCTTCAATGCCGATGAAAAAGTCGTTATGTTGAAGGCTCGCGAAGGTGAATTTCTTCTTCATACGGAAGACATAATTTCTGCTATTGAAAAAGAAGGTGAATCACTTGCTACAGTGATGCTTGGTGCTGTAAATTATTATACCGGTCAGTATCTCGATTTGAAAAGAATTGCTGCCGCTGCTCACAAAGTAGGAGCCACAGTTGGATTCAATCTTGCTCATGCAACAGGAAATGTAATGATGAAATTGCATGATTGGGATGTTGACTTTGCTTGTTTCTGTAGCTATAAATATTTGAATTCGGGTCCCGGTGGTGTCTCAGGAATTTTTATTCATGAAAAATTTGCCGACGACAAAACTATTCCGCGATTCGCAGGTTGGTGGGGTAATGATCCTGATACACGTTTCACTATTCCTAGAACATTTGTTCCTGCAAGAGGAGCAAGAAGCTGGCAATTGTCGAATGCTCCTGTGCTTCCAATGGCTGCATTAAAAGCATCACTCGATATTTTTGAAGATGCCGGATTTGATGAGCTAAGAGAGAAAAGTATTAAGCTCACTGCTTTTCTTCAGTTTGTGCTAATGGAAATCAATGCAGATCATAAATTGAAAACAGGAAAGGATGCATTGAAAATAATTACTCCATCTTCACCTGAAGAAAGAGGTTGTCAGATATCAATCATTATAAATGAAAATGGAAAAGAAGTTCATCGCAAATTAACAGAGAACAGAGTAATCGTTGACTGGCGAGAACCGGATGTGATTCGTGCGGCTCCGGTTCCACTTTATAATTCTTTCAAAGACGTTTATGATTTCGGTCAGCATCTTTCGAGCGCATTAAATTAATTTTGAAAACAAAATTGGCAAAATGAGTACTGAAAATAAAAATATAACAATTCTTGGGTCAGGTTTAGTCGGATCTTTGCTATCAATTTATTTATCGCGCAGAGGTTATAATGTTTCTATTTATGAACGTCGTGTTGATATGAGAAAAGGTACTATTGTAGCAGGAAGATCTATCAATCTTGCATTGTCAGATCGTGGATGGAAAGGATTGAAAGGAGTTGGTATTGAAGATGCAATTCGTAAAGTGGCAATTCCAATGGATCGCCGCATTATGCATAGTGTGAAAGGTGAATTAACTTCACAACAATATGGGGAAGCCGGACAATCGATCTATGCAATTTCGAGAGGAATTCTCAATTGCGTGATGATGGATGAAGCAGAAAAAAGTGGAGTAAAAATTTATTTCAATCACCGCTGTACAGGAATTGACATGAACAACAACGTCGCGAAATTTGATGACAGTGGTGCGCCTGTCGAAGTAAAAAGTCGTCTAATCTTCAGTGCTGACGGAGCTTTTTCAGCAGGAAGATTGCAAATGCAGTTGAGCACAGATCGGTTCGAATATTCTCAACAATATTTAAAACACGGTTACAAAGAATTGCTTATTCCTGCAGGTGAGAAGAGTGAATTTCTTATGGAGAAACACGCACTTCATATCTGGCCACGCGGAGGATATATGCTAATTGCACTTCCGAATTTAGATGGAAGTTTTACTTGTACATTATTTTTTCCATTTGAAGGCGATGATTCTTTTTCTTCAATTAAATCAGAAGAAGACTGCGAAGAATTTTTCAATCGCATATTCCCGGATGCAATTAAATTAATGCCTGATGTTGCTAAACAATTTTTCAGTAATCCTACCGGTTCATTAGTTACTGTCAAATGTTTTCCTTGGGCAGTGAAAGATAAATTATGTTTGATCGGTGATTCTGCACATGCTATCGTACCATTCTATGGACAAGGGATGAATTGCGGATTTGAAGATTGCACTGTTCTGGATCAATTGATGGAAAAACATGGCGATAACTGGGAAGTAATTCTTAATGAATTCCAAAATTCACGGAAGCCAAATTCAGATGCAATTGCAGAATTGGCAATTATGAATTTTGTTGAAATGAGAGATCTTGTTGGGAGCAAAGAATTTTTATTACGAAAAAAAATTGAAGCTAGAATTCATGATAAATATCCTGAGAAATGGTTGCCATTATATTCGCAAGTAACATTTAGTGATATTCCTTATTCTGTCGCACTTGCCAATGGACGTAAACAAGACGAGATCATGAAAAAGGTGATGAATTTGAATGGCATAGAAGAGAAGTGGAATAGCAGTGAAGTAGAGAGTATGATCATGGACGCAATTAATTCATAAGGAAGGGAAATTTTTGTGAGTCATACTAATTCTCAATCGAGTGCTTCAGAAGCCTGGAAAGGTGCAATGAATAATCTGAATTTCAGAATTCAGTTTATTTCCACAATGCTAGTCTTGTCAACTTTTACATTTATTTTTACAAGCTTTTTTGATTTTATTGAAGCTCGTTCTGGAACGCTTCTAAATGATTTTGTACTCAATAATATTCCTTCATACAATGTTTCTTGGGGAGTTTTCTTGGTATTGTACTCAGCAATTGTAGTTGGAATATACGCGCATCGAGCACATCCAAAAACTGTTTTGATCATTCTCCAAACTTATATTCTAGTTACTTTTGTAAGAATGGTTACGATCACTTTGCTTCCATTGGAACCGCCAATTGGATATCACCCATTACGAGAACCTGTCGTGCAATTTTTTACAAATGGTGGAAGAATAATTTCAAGAGATCTGTTTTTCTCAGGACATGTTTCAACTGTAATGTCAGTTTACCTTGGAACGCATATTCCTAAGATCAAATCGTTTTTGTTTGTTTGTGTAATTGCAATATGTATGTTGCTCTTAGTGCAACATGTACATTACACGATTGATGTAATTGTTGCTATACCGGCAACGTGGCTGGTATTCAAATTTTGCAAGAAATTTTTTGGCGGGAAGTGATGTAATTTAGCTCTTCTGTAATTCATTCACAAAAGGATTACTTCGTTTTTCATGTCCAATTGTTGTACTTGGTCCATGACCTGAATAAACTACAACACCGTCCTCTAAAGTGTATAGCTTTGTTCGAATGCTACTTTCTAGGGTTTCGAAATTGCCGCCAGGCAGATCAGTTCGGCCAATACTTTCACGAAAAAGTACGTCGCCGGCAATCAATTGTTTTGTTGAACGATGATAGAAAGATAAACTTCCGGGACTGTGTCCGGGTGTAAAAAGGACTTCTAATTCTGTGTTTCCGAAAGTAAAAATGTCTCCATCTTCTAGGAACTCTTGTGGTTCAGGGGCTGGTTCGACTTGGATTCCCCACATTTGTCCATAAACAGCTGCTGATTTTAATAGCTCGATTTCAATGGAATTCATTACGATAGGAAGGTTATATTTTCCTGATAAAAAATTGATTCCTAAAACATGGTCAATATGAGCATGCGTCAAGAGAATTTTTATTGGTTTCAAGCCTTGGCGATCAATAAATCCGGCTAGCTCGTTTTTTTCATCAAGGTCGTAGCATCCCGGATCGATAATTATGCAAGTACCCGTTTCATCACTTAATATGTACGTGTTTTCTTGGAAAGGATTGAATGTAAAGCTGTCTATTTTGATCATAGTTAAACTCGACTTATTTGGTCATGGAATTGCAAAGAAAGGCTTTTCCTGTGATTAATTATTGTACAAATTTAGCTACATTCGCAATATATGATTGTAATGCCGGAAATTAATATTATTTCTTCTTTCCGTACCTTACTATTTCTTATTGAAAAAGATTTCTCCTCACGGAAATAGATTTCTATGAAAAGACACTTTTGTACTCTTGTATTTATTCTTCTCCTGACAAGCCTAGTGCCTGTTAGCCTATTTGCTCAGTTCTATAATGGTTATACCATGAAATTTGGAAAGAACCGAGTTCAATACGATGAAAGGTTTTGGTCATTCATGCGCTTCAAAAATTATGATACGTATTATTATCTTGGAGGACTTGAGCTAGCAACATTTACCGGACGAACAGCGCAGAAAGATTTAGAAGAAATTGAAAAACTTTTTGATTATAAATTAGATGGTAGAATTCAATTTATTATTTATAATAAACTGGGTGATGCTAAACAATCGAACATTGGATTAGAAACGGAAGAAGATAATACTAATAATACAGGAGGAAGTACAAAAATTGTTGGGAATAAAGTATTCCTTTATTTCACCGGTGATCATATTGCTTTTCATAAGCAAATTCGTGCAGGTATTGCTAAAGTTCTTCTCGATCAAATCATGTATGGCGGTGATATTAAAGATCGACTACAAAATTCTGCTTTGCTCGCTTTGCCGGATTGGTATCTCAATGGATTGATTTCATATGTATCTTCTCCTTGGGATCCTGAAATCGATAACAGAGTTAGAGATGGAGTCGTTTCAAAAAAATATTTGTAGTTTAATCACCAAACAGGAATCGATGCAGTTTATGCAGGACACTCCGTTTGGAAATTTATCATTGATACTTATAGTGAATCTTCTGTTGCGAATCTACTTTACATGACCAAGGTCAACCGAAATATTGAAAGTGGTTTGATGTATGTACTTGGACAAAACATCAAAGAACTTTCATTCAATTGGCAAGATGCAATGAAGTCGCGATATCTTAATTCTGATGTAAAACGTGATTCAATTGAAAGCAATAACATTCTTCGTAGATCAAAAAAAGAAACATTGTATTCTCAGTTGAAGTCAAGTGCTGATGGTCGATACAGCATTTATATTGCAAATAACTTAGGAAAATACAAAGTGTATTTGTATGATCATGAAAAAAATAAAAGAAAGAGAATTTTAAAAAGCGGCTATAGAAGTTATGCTCACGAAACGGACATCTCTTTTCCTGTTCTTGCATGGCATCCGACTGGTCAATTATTTGCAGTAATTCGTGAGCGAAAAGGCAAGTTGTTAATGGGAACATATACTCTAGAAACAAAAAAGTATGAAGAGACGCCATTATTCAACTTTGAAAAGGTTCTCGACTTTAGTTATTCTGACGATGGACAATCAATTGTTATGTCTGGAATACAAAAAGGTCAAAGTGACATTTTCGTTTTCAATCTTCGTACTCGTGTAGCAGAACAAATTACAAAAGACTTCTTCGATGATTTAAATCCGCATTTCATAGACAATTCAAGAGCCATTGTTTTTTCTTCGAATAGATTGAATGATACACTTGGTGTTGATAATATTTCTTTACTTCATGAGAAAGCGAATTATGATGTTTTCTATTATGATTACAAAGGTCAATCAAGTATCCTGCGTAGAATAACAAATACCCCACGCTTCAATGAATTGCAACCATTACAATATGATTCATCTGCTATCAGTTATTTAAGTGATGAAAATGGAATTGTGAATAGATATGTTGCCCATCTTGATAGTGCATTAAGTTTTGTAGATACAACTGAGCACTATAGAATGATCGTCGATAATGCACCATTGACGAATTATGCAAGAAGTATTATTTCACATGATGTTAATTCAAGATATAGCAGAATAAGTGAGATCGTTTTCAGAAGCGGAAAATATCAATTGTATGTTGGTCCTCCGAGAACAAGTCAATTCACAGAAACTCCTTTGCCAAAAACGCTTTTTAGAAATGAAGAAGAAAGAGCTTTAACAACCCCGGTTGTTGTTCCTAAGGCTAAAACTGATGTAACTACGATAAATATTACTGACAATGATGGAACTCCTGCTGCTGTGCCTGCAGATTCAAATGCGGTAAATATTGATAATTATGTTTTCCAGTCTGAGTTTCCAAAATCAAAAAGAAAATCAAAGGATGCGGGTGTTTCATCTTTTATAGTTCCAAAAGATTCAATTGCTGTCAATGCAACTGAAGCAACAAAAGATTCAATTGGTTTTCAATTGCCAAAACAACGTAATTATGAAATTGCTTTTTCTTCAACCTATTTCGTAAGTCAGCTTGATAATACTTTGTTGAATGAAACCTATCAGATCTTCAATGGTGGAAGTCCAATTTATTATAATCCCGGTGTTAATGGTTTTTTCAAATTAGGTATAAGTGATTTGCTAGAAGATTATAGGATCACAGGTGGGTTTAAGCTTGCATTTGATTTGAATAGCAACGAGTATTATTTGAAGTTTGAGTATCTGAAGAAGAGATTAGATCAGTCAATGACGTTTTATCGTCAAGCAACCTTACTTCCGGAATTTGGAACTAAACAATACTCACATGAATTAAGATATGGAAATAAATTTCCATTCAGCGATGTATCTTCTCTGCGTGGATCCATCGCCTATAGAAATGATAAAATCGTAACACTTTCTTATAATCAGCCATCACTTGAAGAGCCGGATAAAATGGTTCATTGGACAACAGCACGGTTGGAATATGTACTCGATAATACGATCAACATGGGGTTGAATCTATACAATGGAACTAGGTTGAAAATATTTGGAGAGTATTACAAGCAGGTCAATAAACAAGGTTCGGGAATGGTAATCGTTGGTGGAGATTTCCGACACTATTTGAAAATTCATAGAGAACTTATTTGGGCAAATCGTTTTGCGGCTAGTACATCTTTCGGAAAAGAAAAATTAATTTATTATCTCGGAGGCACTGATAATTGGATAGCACCAGGATTTAATGTTACTACACCAATCGATTATTCACAGAATTATTATTTCCAAGCACTGGCTTCTAATCTAAGAGGCTTTGATCAAAATATCAGAAACGGAAATTCATTTGCCTTGATCAATAGTGAAATTCGCTGGCCAATTTTTAAGTACCTTTTAAATCGACCTATTAAATCTGATTTCATTCGGAACTTCCAGATCATTGGTTTCGGTGATATTGGTACTGCATGGACCGGCTGGTCGCCTTATGATTCTACAAATATGTTCAACCGAACTGTAATTACGAATACACCATTTGTTGTTACTGTAGTAAAACAAAATGAACCAATCGTTGCCGGATATGGTTTCGGTTTACGTACTCGTTTACTCGGATATTTTATGCGGGCAGATTGGGCGTGGGGTGTAGAGAATAGAGATATTTATCCGAATAGGTTTTACTTCTCGCTGGGGCTAGACTTTTAGTTCAATCGCAGATGTAGAAATAGTTTAATTTGTTCAAATGGTTTAAGGAGTTAAACGCATTAAACACTTTAAACCCATTAAACAATTCCAAGGCACAAAAAATTCTAATAAGAAAGAATGTTGAAAGAAAAAATAAAATCCCTAACCAAAAAATTTCACACTGACACTGTCGCTTGTCGTCGTCATATCCATATGAACCCTGAGCTGTCTTTTCAGGAATTCAATACTCAGAAATTTGTTGAAGAGAAATTGAAAGAATATGGAATTACGAATATGCATAGACTTGCAAATACTGGAGTTGTTGCATTGATCGAAGGAAAAAATCCGAGTAAGAAAGTTGTTGCTCTTCGCGCAGATATGGATGCGCTTCCAATACTGGAAACAAATAAAGTTGATTATGTTTCAAAGAATAACGGAGTCATGCATGCTTGTGGGCATGATGTTCATACGTCTTCACTACTCGGAGTTGTAAGAGTACTGAATGAATTAAAAAATGATTTCGAAGGAACTGTAAAATTTATTTTTCAACCGGGCGAAGAAAAATTGCCGGGTGGTGCATCAATGATGATCAAAGAAGGTGTTCTGGAAAATCCAAAACCAAATTCCGTGATCGGCCAACATGTAATGCCACAGATAAAAGCCGGCAAGGTTGGATTTCGTAAAGGCCTTTATATGGCAAGTACCGATGAGATCTATGTGAAAGTAAAAGGTAAAGGGGGTCATGGTGCAATGCCGCATCTTACGATCGATCCTGTTCTCATTACATCACACATGATCGTTGCTTTGCAACAGATCGTCAGCAGAAATGCAAAGCCATCGTTGCCATCGGTATTAACTTTTGGAAAAGTAATTGCGAACGGTGCGACAAATGTTATTCCTGATGAAGTTTATCTAGAAGGAACTTTCCGCACACTTAACGAAGAATGGCGCGCTGATGCTCATGTGCGAATGAAAAAAATGGCTGAAGGTGTTGTTGAAAGTATGGGCGGAACAGTTGAATTCAATATTGTAAAAGGTTATCCATTTTTAATTAACGAAGAAGAACTCACTGATCGTGCGCGACAATTCGCTACTGAATTTGTAGGGAGTGAAAACATCGAGGACTTAGAAATTTGGATGGCTGCAGAAGATTTCGCTTTTTATTCGCAGCAAGCTTCTGCTTGTTTCTATCGGCTTGGTGTTCGTAATGAAGAACGAGGGATTATTTCTTCGGTTCATACTAGTACTTTTGATATTGATGAAAGTGCTTTGGAAACGGGTGTGGGGTTGATGGCTTATATGGCTATTCGAGAACTTGGGGAAAAATAAAACATGGAGGTCATGGAGAAAAATAAGAAGTCCATGGAGTAAGCTACTCTATGGACTTCTTATTTTTCTCCATGTTCTCCATGTTTATTTTTTTACTGATACGTCAAAATCAACGCTTCCAAATCTGCTTCACCAATCGTTGTTAACATTGGCATAGTAATCTGTTGACCGGTAAAGTAAAAAGTTTGAACTGATAGTTTATACTCTTCATTAGTTTTACATGTAACAACGACTGTAAGTTGTTTGTTAATTGGAGCGTAACTCCAACTTGCTGTAGTGCTGTTTCCCCAAAGACTTACTGCTGTCATCGATGAATTATCCATTACCATTATTTGACAATTTTCAGATCCTGTAGGTAATGTAATATTCAATTCTGAAAATAGACTATCGTAAGGATGATCACAATTGATCCAATTAAATTCATCAAGAACCATTTCATAAATTGTTGCTGAATCTGTTGTGTTTGTAAATACATTGGGTGAAAAACCGGGAGGAGTAGTTGTCCAATTAATAATACCAAATTGATCTGTCGTTGGAATTCCATAATACGTTTCCATTGTTGGTTCGGTAGAGTTCGAAGTTAACCATACATGATATTGTTGTCCAACAGCCATTGAAAGTTCTTCACTCCCTTGAGTAACTTTTATTTTAAAAGCTCCCCCTGAATTTAGTGGCCGACCATCTGCATGTGTTGAGATCTGATTAAAAAACAGATCAGCTTTTGTAATGACTTCGTCAATTTGCACATTGACATTTCCTGATACTGTATTTCCTGCGGAATTGACTAGAGCATTTGCAGGAAAGAAAAATTCCATCCCACCTGTTGTTGAAATTGATCCACCCAAACTTGCATTCAATGTAAAGTCTTGTAAAGGCTTTTTGTGTGCGGCATTAAATCCTGACATAGAATTTGTGTGTGTGGGATTTGATGTTGTGTTTGTTTCATCTTTCTTGCATGAAAAAAATGCAAGCAGGATGAAAACAACCATAGAGATGTTGAAACGATTTTTCATAGTGTAATTGTTTTAGGGTTTTAGAAAACTTTAATAACAATACGTGATGAATTAAAATGGTTGCCTTGTAAAAAGTTGGGGTGAAGTCTGCAGACTTCACCCCAACTTTTTACAAGGCACAAAAAAAAGGAAACCATTTCCGGTTTCCTTTCTCTATTATTTTCAATTGAATGTTATGCATCAATCTTTGCATACTTCGCATTCTTCTCGATAAACTCTCTGCGTGGTGGAACATCGTCGCCCATTAACATTGAGAATACGCGATCCGCTTCAACTGCACTATCAATAGTAACTTGACGAAGTGTACGCGTTGCCGGATTCATAGTCGTTTCCCAAAGTTGCTCTGCATTCATCTCTCCAAGACCCTTGTAACGTTGCGTATTTACATTCTCTTCTTTTCCGTCGCCGGCTAAAGCTTTAATGGCTGCAATACGTTGCTCATCTGTCCATGCATATGTTTGCTCTTTTCCTTTCTTCACTAAATAAAGTGGAGGAGTAGCGATGTATAAATAACCTTGCTCTACTAATTCACGCATGTGACGGAAGAAGAATGTAAGGATCAAAGTTGTAATGTGGGAACCATCAACATCGGCATCGGTCATGATGACGATCTTGTGGTAACGAAGTTTGTCCATATTCAACGGACGACCTTCTTTGCTGTCATCACGGAATACTCCGAGTGCAGTAAAGATATTCCGGATCTCTTCGTTCTCATAGATCCGATATTCCATTGCTTTCTCTACGTTTAGAATTTTACCTCTCAACGGAAGGATCGCTTGAAACGAACGGTTACGACCTTGCTTTGCTGTGCCGCCGGCAGAATCTCCCTCGACTAAATACAATTCGCAAATTGAAGGATCACTATCACTACAATCTGAAAGTTTGCCCGGTAGTCCTGTTCCTTGAAGTACATTTTTACGTTGCACCATTTCACGTGCCTTGCGGGCAGCATGTCGAGCAGTTGCTGCAAGAATAACTTTGTCAACGATTGTTCTTGCTTCACGCGGATGTTCTTCTAAGTATGCACTCAACATATCACTCACAGCTTGATCAACAGCACCCATCACTTCGTTATTACCAAGTTTGGTTTTTGTCTGTCCTTCAAATTGTGGCTCCTGAACTTTCACAGATACAATTGCAGTAAGTCCCTCACGGAAGTCATCACCATTGATCTCAAATTTCAATTTGTCGAAGTAACCTGATTTATCAGCATACGATTTCAAAGTACGAGTTAATGCTCTTCTGAACCCTGATAAATGCGTACCTCCTTCGTGAGTATTGATGTTATTCACATACGAATAAATATTCTCAGTGAACGTAGTGTTGTATTGCATTGCAACTTCAACCGGTATGCCTGCACGTTCGCCTTCCATATAGATAGGCTCCGGTGTAAGTTTCTCACGATTCTCATCAAGGTATTCAACGAATTCTCTAAGACCACCAAGACTCAAGTAAGAATCTTTTGGATGATTACCATCAGCATCAGGTGTACGAAGATCTTCAATATTTAAATTGATGCCTTTATTCAAGAATGACAATTCACGCAAACGTGTTGCAAGAATGTCATAATGATAATCTGTGGTGATAAAAATTGAAGCATCAGGAGTGAACGTTTGCGTAGTTCCTGTTCTGTTCGTTTCACCAACAACTTTCACATCGTACAAAGGTTTTCCGCAAGAATATTCTTGAACGAAAATTTTTCCTTCACGATAAACTTCTGTTTTCAGATGCGATGAAAGAGCATTCACACACGATACACCTACACCATGGAGTCCACCGGAAACTTTATAAGAGTCCTTGTCGAACTTACCACCGGCGTGTAATACGGTCATAACGACCTCGAGAGCGCTTTTTTTCTCTTTCGCATGATAATCAGTCGGAATTCCTCGTCCGTCGTCAGTAACACGAATAATATTACCCGGAAGGATAGACACGTCGATGTTCTTGCAATATCCCGCAAGAGCCTCATCGATTGAGTTATCTACCACTTCGTAGACTAGGTGATGTAAGCCTTTAAAGCCAATATCACCAATATACATGGCCGGGCGCTTACGCACCGCTTCGAGACCTTCCAATACCTGGATGGAATCTGCCGAATAACTGTTGCTGCTTTTTTTCACTTCTTGTCCGTCGCCGACATTGTCGGATGGTTTCACTTGGTCGTTTATCAATTCACCCATTTTTAGTACTCTTTTCCCCCCAGATTTTCCCCGTAATAATATCGAAAAAAAATGGAACTTTTTAGCCAAAAACCAAACGTTTTCCTGCCTTTTCCATTGTTTGTAAATCTACAAAAATCACCCCAATTTACCAAGAGAAATTGATGAATTTTTGAAGAAATTTTACGGTGGTTTTTAGAGGAAAAAGTTGAAAAAAATGAGGTCAAAGGTCAAGGGTCAAAGGTCATTTTTCAGAGTCATCAAAATCGAAATTTTTGTTGAAATTTTGTTTAAAATTTTGTTTAAGGTTTAAAGTTAGGACATTACTAATTGCAAAATTATACAAGGATTAAATTGTAAAATACGAAGGATAATTTCGAATTGCCACAACACTAACTTTAAACATTAAACCTTAAACAAAAAAACTTTAAACTTTAAACTGAGAATTAATATTCAATCTCAAGATCAAACGACTTCTTCAAATCATTCATTGCCGGATTGATCTCTGCTAACTTCTTAAATTTCTCGGATGGCGTGTATGCCGGTCCATCGGATGATTCATTAATGTTAATTGTGATTGCAATTGTGATCTTAAAATTAGATAAAGCTTTACGGAGAAAAATTAGTAACTCTGTTTTTTCTTCTGTCAAATCTTTCTCTGCGGCAGCGCTGTCAACAATAAAATTCAATTCGAAATTTTCGCCAACTGTTGGCTTTCTTTTTTTCATAGCTGCAGACAATGTCATGCGACCATGCTTTTCTAATTTGTCTGCGTAACTTCTCCAAAGCCCTTCTAACATCGGCTGATCAAATGGCGCTGAAAGATCAGGTAATGTTTCTTCAGGCGCGATGTCAGTTTTTTTTTCTGTTGTTCCATTCATTGTGTCCTTAATAGAAATCGACTTTTTATAAGTCGGTGTAGATGGACGTGAAGGGGTAGCAGGAATTACTATAGGAGCTTCTGATTTAGCCGGAGTAGGTGTTGGAAGGGTAGGAGTAGCTTGTTGTTTTTCTAGTGGAGTAGTAGCTACGGAGGATGCGCTCGGTTCATTAACGATAGGCTGCGGTACATGTTGTTGTACAGCTTGAGGTTGCACGGGTGCAGCTGAATTTATTGCTAGTTCAATTTTTTTTTTGACACCTTCTGAAGGTGCTGACAATGTTTGACTACTCGTACACATTTTCATTAATGTGAGTTCGATGTGTAATCGTTGATTCTTTGCTGAACGATATTGATAATCTGCTTTTGCAGCAAGATCCAATTGAGCAAGTAACCAGTTGGCATTGCATGCAATTGCCTGTACGCGATATTTTTCTTTAACTGATGGACTCACTTCTAACAGTGAAAGTGTGATCTGATCTTTGCAAACTAATAGATCACGGAAATGTGAAGCTAATCCATTGATGAAATTATGTGCATCAAATCCGTGATTAAGAATTTCATTGAATGCCATTAATACATCAGGAATTTTTTCAGCTAAAAGATCGTCTGTAATTCTGAAATAATAATCGTAATCAAGTATGTTCAGATTCTCAATTACGTGTTTGTAAGTGAGATTATTTCCTGCAAATGAAACCAGCTGATCGAAAATACTCAATGAGTCACGAAGAGCTCCTTCTGCTTTTTGCGCTATGATGTGCAATGCATCAACTTCTGCTGTTACACCTTCGCTAGCTGCAACATGTTGCAAATGGCTTACAATATTCTCAACTGATATTCTACTGAAATCAAAGATCTGACAACGCGATAAAATTGTCGGAATGATTTTGTGCTTTTCCGTCGTTGCAAGAATGAAAATTGCATACGATGGCGGTTCTTCCAATGTCTTCAAAAAAGCATTGAAGGCAGCAACAGAGAGCATGTGAACCTCATCGATGATGTACACCTTGTATTTCCCCATCTGCGGCGCATAACGCACCTGATCAACTAGCGCTCGAATATCATCGACAGAGTTATTACTCGCAGCATCTAATTCGTATATGTTCAATGAATGACCTTCATTGAATGCAACACACATTTCGCAAGTATTGCACGCCTCAACTTCAGCAGTTACGTTCAAACAGTTGATCGTCTTTGCAAGAATTCTCGCAGTAGTAGTCTTACCAACACCACGTGGTCCTGTGAAAAGAAATGCTTGTGCAAGATGATTATTGCGAATCGCATTCTTCAACGTATTGGTTATATTCGGTTGCCCAACAACTGTATTAAAAGTTATCGGACGATATTTTCTTGCACTAACAACAAACTTTTCCATAGTGTAAACTCTTCTTTTTGAAGGGATGCTAAGATAGTGAAAATCGCAATTCGAAAATCGTGAATCGTAATTCGAATGCAGGATCGAAGGCGCCTTCGAATTACGATTCGCGATTCACGAATTACGATTAAGACAATAGTTTTCAACAATACAAGGTATTTATTAACATTTGTACCTCAAAATATTGTGTAAACATCATATGCAGCATACTTTTAACTCATCAATCACTAATTGAATAATTATCACTAAAAAACTAGCGTAAAATGAACAAAGCTGAATTGGTAGATGCTATGGCATCTGAAGCAAAAATTACCAAAGCTGATGCATCTCGTGCTTTAGAAGCGTTTATGGTCGTGACTTCTAAAACATTAAAAAAAGGTGAGCGCGTTGCTCTTATCGGTTTTGGAACTTTCACAGTTGCTAAACGTTCTGCCCGCAATGGTCGTAACCCACAAACAGGTAAGCCGATTAAAATCGCTGCTAAACGTGTGGCTAAATTCAAAGCCGGTGCTGAATTATCTGCGAAAGTGAAGTAAGTAATTTTTGCTTGAAAAAATAAGAAAACCTGTCCTGGCGTGGACGGGTTTTTTTATTTCTCGTGATTCGTAAATCGTGTTTCGTAATTCGAAGCACATACTTGAATTTACTCCGAGATTCGAATTTCTAATCTCGAATTACAATTTTTTCAATAGCTTTGTTCAATGCAAATAATTTACAAACTCGAAGGCAACGTCGCTTGCATTACACTCAATCGCCCCGATAAATTCAACAGCTTCAATCGCGAAATGGCGCTCGAACTTCAAGCTGCATTGAAGAATGCACAGAAGGATGAAAACGTTCGTGCGATCTATATTACTGGTGAAGGAAAAGCATTTTGTGCAGGACAAGATCTATCTGAAGCAATAGATCCAACCGGGCCGGGTATTGAAAAAATTGTTGCGGAACATTATAATCCTATTGTCATCTTACTTCGCATCATAGAAAAGCCTATCGTTTGCGCTGTGAATGGTGTTGCTGCAGGCGCGGGAGCGAATATTTCTTTTGCATGCGATATTACTTTCGCCGGTCGCTCTGCAAGTTTTCTGCAAGCGTTCAGTAAAATTGGTTTAGTGCCTGATAGTGGAGGAACATATACTTTACCTCGCTTAGTCGGATTTCAAAAAGCGACTGCACTTATGATGTTAGGCGAGAAGATTTCTGCAGAAGATGCCGTAAACATGGGAATGATCTACAAAGTTGTAGATGATGCAGAACTTCAAACAGTAGCTTTTCAAACAGCGAAAACACTTTCTGAAATGCCAACACGTGGACTAGGACTTACAAAACGTTTACTCAATAAATCATTCAGTAATACTTTCGAAAATCAATTGCAACAAGAAATGATGCTTCAAGCCGAAGCCGGACAGACGTATGATTACAATGAAGGGGTGAAGGCGTTTCTAGAAAAGAGGAAGCCGGTGTTTACAGGAAAGTAGTTTAATTTTAAAGTTTGGTTTAAAGGGTTTAAGAAGTTTAATGTGTTGCTCTACTTGCAATTAGTGGTGGCTAGAACACATTGAACCTCTTAAACACATTAAACCCCTTAAACAATTTTTTACTTTCCTAAATCAATGGCATTTAAAATGATCAAACGGCTCCAAACAATCCTTGCATTTGTATAACGCTTTGCATGCTGTAGATCCGAATTGACTGATCAATTCTGTGTTTGTACTATTGCAACGTGGACAATGCAATTGTCGATTCAATAAAACATTAATATCGTTGCTTGATTTTTCCGGCGGAGAAATTCCGTACACACGTAATTTTTCTTTTGCTTCATCAGAGATCCAATCGGTTGTCCATACAGGTGAAAAAACGGTTTTGATTTCAACCGGACCAACATCAAATCGATTTAAAATTTCTTTGATGTCTTTTTCAATCGCATTCATTGCCGGACAACCACTGTAGGTAGGAGTAATTGAAATAATAATTTTGCCAGTTGTAACTTTGACTTCACGTAAAATTCCCAAGTCTTCAATTGTAATCACAGGAATTTCAGGATCGGGAATACCGGCAATTAAATCATAAATTTCTTTCTCGGAAAATTTTGTATTTGTCATTTGATTGTTCTTACCACTCTACACCCGGAAAAGATCTTGGTAGTACTTGCATCTCTGCAAGTAAATGTCCAAGATGTTCTGTATGCATTCCGGTCACACTACCGCCAATCATGAAACCTTCTTGTGGTACAGCTAATGTCGCTGTCTCAAATACCTCACGAATTTTTTTATCCCAACCGCTTCTTACAACTTCCATATCAACTGAAATTCCTAACTTCTTCAAATCAACATCTACCTGATCAGTCTCAAAAAGATCGCCCGTATATTTCCAAAGAGTATCAATTGCTTCCGTTGTGCGAACGTTGCTTTCTTCTGTTCCATCGCCAAATCGGATGGTCCATTCACTACTATGACGAACATGATACGTTACTTCTTTCAAGGACTTTTCTGCTAATGCTGACAACATTTCATCTTTACTTTTTATTAGTTCAGTAAAGAAGTAAAATTGATATACACTCACAAAAAATTGACGAATCATCGTCTGTGCATAATCACCATTTGGTTGTTCTGCCATCAATCTATTCTTAAACTCTCGTGCTTCACGGAAAAATGCAAGATCATCTTCAGTCCGACCTTTGCCTTCTTTTTCTCCGGCATAGGTTAGGAAGGCACGTGATTGTCCAATAAGATCAAGCGAAATATTTGTAAGCGCAATATCTTCTTCTAATATTGGTCCGTGTCCACACCATTCTCCTAAACGTTGGCCAAGGATCAAACTTGTATCTCCAATTCTTAATGCGTATTCAGCAATATTTTTATTTAATTCAGACATATAATGGGTATTGATTCTGATTTATTATTTATTCAAACTGTGCGCCCGGAGTTTTGTAGAAATTCGGATGACGATAAATTTTATCATTACTTGGATCAAAGAATGATCCTGCTTCATCGGGTAATGAACTTACAATATATTCTGCAGGTACGACCCATAAACAAGTTGCTTCGCCACGTCTTGAATAAACATCGCGTGCATTTTGCAATGCTAATTCTTTGTCTGGTGCGTGAACACTTCCTGCATGTTCAAAAGGTAAGCCTGCACGCTTTTGCGTAAATACTTCCCATAACGGCCATTCTGATGCACTCATTTTTTTCGTTTTATTTTTTGTTATGCAGCAATAGTTTTCGAAGCTTTTTTTCTTGCATATGCAGAGGCAGCTTCTCGCACCCATGCACCATTGTTATGTGAATCACGACGTGATTTCATTCTCTCCTTATTGCAAATCCCTCTTCCGTTGATCACATTGTAGAACTCTTCCCAATTGATCTCGCCATGAGAATAATGTCGAGACTCCTCATCCCACTTTAATTCTTTATCAGGAATAGTTAATCCAATATTTTCTGCTTGTGGAATTGTTCTGTCAATGAATCGTTGACGCAATTCGTCATTACTATATTTTTTTACTTTCCATCTGATCAACTCTTCGCTGTTCGGAGAATTTCCGTCTGCCGGACCAAACATCATCAATGCAGGCCACCAAAAACGATTGATGGAATCTTGAGCCATTTCTCTTTGTTCTTTACTTCCTTTCATCAAAGTTGCTAAAATTTCATAACCTTGTTTATGATGAAAGTTCTCTTCTTTGCATATTCTTACCATTGCACGAGCGTACGGACCATATGAACCTTTTGCCAATGCGGTTTGGTTTACAATTGCTGCACCATCAACGAGCCAACCAATTGCTCCAATATCTGCCCAACTTAGAGTGGGGTAGTTAAAGATGCTTGAATATTTTGCTTTGCCGGTAAGAAAATCGCCCATTACCTGATCGCGACTAATTCCAAGAGTTTCAGTACCACTATAGATGTACAGACCATGACCAGCTTCATCCTGAACTTTTGCTAGGAGAACAGCTTTACGTCTTAAACTCGGAGCACGTGTGATCCAGTTGCCTTCCGGTAACATTCCTACAATTTCCGAATGAGCATGCTGACTCATCATTCTTATCAATTGCTTACGATATCTTTCAGGCATCCAGTCTTTCGGTTCTATGATATCTCCTTTATCAATACGCTGTTGGAATTTTACTTCCAATTCTTCCTCTGTATTTATTTTCATGTAATGTATTTTTTAAATCGAATGATCATTTCTAATTTGAAATGAAAATAATATTTCAGATCCTGTGATAATCACCTTTCCATCTGGAAACTGATTTTTTAATTTCTTCTGAAGTCATGTGTTTTTCAACTGCATCTTTACACAGTTCAACAAATTCGTCGTCCGGTGAAAAACGAAGCGCAATAATTTGTCGCATATGTAATCTATTATCTAATGGTGTTCCTGTTAATTGAAAATGACGTTGATTCTCTTCTGATCTGATGATTCTATCTTGCACTCTTAGTGTAAATACCCTGACAAAATAAGTAAGCAATCCGAGAATAATTGAAAAGCCAACCATTACTAGCGAAGGTTTTACTTTTTCAGCATCATCTAAATTGTCTATTAAGTTGCTAATAGAGCCAATTGTAACAAGCAAAACCAGCAAAATAAGAACTCCGTGAAATAATAAATTGTACTTTTTGTGAGTAGAATACGATTGTTTTTTCATGATTGTGTGTGGGTAAACAAAGCTAGTCTTTTTGCGTTTTTCTACAAAATGGAAAAGTCCGATTTTTTGATTTACTTGCCTCTCAAATGCCGGTGCCTCGAAGCGTAATTATTTCAGTTGTCAGTGATCTGGTCACCGACCAAAGAGTTCATCGAACTGCAATGGCCTTGCATTCTAAAGGGTTGAATGTCACTTTGGTAGGAAGAAAATTGAAATCATCCTTGCCAATGCCTGATCGTCCTTACGCTACAAAACGGTTTAACTTGCCAGTAGAATCCGGTCCATTTTTTTATGCATTTTATAATATTCGCCTCTTATTCTTCCTATTATTCACAAAAGTAGACGTTCTAGTAACAAATGATCTGGATACTTTGTTGCCGAATTTTATCATTTCCCGGCTAAACAAAGCAACGCTTTTTTATGATAGTCATGAGTATTTCACTGAAGTACCTGAATTGGTTTCCCGGCCTAGCATTCAGACGATTTGGCTTTCGATAGAACAGTACATTTTTCCCAAGCTGAAAAATGTTTTTACGGTAAATGAATCAATTGCAAAAATTTATTCTGAAAAATATAAAGTCCCCGTTAAAGTCGTAAGAAATCTTCCTTTCAAATCAATTTCAAAACCTCATACACTAACACGAAATGAGCTTGGACTTCCGTCTGATAAAAAAATATTTCTTTTTCAAGGCGCAGGAATTAATATCGATAGAGGAGGTGAAGAGGCAATTGAGGCAATTGCAAAAGTTGAAAATGCTGCTTTGCTTTTCATCGGTGGCGGAGATGTCTTCAGTGAGTTGAAACGAAAAGTGATATCTTTAAACATTGAACAAAAAGTATTTTTTCTGCCGAAACAACCAATGGAAATTCTTTATCAATATACATCACTAGCAGATTTTGGTTTAACACTAGACAAAGACACGAATTTGAATTATCGATATTCTCTTCCCAATAAATTATTCGATTATATTCAAGCCGGATTGCCTGTATTAGCGTCCGATTTACCTGAAGTTAGAAAAATCGTTGATCACTATTCAATAGGTAAAATAACTCCTTCAACTTCAGTAAATGATATTGCTTCAACAATGCAACATATGATCTCTAATTCGAATGCACTTGCTTTGTGGAAAGAAAATTTGAAAATTGCAGCATCAGAATTGTGTTGGGAAAACGAAGAAAAAAAATTATTGCAAATATTTAAAGATGTCATTTGAGCACTTACATATCATTTCATTTGATGTTCCCTATCCGGCCGATTATGGTGGTGTAATTGACGTTTTTTATAAACTAAAAGCTCTACATCAACTTGGAATCAAGATCACTTTACATTGTTTTGAATATGGCAGAGCTGAACAAATGGAGTTGAATAAATATGCACGTGAAGTTTATTATTATGCAAGGAAAAACTCTCGTTCTCTACTCTTTACTGCACAACCATATATTGTTCTTACACGAAGTTCGGAACTTTTAAAGGAAAGATTGCTAAAAGACAATTCTCCAATATTAATGGAAGGATTGCATTCAACAATTTTACTAGATGATTCTGATTTTCGAGATAGAAAAATATTTGTTCGAACGCATAATGTTGAACATGATTATTATTCAAATCTGGCGAAGGTTGAAAAAAACATTTTCAAACGATATTATTTTTATAATGAATCAGGAAAGTTGTTAAAGTATGAATCTGTTTTGAAAAAAGCTGCCGGCGTATTCGCAATTTCACCTGCAGATAAAGAACATTTTAAAAAGATTGCTAAGAGGGTTGAATATTTGCCCGCCTTTCATCCATTTGAGTCAGTTTCAATCAATGAAAGCAAATCTGATTATTTTCTTTATCACGGAAATCTTTCTGTTGGAGAAAATAATGAAGCAGCATTATTTCTTATCAATGAAGTGTTCAATGACATTCCACAAAAACTTGTCATTGCAGGAAGTAAACCTTCTGTTGAATTACAAAAACTTGCTGCGGAAAATAAAAATGTTGAACTCGTTCAAAATTGTTCTCCTGAAAAGATCTATGAATTGATTGCCAATGCGAAATGCAACATTCTTCCTACATTCCAATCTACAGGAATAAAATTGAAATTACTTGCAGCACTTTTTCTTGGTAAAGATTGTATCGTAAATACACCAATGGTTGTAAACACAGGATTAGAATCTCTTTGTGAAGTTGCAGATACAGCAATTGAAATGAAAAAGAAAATCGCAGCAATAGCAAAACTAAAACAGTTTTCTCCTGAGAAATTCAAAAAACGTAAAGAAATCTTAGAACAAAGTTTTTCAAATAAAAGCGGAGCGGAGAAATTGAATAAAGTTATTTTTGGTTAGGATGCAGAAAATTAAACACAAGTTCACAAGAAACACAAAAGGCCACGGAACAAATTAGTTTTTACTATAGATTTCCGTGACCTTTTGTGTTTCTTGTGAACTTGTGTTTTGTTTTTTTTAATCAATTCTTCGAATCAAACAACCGCCCATTCTCACATTTAATGATCCTCGCCGGAAATTTTTCAATCAAATTATAATTATGTGTTGCCATCAAAACCGAACAACCCGTTTGCCCAATATCGATCAACAATTTCATTATTCCTTCTGATGTTTCGGGATCTAAATTACCTGTCGGTTCATCCGCTAAGATCAATTCAGGGTGATTCAATAACGCTCTTGCAATTACAACACGTTGCTGTTCTCCTCCTGATAATTCATGTGGCATTTTGAAGCCTTTCGTCGAAAGACCGACTTTGTCCAACACTTCATTAATGCGATCTTTCATTTTAACTTTGTCTTTCCAGCCTGTTGCTTGTAGCACAAAAAGTAGATTCGAATTCACTGAACGATCAGTTAACAATTGAAAATCTTGAAATACAATTCCAAGTTTACGTCTTAAAAACGGAATTTGTTTTTCTCTGATGTGATTCAATTGAAAACCTGCAACACCTGCTTTTCCTTGCAAAAGTTCTACATCGCCGTATATCATTTTCAGCAAACTGCTTTTACCACTTCCTGTTTTTCCAATGAGATAAACAAATTCTCCTTTATCTATCTTCAATTGTACATTCGATAGCACAAGGTTATTCGATTGGAAAATATTTGCGTCACTAATTTCGACGATCGTTTCAGTTTGCATCATAACTTAATTAAAATGGTAGCTTTTGAATTTTGCCGAAGTCTAATTCGGAAATAAATTGAATGATCTCTTGCTCGTGTTCTCCTAATCCGGCTTTCGAAATTGCCTTTTCAGGTCTGTCAACACGAAAATAGGCAAGCAACGTGAAGTTGTCGTCCCGCAATTGAACGTAATCAGGAATCTTCGCTGTACCTTTAACTTTTAAAATATACATGGCACAAAAGTAACAAATGAAAAGGCCTCTCGAAGCATTTCGAAAGGCCTTTTAAAAATTTCTTTAACCGTTTTATTAACGAAGTGTTACCGGGAATGTAGTTCCATTTACAGTGATTGACGCTTGATTGTCGCAAGTCCCATTTCCATAATCAAATGTACGAGTCGCTTTTGCAGTTGGAGTGAGGTCAAAAACACCTTCTTTTATCCAAGAACAACTAAAATCAATATCTAAAGCATGCGTAATGTTCATTGTGAAGGAGTTTCCTTCAAAATTTGTTCCTTGAGCATTACCTGTGATCAAATACTCGTCATCTTGCCAGTTCAAAGTCGATTCACCTGAGATCCATTCGCGATCACGAACTGATGCCCAATCCATATTCCTTCCTGCAGCATCTGTTAAATGCCCATTCACATTGATTGTAAAATGTGTGTGACCATTTGCATTCTGTCCATTATTCGTCACAACTTTTGAACCTGTAACTTTAAACATCAATGAAGTGTCTTTACCTACATAATAGTTATTAAAACTTGTTGTAATAACAGTACCTGAATCACCATAAGCACCGGTGTATGTAAAGTTAATTACACCACGACGGTAATGATTGTCTAAACACAAACAATTTGTAGGTCCAAAATCAACAGATGCTACTCCACCTGTTCCTGTTGAGTCAGGAGTGATCGTAACCGTTGCACACGCGCTCAAATATGAAGAAGAAGTTTCTTGAAAACGATATGTTGTCAATCCTGAAGTTCCATTTTTGATAGCCTGATTGGCAATGTTGTTCACATCAGTATAAATGCCCTCAGCAAGCGCATTGTCTTGCGCAGTCTGCGTGTCAAATTCTAATGTTTGCTGCTCAGTTTCTTTCTTACAACTGAAGCTTAGGATGCTCAGAAAGCTGATCACTAACACGAAGTTTCTAAATTCTGGTCTCATTTATTTGGTTTTTTTGGTGAAAGGCTAGTATCAGGAGGATTTGGTAAATTTAAAGTCCTCTTCAATATTCTGTTCTTCATAGTCGATATCTGTCTGATGAACAACGTTGTACTCGATATAAAAATTCTTAGCGCTTCTTTAACTTGTAAGATTTGCTCCGAATATTGACACTGGATGCCTTATACTTTGCTTTTTCAATTTGGTTGCTCGTGTTTAAAACTATGTTCGTAACTACACTATGTAAAAACCAGTCTACAAGGCCGTTTGCAATAATTTTGAAAGAATTACCGTTTACACCGAAATTTACTAAAACCAATGACAAGAATTTTTTCAATTCTGCTGATACTTTTTTCCCTTCAGGCGTTTTCTCAGCAAACAGCCATCTACCGGGATCCTGAAAGCGATTATCAGCAAGGATTAGATCTGCTTCAAAAACAGAAATACGGCGCTGCACAAAAACTATTTATGCAAGTATTGGACTCGAAAGAGCATCTGTCTTATGATGTGATCTCGAACTCTGCTTACTACAGTGCAAAGTGTGCTTCTGAACTTTTCAATAAGGATGCAGAATATTTATTGCTCGACTTTATAGAAAAGTATCCGGCAAGTTCAAATTATCAACCTGCACTTTATGATCTAGGAATTTATTACTACAGACTAAAACGTTATAAAAATGCAATTGATTACTTGGCGAAAATTGATCAGGCAGATCTTCCTCAAGATAAAAAAGATGAAGTCAATTTTAAGATCGGATACTCGTATTATATGACGAGCGATTATGATAAGGCTTCAAAAGCTTTTGCTCTGATGAAAGATGGAAATTCTAAATATGCAAGCGCTGCTCAGTATTACTATGCTCACATCGCTTTCGTAAGCGAGAATTATGAAACTGCTTTGCAATCTTTCTTAAAGCTGAAAGATTCTGAAGCATTTGCTCCGGTTGCTCCTTATTACATCACTCAAATTTATTATCGTCAGAAAAAGTATGATGAAGTTGTAAAGTATGCTCCGTCGTTATTGGATACTGCTGCAACAAAAAATGGAATCGAAATTGGAAGAATGGTCGGTGAGTCGTATTACAGGACTGAAAGTTATAAGGAGGCAATTCCCTATTTACTTGACTACGAGAAAAATTCGCCAAACGTAGGCCGTGGTGATTTTTATTCACTGGGGTTTTCTTACTATCGAACTAAAGACTTCACAAAAGCTGTCGGCTATTTTCAAAAAGCAATCGGTGAAGATGATAGCATTTCTCAAAATGCATATTTTCATTTGGCAGACTGTCATTTGCAATTGAATAATAAACGTTCAGCAAGAACAGCTTTTCAATCTGCTGCTAAATCAAATTTCAATACTTACATAAAGGAAGAAGCTTCTTTCAATTTCGCTAAACTTTCATATGAATTATCATTTCAGGATGTAGCATTGGAATCTTTCAGAACTTTTATGAAAGACTTTCCTAATAGTCTTTACTTTGATCAAGCAAATGAAATGCTGATCAACATCTATATGAACACGAGGAATTATAGAGATGCGATTACCGCCCTTGATCTGATAAAAAATAAAACGCAGAATATTAAAACCGCCTATCAGAAAGTAAGCTATTACAGAGGTGTAGAATTGTTCATGGATAATAAATCAGCGGAGGCAATCCAATTATTTAAGTCGTCTCAGCAATATCAAAATGATCAGAATCTTGTAGCTGAAGCTAATTATTGGACCGGTGAA
>JANOBV010000188.1:0-18403 GCA_031411835.1 Bacteroidota bacterium | reverse complement strand
GCACCTGTTGGTATTCCTTCAGGGAGAGAAAAAGGAATCTTGGAAGACATCATCGAACAATACAAAAACAATTCATCTGATCTGTCTTCAGGTATTGCAGAAAAACTTGCACATTCAATGTCCAAAAGTATGGCTGTTCGTCGCGGTGACCAACTTTCCGGTGAAGAAATCCAAGCTCTTATCCAAGAATTAATGAAGTCTGACAAAAAAGAGCGCGGAATCGATGGGAAACCGTGTATGAAGGTGTTGAAAACCGCCGACCTTTCCGATTATTTTAAGTGAAAATTATTTTCATATTGAGAGCAGGTAATTATTCGATTGCCGGCAAAAAAGATCTATGAGTTATCCCAACTTCCGCCCTCAGGGTATTTCAATTCCTGAGGTTGTAAAAAATCTATTGATCATCAATTTCTTGATGTTCTTTGCTACCATGGTAATGGAAAGCAGAGGCGTTGAACTTTCTGACGTTCTTTGGTTGCATTATTTTTTATCTGATAAATTTCGAATCTGGCAATTCATTACTTACATGTTTATGCATGGAAGCTTCATGCATATCTTGTTCAACATGCTTCCCTTATTCATGTTTGGTACTGTGTTAGAATCGTTATGGGGACCGAAAAAATTTCTCACCTATTATATTCTTACCGGTCTGGGTGCTGCAGTTGCACATTATGCAATTGTCTATTATCAGATGCAGCCAGCTATGGCTTTCTTGAATGATTATATCGATGCGCCTTCAATGACTAAGTTACAAGGATTGATCAGTTCAGACGCTTTCACAAATTTTTCTTCACATGAAATGGTCGAACATTACAATTCTTTTATTGCATCTTTCAATGAACTGGCAAATACAGATCAAGCTGCTGCAATGCGTTTGAGTGTTGACTTTGTTAAAGAATTTAAAATGGATGTTTACAATGCTCCTGTAGTGGTTGGAGCTAGTGGTGCTGTATTTGGACTTTTACTTGCATACGGTATGACCTATCCGAATAATACCATCTACATCTATTTCGCAATTCCCCTAAAAGCAAAGTATTTTGTGATCATCTATGGACTTTTTGAATTATTCTCAGGAATTTCTAATGTTGCGGGCGACAATGTTGCGCATTTTGCGCATTTAGGCGGACTGGTAACCGGTATTATTATTATCCAATATTGGAAGAACAATAATCGCCGTCGGCAAAAAGATTACTTTAATTAAATAATGGCGAATTCTGCATTTCAAAATAATTTCATTCGAACACTTAAGTCCGGAGATTCATTACAGCGATTGCTGATCGTGAATGTCGGACTATTCCTTCTTGTGAGAATTACTTTCGCAATTTCGTCACTCTTCAATTCTCCAATATTTAGTTTTGCAGAAGTTTCTTCGTGGATCGCTATTCCTTCAAATACATCACAGTTGTTGATACGTCCATGGACGATCTTTACTTATATGTTTTATCACTGGGATTTTTTGCATTTACTTTTCAATATGCTTTGGTTATACTGGATGGGAAAAATCATTCTTGAATATTTAGGAGCGAAAAAATTATTTGGCATTTATATCATGGGTGGACTATTTGGTGCCCTTGCATATGTTGTAGCATTCAATAGCTTCCCGATTTTTGCACATAGTGTAAATGTTTCATTTGCGCTTGGTGCTTCAGCCAGTGTGTTGGCAATAACTGTAGCTGCAGCAACACTCCTGCCCGACTATCCCATCTCACTTATGTTCATTGGTAATGTTGCATTGAAATGGATCGCAGTTGTTTCCGTCTTGTTAGATGTAATCAATATTTCAGGTGAGAATGCCGGCGGACACATTGCTCATCTTGGTGGCGCTTTATTCGGATTCATTTACATTAAGTCATTGCAGAATGGAACGAATCTTACTAAATGGTTAGAAAACCTAAGCGACCGATTTTCCGGCAAGCGAGGAAAAATGAGTGTAGCTTATACTCGAAAAAAAACTGACCAAGATTTTGTTCAACATAAAAAAGCGAAACAAGAACAAATGGATGAGATCTTAGATAAGATCAATAAATCCGGATATGGTAGTCTTTCCCAGAGCGAAAAAGACTTTCTTTTCAAAATCAGTAAAGAAGATCAGAAATGATTTCTTCCTCGTCACATTCATCAGAAAAAAAGAATTTGTTTACCCGAATCATTTGGGTGTTGAATATTTTTGGCTTGATCGGACTTGGCTTTTCTTACTTAGCTGCTTATGTAAGTCCAAATAAAATTTGGTGGCTGGCATTGTTTGGGCTCGGTTATGAGATCATGCTTCTCATCAATTTATTATTTGTTGCTTATTGGATGATCACACGTAGTAGACGGTTTTGGGTATCGCTAATTTTTGTACTAATGGGAATAGGGAAAATATTTAGTATCATTCAATTCAATTCTCATTCGAAAGATGAAAAGACACTTCGGAAAGACGGAAACATTAAAGTAATGTCATTCAATGTTCGACTTTTTGATTTGTACAATTGGTTTCATAATTCTGAAACACGAGATAACATCTTTAACTTTTTAAAAAGTGAATCTCCCGATATTGTATGTTTCCAAGAATTTTATTCGACCGATAGAAAGAAACCTGAATTTAAAAATTCAGATACACTAAAGTACTTTCTCAATTCTAAATACAGTCATATTGAATATACTGTTTCACTTCGTAAAACTGATCACTGGGGAATTGCAACCTTCAGTAAATATCCAATTGTGAAGAAGCAAGCAATCCATTTTGCTAAAAAAGGTGGAAATATTTTTATTATGTCGGATATAAAAATTGGAGAGGATACAATAAGAGTTTTCAATACACATCTTGAAAGTATTCACTTCGGATGGAACAGTTATAAATTCATTGAGAATTTGAATAATGACGACATCCAGCAAGATGAATTACGTGGTGGAGTTACAATCTTGAAACAATTGAAAAAAGCTTTTGTAAAACGTGCAACGCAAGTTGAGATCTTGCACGATTCTATTGAAGCAAGTCCGTATCCGGTATTGATCTGCGGTGACTTCAACGATACACCTTCTTCTTACTCCTACGAAATTTTATCAGATGATTTAGATGACGCTTATCGCATTAGTGGTCGCGGATTAGGGAAGACCTACAACGGTCCGTTTCCTTCTTTTCGGATCGATTATATTTTTCATGATGCGAAGATCACATCTACAGGATTTAGAACAATTCACAGTAACTTATCTGACCATTTCCCCGTCAGTTGTATGATCAAGGTAAAGAAGTAACAGATACTTCGTTATTTGCTCATTATAGGCTTATTTTCGATACTTTCTGATACGAATAACTTTGTCTAACAACGCAGTTTTGCGTATTTTCGCGCCATGATTTCCGGGGCTACTGTTTCTTTTCACACCTTAGGTTGCAAATTGAATTTTGCTGAAACTTCCACGATTGCTCGTCAGCTTAAAAATGCCGGATTTGCTAAAGTCGAATTTGATCAAGGTGCAGATGTTGTAATAATAAATACTTGTTCTGTTACTGAAAATGCCGACAAAGAATGTAAGACAATTGTTCGTCGCGCACAACAGGCAAATCCTGATTCATTCATTGCTATCATTGGCTGCTACGCTCAACTAAAGCCTGAAGAAATTTCAGCAATTGAAGGCGTCGACCTTGTACTCGGTGCAACAGAAAAATTTAATCTTCCACATTACCTTGACGATCTAAAGAAGAAAGAACATACAGAGATTCATTCTTGTGAGATCACTGAAGCCACTACATTCACCTCTGCTTATTCTTTCGGTGATAGAACTCGTGCTTTTTTAAAAGTGCAAGATGGCTGCGATTATTCTTGTTCATATTGTACAATTCCTCTAGCCCGTGGAAATAGTAGAAGTGATTCAATTGACAACGTTATAAAAAATGCACTAGCTATTGCTGATAAACATATAAAAGAAATTGTACTTACAGGAGTCAATATTGGCGACTATGGAATTTTCGATACTAAATCAGTAAAGCATGAAACCGATTTCATGTCTTTGGTAAAAAGACTTGATGAGGTGGAAGGTATTGAACGTTTCAGAATTTCGTCGATCGAACCAAATTTACTTACAGATAAAATTATTTCATTTGTCGCTACTTCAAAAAGATTCGTCCCGCACTTTCATATTCCCCTTCAATCGGGTTCTGACAAGATCCTAGGATTGATGCGTCGTAGGTATAAACGGAATTTGTATGTTGAACGTGTGAATCGAATAAAAGAGGTGATGCCTGATGCTTGTATAGGTGTAGATGTGATCGTTGGTTTTCCCGGCGAAACTCCTGAAGACTTTTTGGACACATACAATTTCTTGAATGAATTGAATATTTCTTATCTACATGTATTCACTTATTCTGAAAGAGAAAATACCGATGCTGCATTAATGTCGGGAGTTGTTCCTATTCATGAAAGGAAGAAGCGAAATAAAATGTTAAGGATTCTTTCTGAGAAAAAGAAAAACCTTTTTTATTCTCAATACATCAATGCTGAATACGTTGTGCTGATGGAAGAAGAGAATAAAGAAGGACTACTCTCCGGATTTACAACCAACTATATTCGTGTAAGTATTCCATACAATTCTGCATTTGTAAATAAGCTCGTGAAGGTTAAGCTCATTTCATTTGACGGTGGAGTATCAGTTCAATCTGATTTTATCGAATTGATCAATAATGACAGAATTGAACAATTCCAATTCTAATATCATTCAAATTAAAATATATTAAATGTACGCAGGATTAAGTGATTTATTGAATGATCTTTTTGGAACGCACTTCATGTATTCCTTCCCTCCTATGTTCGGATTGTTAGTTGCAACTTCATTCTTGTTGGCTGCATGGACATTATCACTGGAATTAAAGAGGAAAGAAACACTTGGCTTGCTTCATCCAATGAATCGAAAAATGTTTGTCGGTAAACCAGCGGGGATGGACGAGTATTTTTGGAATGGTGTTTTTGGATTTATTCTCGGAGCAAAGATCTTTTATGCAATATTTAATAGTTCTGAATTTTTTAGAGATCCTCAGGCAGCTTTGCTATCATTAAAAGGAAATATTTTAGGTGGAATCGTTTGGGCCGGAATTGCAATTGTTTGGAAATACTATGAAAGCAGAAAGCAATTATTAAAAGAACCAAAAGAAGTCGATGTAAAAGTTTATCCTCATCAAATGGTTTCTGAAATTACGATGGCTGCTGCAATCGGTGGATTATTAGGAGCAAAGTTGTTTCACTTGTTTGAGTATTGGAGTGATTTTATGGCTGATCCGGCGGGAATGATTTTTAGTGGCAGCGGATTAACAATGTATGGTGGACTAATTGTTGGTGGTGCAACTGTACTTTGGTATGGAAAGAAAAACAATATTGCTCCACTTCATCTTTGTGATGCAACTGCGCCGGGATTAATGCTTGCTTACGGTACAGGACGACTAGGTTGTCAGATCGCAGGTGATGGCGATTGGGGAATTGTAAATGTGTCACCGAAACCTTCACTACTATCTTTTATTCCTGATTGGTTATGGTCTTATAAATATCCAAACAATGTTGTCAGCGAAGGTATTCCAATTGAAGGATGTGTCGGTAATCATTGTCACGAACTTCCTGAAGGTGTTTTCCCTACACCACTTTATGAAAGCATAATGTGCATTTCGCTCTTCTTTTTACTTTGGGCAATGCGTAAAAAAATAAGTACTCCGGGTAGATTATTTTCTTGGTATCTTGTATTTAATGGTATCGAAAGATTCTTGATCGAAAGCATACGAGTGAATTCTCAGTATCATATTGGTGGATTGGCTTTCACACAAGCACAGATGATCTCCTTAATTCTAGCGCTGATTGGAACGGTTGGATTATTTTATTTCAAAGATAAAAAACAACTTGCCTGATGGAAAATTTGCAATTGCAAAAACTTTGTCTGTCTGTAACAGAATTGACTGCTGAAGTTGGAAAATTTATTATTGGTGAGCGAAAAATATTTTCTCAAAGTAGTATTGAAAAAAAAGGTCATAACGATTTAGTTTCATATGTAGATAAAACTGCCGAAGAACGAATTGTAAGACAGTTGAAGTCTTTGCTTCCTGAAGCAGGCTTTTACACTGAAGAGTCAACTGATAATTCAAAAGGTGAAAAATACAATTGGATAATTGATCCGCTCGATGGAACAACCAATTTCATTCATGGAATTCCTTGCTTTTGTATTTCTATTGCTTTACTTGAAGGCGAAGAGCTAATACTGGGTGTTGTACATGAATTAAATTTAGATGAATGCTTTTACGCATATAAAAATGGCGGCGCTTTTATGAATGGGAAGTCTATTTCTGTCTCGAAGATCACAGCCCTATCAGATTCATTGATTGCTACCGGATTTCCATATCACAATTATGATCGAATGGTTCCTTACATGCAGGTGTTTGATTGGTGCATGAGAAATACGCATGGACTTCGTCGACTGGGTTCTGCTGCTGCTGATCTTGCTTACGTTGCTTGTGGACGATTTGAAGCGTTCTATGAATATGGATTGAATGCTTGGGATGTTGCAGGTGGAGCAATTATAGTAAAAGAAGCTGGTGGTGTTGTTACTGATTTCAGTGGCACCAATAAATTTATATTCGGCGGCGAATTAATTGCGGCAAATTTAAATGTTCATAATGAAATGCAATCAGTAATTGAAAATGAATTTTCAAAAAGTTAAATAATGCAAGTACACATCTTCTTCAATTTTTGTTTATGAAAGAGCCTATACTTTTTATTGAAGAACAACGTTTCAGTCAAAAGATCTTTAAGATCGTTGTGATTTTAATTTCCTCTATTTTTGTATTTGCCTTTATACAACAGGTAATTCTAAATAAACCATTTGGAGTAAGACCTATGAGCAATATGGGAATCATTTCAGCACTTGCATTTTTAGCGATCTTTAATTTACTTTTCTATAGTATGAAATTAATTACAACAATCGATAAAGAAGCGATCACCGTCAAGTTTTACCCTTTCCATTTCTTTCCAAAACGATTTGAGTGGCCGCAGTTATCTGATGTGATCATACGGCAGTATAATCCATTGAAAGAATATGGTGGTTGGGGACTTCGAGGATTTGGAAAAAAATCGGTCATGACCGTTTCCGGCTCTTGGCTAATCGAAGTTGTTTTTGTAAACGGCCAAAGCTTATTGATCGGCACGTGCAATCCCCAGGAAGCCGAAGCTGCTTTGAAACTTTCCAACTTCAAAAAGGGCCTCGAATAAAAACTTTTTTTGCCACGAATTCACGAATCTATAAATCTTGTAATCCGAGCTAAAAAATCCTGGTTAAAAATCCTGGCAATCCAAGTCAGTTTTGATAGTATAGCTTTTCTGTACCCGTAATCTTCCAAAATTGAAATACTGTTGCATTAACCTGAGACTCTTTTGCATCACTTATAATGTACCACGAAGCAATGGTACATTGATCAGATAGCCTTACAATTTTCTCATTAGATATTGACAACATTTCAAGTGAGGCTCTTTCACAATTATCTTTTCGCAATGAAGGTAAATCGGCTGCAGAAAAAAGAAGTATTATTCCAAATGCATAGACTGATAAAACTTTTCTCGATTTAGAATTGCCGGGAATAATTTCGAAAATAAAAACACAACTTTGGACAAAAAGAAACATCATAATAATAATACATGGAAGAAAGTTGTCACGGCGAATTATATTTTGACGGAATTCATAATAACCATCCATTGGCTGAAGCAATACATCAATTAAGATGAACGCTGCAGACAATTTCAACATGCGTATAAAAGATTTTGATTTCTCACTTCCACTGAGTTTCAAATGAAAAGTATTGATTGCTATTAAAAGTGACAGAATCCAAAGCCCTGGCTTTCCAAATAAAATATTCTTAAGGCCCATTGGAATATGAAGATAGCGATCAAGCAATGAAATGTCCTGAATATTTCGCTCTGAGTTGTATAAACTTAGAAAGAAAGAATAGAAGCAAAATAAAACAAATGCTCCAAGAATAAATTTATACAGATTATTATTGACAAAATCGAGCAGTCCATTTCCTAACTTTTTTGAATTAATTCTACTAATCAAATTAAGTAATAGAATAGTAAATACAATAAATGGAATTTGATTTCCAAAAAAAGGAATTACAATTGCAAGCGATGAGAATAAAATTAGTATTGGGAGTTTAAATTTCAATTCTTTTCCATGAATATATTTAAGCACTAAAGGATAAAATAAAATTAATAAAAGTGCTAATGGAAATGAATATGAAATTGTATATGTGATTGCGGAATCAACAATCCCCATTGTAGAGCTATACCCGCCTACTTGAAAAAAGATGGTGAATAAAGCAGATGATATAATGAACCTATCTTCACGAAAATTAAATCCTCCAAATATGTATGCCGATAGTAATAGTATGATTAAAATATGGGTAAGTAATTTAAAGATAGCAGATGAAAAATAGATAGATGAAATTGGTGACATCCATTTTTGAGCAACAAAAGGAAATGTTCTGAAAAAAGTATGTGCAGTTGAAATTGAAAAAAAGCGATTTGATTCACTATGACTCAAATTTGTAGTTATCGCTTCAATACCAAATGGATCATGTAAGACAGGTTTATACTTACCGGATGGAAGTACTACTGATGTCAAGTCACCATCAATAGGCGTGTTATAGTATTGATTAAATGAAATGGCTAGGTCAACAAACAAGAATAAAATTAGAAGTACCCTGATTTTCTTCGGTAAAAGCATTTTCTAATTGATAATTTTAGCGTAAATATTCAGATCTATAAATTTACCATTTTTAAATTCGCATTCACGTCGGCAGCCTTCAAATGTAAACCCAGATTTCTCGAGCCCTTTTATACATTGTGCATTTTCACTTTCTACTATTGCTTCCATTCTGTGCAACTTCAATTCTGAAATTGCAAACGACATTATGGAGTTGACCACTTCTTGCATGATGCCGGATCCCCAAAATTGTGGTAGCAGCCAAAGACCAAGCTCTGCAGAAAAATGGTTTGACTGGAAATTGTTAAATCCAATCCCTCCGAAAAAAACAGTATTCTTCTTATTACAAATTGCCCACCATTGTCCGGTTCTGTTTACTTCAAGTTCTTTGAACCATTTCATTTGAGCATTAGTATCTTTCAGAGTTGAATAACTGACTCCATAATACTTTATGACTTCCGGATCGGACAAGCCTTTAAAAACATTATCCAAATCACTCAATTCAAAACTCCTGAGTAAAAATCGTTCTGTTAATATTGAGGAAGGCATATGAATATGGAAATCACATTAACTGATATTTTTGATCAAATAATCTGTCCCATTAAATGAAACAGTTTCTTTTTTCTTAGCATTCATCATTGCTTTTGCTAAAGGTGCAATTGCAGAGATGACCATGATATCTGAATTCTTGACATTTATCTTTCCTAGTGGAATAGATAAAAAGATCATTCCTTTATTTGTTTCGACCAATGCTCCGGTTCTCACAAATTTTACATCTTCATCGGGATTGATAGATGATAAAATTTCTAATTGTCTATCCGCTTCATTGAATTGAGAGATCAATTTCTCTTGCTCCAATTGCATCATCGCTCTGGCTGTCTCATGCTTATCACCTGCAGAACTCTTCGAATCATTTTCAGCATCTGACACCAACTCATTCAATTTGTCTTTGAAGGAATGTACTTTTTCTGTCAATACTTGTTTGCAATGAATTAATATTTCGTTTTTTATACTCACGTTTTTTCTTTTTCGTAAAAATTTTTATTTTTATTATTTCCCCCCTACAACGCGGCGCATCTTGAAAAATTCTTTCTTGTATCCATTTGTAGTTGGACCTTCAATGTAAGCAACGAGTGAATCTTTATTTGGATTTGTATAAACTATCTTTTTAGGAAAGTCATGTTCCTTATTTTCAAAAATAAATTCTCCATTCTTCTCAGATGTAAAAGCAAAGTACACAGGTTCACCGTCATTCTGATTTTGAACACTTGGTATATAGAAGATCTTTCCATTTTTCATTCGCAGGGAAATCTCTTCATAAAAAATAGTGTCTATTCCAGCCATATAAATACTACTTCCTACAAATGACGAATCATCAATTTGATTCCAGATCTCAACCATTTTTCCGTCGGAAGTGCTGTCCATCCATTCTCCAATAAGCCATTTGAATTGTGATAAATCGTTGTTTATATTTTCTTTGCTTCCTTGACAAGAGATAAGTATGGATACTAAAAACAAGGAAAAAAAATATTTCATTCAAATCAATTCAGCACTAATGGATAGATCTTCAAAAAATTATCTTTCGAAGTAAGAGAAATAAAATAATATCCTCTTGGAAATTGATGTGTGTCAACTGTTAAATCTGAGGCCGAACCGAAACTAGATTCGAAAACAAGTTCGCCAAGCGTATTTACAATTTCAACTTTAGAAATCGAGTTGTCAGCTAATTGATTTTTTATTTGAACAAAGTTACTTGCAGGGTTTGGATAAACCAAGACATTTTCGAGAGCATTTTCCTGAGTTATGCCTGTACTAAGAACCGTTACAGAAGTAGTTGTTCTATCGACATATCGACATTCATATGAAAATAATGTCACGTTATACTGACCAGGAGTAGAAAATATGTGAGTTGGATTTACAGCGTTGGAATAACCTCCATCACTGAAATCCCATAAATAACTAGTTGCATTAGCTGAATTATTCAAAAAACTAACGGCATTAACACCACTATTTATGAATGAATAATCAGCCTTTGGATCATATGCTCCAATATACCATTGGTTCGTATTATTGAATTCAACATTCTTTGTAGCAAAGCGTATAGAAGCAGCTGTCGCCGAATCCAAACCTAATTCATATGAGATCGATTCAGGATCTTTTCTAAAAATACTAGAATAGAAACAACAAGCTGCAGCGTATGAACCTGCTAACGATGGGTGACTCTCATCTGATTGATACAATTCAATCGATGGAAAATTTTGGATAATATTATTCCACACAGCACCAACAGGCGAAACAGTTGCATTGTTGTCAAATGCCATAGCGCGATAACGAAGGTTTAACAAACTATCCATCCCTTCATAAGTGCAAACCGGCGGCCATGAAGAACAGTTACTTGCGTCGCCGTATTTCCGACCCCAGGTCATGTAAAACATAGTTTCTGTGCAAGGATTTGCAGCAGTGATCACACTATCTAATTTATGTGCATACGGATAAACAGAAATTTGCACCTGACCAATTGGAAAAGAGGGCAATTGACTTTGTTCCTGGAGTACAACAAAATCCCAATTCCCTTGATTGATCATTGCTAATGAATTTGCATCTCCAAAATGATTTTGAAGTGTATAACCTCCCGGCGAATAACTTTCAAATATTAAAGAATCGTTGTTCGACGTTGCAATATCAGAAATGATTTGTGGAAGATCATTCACTGCAACGTAACTGTTTCCTAAAAATAATACCCGAAATGTTGTCGCCTGGCTGTAAAAAATTGTACAAAGAAGTGACATCAGTAATGCTACCGACTTAATAAATTTCATTAATGGGAGATTTGGAGGAATTTTGTCAAATATAGAAAATTCCCGAGATAAAAAAGGTCTTATTTGCCTTACGATGAAAGTTGTAAACTATTGAAAATCAATATTCGGTAATTGTACTACGTGTTAATCTCCGCCAATCAACTGTACTGTCCCATGATAATACACATTGGAAACATCAAGAATGTAATAATAGACGCCGTCGCTTACTTTTTTTTCATTCACGTCAAAACCTGTCCAGAATCTTTTCTTTGCTGATGATTTGAACATTTCAATTCCCCAACGATTAAAGATTTTCATCTCTGCATTGATTGGTAAATTTTCAATTTCGAAAAGATCATTCTTTCCATCTCCATTTGGTGTGAAAACATTTGGGATTACTAATGGAACTTCCGGACATTCAGATCCAACAGAAATGTCTTTAACAACGAATGCTGTACCATCTGTATTTGTCACTTCCAATCGAACAGAAAAATTTCCTTTCGACTCAAAACATATTCCCTCCGGATTCTGAATATATGAAACTGCACTATCTGCATTTGAAAAAGTCCAGCTCCAACTGGTTGGTTGATTCAAACTTTTATCAATAAATCGGATACATTGAGTTGAGCAAATTGTATCTTCTACATAGGTAAAATCTGGGATCGGAAAAATCTGCTGACAGATATTTTTTTCTGTGATATTATTTGTTGGCACATTCACAATAGAATCGACAGGTACAATCAAATTATCCGTGATTGTAAATATAGGATCTATAACGGTAAATGGATCAGAATAGGTTGAGAAAATTGCTGTATCAAGATAGCAAGTCATTTCTCCAACATCCGTTGTTTTTATAAGAACTGCATCACGATAATACGATGGTGGCCTTACATCGCCGGTAAAAATTAATCCGTTATCAGCTGTTGAAATAATCTCGTACGGATAATTTGTAAATAAAGGCGAAAATGGATAACGCCTACTCCATCTGATATCTCCATTTGAATTGATACGAAGCATCGTTATATCACGTTCATCAAATGTACCCATGTCACCAAGAAGTATTGAACTTCCATCGTCATAGGCAACTCCTGTTCTGATGATCTCTCCATTGGAAGTTCCGGCATCATACATTTTCTGGTAGATAAGATCACCACTCGAATTTAATTTGATCTGGAAAGCATCCCACTCTCGGTTGATCGAATATGTTCTTCCGCTAATAAAAATATCACCCAATGAATTTGTCATTACATTATTGCAATCATCATCATAGTACGTTTGAAAAACTTTCGACCAAATTTCATTTCCATTCGAGTCAAGACAACATATTGCCACATCATTAAAATAAATTGCATTGAATCCTACAACAGTTCCAACTATGCAAATATTTCCGTTGGAAATCTCAACCATAGACGTTGGCTTAATGCCATACAGAACATCCAATTGTTTTGACCATCGAATTGAACCGTCTTCTTCTAAACGAACAACGCCTGCTTTTGGATAGACTCCTAAGTTGTAATCATTGATAGCGCAAAAAATAAATCCACCGGTCTTTGCCTTTCTCAACTTTACAGGTTCATCATTTTGAGAAAAGCGATATTCTTTCGACCAAAGATCGTTACCACCAGAGTCCGTTTTCAGTAAAAAGAGAAAATCATCGTTTCCATTTAATGTCGGATTGTAATTTGCGCTTCCAAAAATGACTAGACCAGAATCATTACTTTCAACAACAGTATTCGGATAGGAATACAAGCCCACTTGCTTATTTTTACTCCAAAGTAATTCACCGTTCACATCAGTTTTAACAAGACCTGTTTGGACATTAAATGTGTTTGTGGTTGTGCATATTGTAAAGGCCACTCCTTTATCAAATGACTCAACGCAACTTGTTCCATAATCACTTTGAGCATTCCCGTAAGTTTTATAAAATATGCTTTGCCCTCTCAGTTGAAGTGAAAGTAGAATAACGATTAAGCAACAAATAATTTTCATTGAATAAAGGTATAAAAAAACTACACTAATATTTTCAAATAAAAATTCTTGCAATAAAATGACAGAACAACTCTAATATGAAAAAATTAAAATTCTATCACTTTCCCAATTACAGGTACACTGATTGGTAAATTCAAAAGTTTGGCTGATTTTTCAATTCTTTCAATGGGCTCAGCCCAAGCGTGATTAGCCAAAGCAAATTTCCCCCAATGAACAGGCATCAAAACTTTTGCTTTGAGATCTATGGCAGCTTGAGTTGTTTGTTCAGGTACCATATGAATGTACGGCCAATTTACTCCGTACTGCGCACAATCTAAAATTGCCAATTCAAAAGGGCCGAATTTTTCGCCTATCTTTTTAAACTGAATATCGTATCCCGAATCGCCACCAAGAAAGATCTTTTTCTCACCGAGATTTAACACGAAAGAACTCCACAATGTATTTGCTCTTTTAAAAGTTCGTCCGGAAAAATGTCGTGAAGGTGTTGAAGTAAATTCAATGCTTTCATTTATTCTGTATGACTCCCACCAATCCAATTCAACAATATTTTTAGAGTCAATTCCCCAATATTCTAAATGCGACCCAACTCCTAATGCTGTAAGAACATTTTTGAATTTACTTTTTAATTTAAGAATGGCCTTGTAATCCAAGTGATCATAATGATCGTGAGTAATAAGTAACAGATCAAATTCGGGAATATCTTCTGATTTATATAGGTCAGCGCCTTTGAAAGCTTTTACCATCGAACTGAAAGGAGAAGCATGTCCACTTAAAACCGGATCAACTAAAATTTTAAATCCGAGGTGATTGATAAAATAAGAGGAATGTCCGAACCAAACGATTGAACTTTTTGTGTCTGACAATTTACTAAGATCAATTTTATAACCTGTCACATCAGATTTCGGGGATAAATTTTCCGGTTTGTTGAAGAAAAATTCCTTCAACATTTTCAACATAGAAGCATCTTTTAGAAGTGCTTCTGTAGGTTCTATATTTTGAAATGCACCGCTTTTATAATTTGGCGATTTCTCAATTCTTTCAAGTCGTTTCCCTGATGGAGCTTTTCCTAAAATTTTCATCATATACAAGGTGACGAATTACAGGTTTATATATTTTAAAATACTCTGCAATTAGAATTGAATTTCTCCCCGTTCGATTTGTTGGACAATTGATTCAATTGTTTTGTCCTCACCGGTTGGATCATATTTATCTTTCAGATCGTGCCCGAATAATTTCGCTAATCCTTGTGCAAAAAAAGCGTTTAACGAGCCTTTGAGATCCTTCACTAATTCATAAGAGCTATGTCCTGTTTCGCGATCAATTAATTTGATAAGAACATTACCCTGATTGATGCTTAATTTTTTCAATTGATCTTCGAAATCTTTTCTTACTTGCTCTTCTACTACCTTTCTATACTTTCTTTTTTCACGATCAGTTTTCATTTCTGCCATTCGTGTATTCATCTCATTTAATTTTACTGCTGCTAAACGCGCATACGGATAAACCTTTATCACATTAAAACGGAGACGATAATAAGCTTGGAGATTTTTTAAATAGTCGGGACCTTCAGCTTCAATCATAACATTATGCAGATTGATAACAAAGATCGTGTCTTCTTTTTCTATAATGTAAGGTAAATTTCTCCCTCTCAACGTGTCTTGAGCAAAAGATTTTGAAGCTGCCAAAACACAAAATAGAATACAAATAATGTGACTGATTTTTTTCATTTTTCGAACTATTCCAACTAACGTGCCTAATCTGATTGACGAAGTCGGTTTTGTTTCCACAAAGAAACTGATGATGCTGATGAATTATTGTCAGAATTTGTTTTTATTCCTTTCTGCATTGTTTTTACAGCAAGTAATGCTGCAATTTTCATTTCTAATTCAGATGCGTCCTTTTTTACACCCGGAACAAAATACTTTTGTACAAAGTGCGTATCGAAATTTCCACTTACAAAAGCTTCATGTTGCATTACGAAATGGCAAAATGATAAAGTAGTCTTTACTCCACTGATCTGATAATCTTCAATTGCACGAATCATTCTGTCAATAGATTCTTTTCTGTCTTTACCATAGGTGATCAATTTAGCAATCATGGGATCATAGTAAATTGGAATTTCCATTCCTTCTTCAAAAGCATCATCACAACGAACTCCGGGACCTTGTGGTGCTTTGTATGTTTGAAGTGTTCCAATGTCAGGTAAGAAATTATTCTCAGGATCTTCTGCATAAACACGAATCTCCATGGCATGTCCTTGGATCTTCAAATCAGATTGCTTGAATGAAAGTTTTTCTCCTCTTGCAACCTTGATCTGTTCTTTTACAAGATCTAATCCCGTGATATATTCAGTAACCGGATGTTCCACTTGCAAACGAGTATTCATTTCCAGAAAATAAAAATTCTTATTCTCATCAAGTAAAAACTCTACTGTTCCTGCGCCAACATAGTTACAAGCTTTCGCTACCATCACTGCACATTTACCCATCTCTTCACGGATCTTTTCTGTGAGAACAGATGACGGTGCTTCTTCAATAACTTTCTGATGACGACGCTGAACGCTACACTCTCTTTCAAAAAGATGTACAACATTTCCATGTGTGTCACCGAGAACTTGAATTTCTATATGTCGTGGTGAAGCAACATAACGTTCAATGAAAACTGCTCCATCACCGAAACTAGAAATCGCTTCGCTCACGGCAAGTTTCATTTGTTGCTCAAACTCTTCTTTGTTCTTTACGATGCGCATCCCTTTTCCACCACCACCTGCGGATGCTTTGATGAGAATAGGAAACCCGATTTTTTCAGCGATCAATTTTGCTTCATTGACATCTTCAATCGCTTTTGCTGTGCCGGGAACTAATGGAATATTATGAGACTCCGCAGTAGCTTTTGCTGCTAATTTACTTCCCATCATTCGCATGGAATCTCCGGTTGGTCCAATGAAAATTAATCCTGACGAAACAACTAGATCAGCGAAGACAGCATTCTCCGATAAAAATCCGTAACCGGGATGTATAGCATCTGCACCTGTATCTTTCGCTGCTTGAATGATCCTTTCCATCACCAAATAACTTTGTGACGATGGCGGTGGACCAATCAAAACTGCTTCATCTGCGTAACGAACATGCAATGCATTTCGATCTGCTTCGGAAAAAACGGCGACGGTTTTTATTCCCATCTCACGCGCAGAACGCATGACTCTGATGGCAATTTCTCCGCGGTTGGCTATTAGGATCTTTTTCATTTATTGGTAAGTGGTAATTGGTGAGTGGTAGGTAGCAATGTTTACAAGATGTTCAAGAGGATACTAAATTTACTTTTTCTTTTCGACCTATCTTTTTTGACTTTTGCCTTCTGATTTTTGCCTTCTATAAATTACTGCTTAAGGGAATGATAACCAATTAATCTATAAACAAGTTTTGCCAATGTAAATTCCGAAAGAATACTTCCTTCGATTGGTGCGCATTCGAGTACATCAAATCCAATCACTTCTCTTTCTGCAAAAACACGACTTAAAAATTCGAGTGTTTCTGACCAGAATAATCCGTTTGGTTCTGCTGTACCTACAGCGGGCATGATTGACGGATCAAATCCATCTGCATCAATTGAAAGATAAACTTGTCGAGGTAAGCAAGCAATCGCTTTGTCCATCCACAAACTATCTTTACGAATCTGATGTGCGTAAAATGTATTGATGATATCAGACGATTTAATCAGATCCGACTCTTCTTTGCATTGTGCGCGAATTCCAATCTGAACCAATGGAACTTGCATATCGTGTACACGCTTCATTACTGATGCATGAGAATAAATATTGTCGTGATAAGATTCACGCAGATCTGAATGTGCGTCTATTTGCAAGACAGCCATATCAGGATATTTGCGTTTGTGTGCACGCACAAAACCATTTGTGACAGTATGCTCTGCTCCCAATGAAACGACGTACTTTCCTGCATTAATATGCTTGGTTGTTTCTTCGTCGATCAGGACCATTGCTTCTTCATCTACTTTCGAACCGAAAATAATTTCTTCCATCGTTGCAATTCCACCTTTGCGATACGTTTCAGCATCGAGCTCTTCGTCGTAAAATTCTACGAAATGAGAAGCGCTAACAATTGCACCCGGACCTTTTGCAGATCCTTCAAGATAAGATGAAGTATGTTCGTATGGTACTTGCTGGATAACGTATTTTGCAGTTTTGTAGTCGGCTAAGTTTTCTTCGGGAAGTGCGAGAAAGCCTTCGCTTGCGGGGAGTTGTTTCATTATCAAATGGTATTATTGGTTAAAGGTCAAGGGTCAAAGGTCAATTTTGCGAATGACCTTTGACCCTTGACCTTTCACCTAATAAAATTATTTCTTAAGAACTGTATTCACCAAATCAGCTGCATCTTTCAACTGAATCGCCGAGAAAACTTTCAATCCGCTTTCGTCGATGATCTTTTTTGCTTCTACGGCATTTGTTCCTTGTAAACGAACTATGATTGGAACGGGAATTTCGCCAATGTTTTTGTATGCATCAACAATTCCTTGTGCAACTCTATCGCAACGAACAATACCACCAAAGATATTGATCAAAATAGCTTTTACATTTGGATCTTTCAAGATGATACGAAATGCTTGTTCAACACGTGCAGCATTTGCAGTACCACCAACATCCAGGAAGTTTGCCGGATCTCCACCTGCTAATTTAATGATGTCCATCGTTGCCATTGCAAGTCCGGCACCATTCACCATACAACCTACGTTTCCGTCAAGTTTCACATAGTTCAAATTGTGCTCGCCTGCTTCTACTTCTGTTGGATCTTCCTCTGTTACATCGCGCATCGCTAAGTAATCAGGATGACGGAACAAACCATTCTCATCGAAATTTACTTTTGCATCGACAGCTATGATCTTATCGTCTG
>JANOBV010000187.1:0-6386 GCA_031411835.1 Bacteroidota bacterium | reverse complement strand
ACAACTAAGTTAAGATTCAGATGAGTAACCTTTGCTTCACTTGATATTGCAAATGAATGCGGATCTTGTCTCATTACGATTTGATTTGTTTCCATTTTGTCTTTGTGTGAATTCGTGCACGATGAAAAGATCACGAGTGAAATTATATATACCCAAATTATTCTGGCCACTACATTATTTTTTTCAAAGATAATAAAAAAGCCGCCTCCAAGGGAAGCGGCTTTTTTATTACTAATTGGTTATAATTGCCACGAATGCACGAATAATTATTTTTTTATTCGTAGAAATTATAAATTATTATATTCACTATTATTATATTCACTATTAGTTTATTCACTATTAGTTTATTCACTATTAATTTATTTACTGTTCGTTTTTAATAAACACTTTCTTGGTGGTCTTCTTGTTGCCTTCTTGAACTGTAACAAACACATACGACGTTGCAATTGAATTCAATGTTCGTGTAAAGGTTGTTCCATTTATGTTCAGCTCATTCATCAGCGTTTGTCCAAGTACATCTACAATTTTTATCGATGCATCTTTTGCTGCATGATCAAAACGGATTGTTAAGATATTGTTCTTGGATGTTATTGATACACCTTCATCTTTCAGTTCATCGATTCCAATTGCTGTAACAGTAATTGTTTCTGAATAGTCAGCAGAGCAACCGTCTGATGTTTCTATGTGCAATGAAACAGTATATGTTCCATCAGTCGCATATGTGTAATTCGGATTTGCAGAAGAAGAAGTATTTCCATCACCAAATGCCCATGAATAAACTACGATATTTCCTGTTGCAGTATTTGTAAATGCAACATCTAATCCTGTCGCTGCATAAGTGAAATTGCTTACAACACTTCCAACTTGGATATTTACAACTGCCGGTGCACTTGTGCATGGCAAAACTTGAACTTCCCAATCGTAGCAGTAGTAATAATAAGTTGCAGGATTCGAAGTTGAATTACTTGTTGTAATTGAAACTAGTCCGGCGATTGTATAAGGATAAGCTGCACCTGAAATATTACGATACAATAAACTTCCTGCAGAAACTCCTAATTGATAACTTCCTGCAGTTTGAATATCAAAGTTCAACGTTACACGATTTTGACCATCAGGAACTGTGATCGTTCTTGATTGTAAAAGTGTTCCTGTTGAAGAATACAAATTAAATGTTCTGTCTGTTACTCCATTTGCATCAACGAGTACAGATTTCAAACGCATAGGTTGAGTTGTCGTAAAATATTCTTTTCCTTCGAATGAAGTATTGTGATAACCACCACCGCCAATTGATGGACCAACCGGACCAACATTTTGTAATGCTGTTGGTGTGATCTGACGACATGTGTATAGTGTACTTGTTCCTAATAAAGGAGTCGTATAAACTAATGTAGTTGAAACAAGATTGTTCGAAGCATCATACCACTCAGCTTGGTTTCCTGCAGTAACAGTTGCAGTCAATGTTGTTGTTCCCGGTGTGCAAAGTGCAAGATTTCCTGACACTGTCGGAGCAGGATCAATTGTAACTGTGATGTATGATGTTTTTACGTTTGCATCAGAACCTAGAGTATTTGTAACAGTAAGTGTAACAGTGAATGTTCCTGCACTTGTATAGATGTGCGTTGGATTTTGAAGTGTTGACGAACCGCCATCACCGAAATCCCACAACCATTGTTGAGGAATGTCTGTTGATTGATCAGTGAAACGAACATTTCCGAAGCATGTAGTCGTTACGTCAGAAGTAAATTCTGCAACAGGCGGTGCAATAGGAATCATGCAGAAAGGTGGAATAGAAAAATCTTCCGTCTCGTCACCTGCTGAAGTGCTACCTTGATTAGCAGCGTAGCCCATTCCTCTGCGAGCGAAAACTTCCCAGATCAAACATTTGTGAACACCACCATATAAATTGTCGTCGGCTGCAAGAATTGCATCGCGACTATCTAGGAAACCGGGACCACATGGTTGTAATTTCATTCCTTCAATTACTAATGCCATCGCAATATTATTTCCTGAAGTGCCATTGATCCAATCAGGATCGAAACCACTTAGATCGCGAAGAGCCCAGTTCAAATCCCATAAAACAGTACACCAGACTTCACCTACATCATGCACTTCTGTACTTTGTGCAAGGAAACCATATGTCTCAGGGTCAATTGTCATGTCTGTAGAATATGGATATCTTCTGATGCCGGGACCATTTGTTGATTCGCCTATTGCGAATGTTCCCACACCACGTCCTGTAGTTCCTAGATCTCCGGCTTTCTGTGTGAACATTACAGCTAACCAATCACTCCATCCTTCACCACCTTGTTCGCCATTGTTCAAGCAGTTTGAATTACTTGGACCACCAGTTAATCGATTAGAAACACCATGACCGAATTCATGTGTGATAATTCCATTGTCAAGAGATCCGTCAATTTGAACTGCACTTGTAGGCGAAGGATTTAATGTTCCATTTACACCTGATCCACTTAGTGCAGCACGAATTAAATTTCCATCTGCTTGTGAAATCATCACTGAAGGAATTGTTACCGATGAACCACTACCATTGTCGCCCATAGAGAAAGGCGCAGTAGCATCGTTGTTGATTACGATAACAGCAATTGCATTTGCATTTTGAGCTTGTAAAACTTTGTCAGCAAATCCACATGTACCACGATCGAGGATTGCAATTTTTCCGGAGATCGCTGCGCCGTTTACTAATGGTTCACATGCATCTGATGTTGGACTAGTTCCATCATCAACTAAAACTATTTCTTGTGTGATTGCAGATGAAATTGCAGGACCAAAACCTGCGCCTACTACACTGTATGTCCCTGCAATTCCGCCCGGACTATTGATCACCAAAGTAGATTGAGCAACTCCAGTCCACAGATACATTTGCATCCGTCCATTTTGTCCATCATCAGGTGTAGAGAAATTTGCATTGTTAGTTCCACCGCCATCTTGTGCTTCAGCAACTACATAATCGTTTCCTAAACCGTTTCCTGAATAATTAAATTCCTGAAAATTTCCTGAGGCTTCATCAAAACCATAATGAACAAGGTAGTCGTGAACCATGTTGTTCACGTAAAATAAATTTACGTTCGAAGCATCAGTATATGTAGTTGGTGATTGAGTTAAGTTTGCAGGGAAATCAAAATTTAAAATTGATGTTCCGTCAGGTGATGAACCCGGCGCATCTTGATTTGCAATGTCATCATAAGCATAAACGTTATTTCCTCGAGTGTTAGTGTATTCAGCACCAGTAATTCCATCAACGTCGTGCCATCCGAATGGAGAAGCAACAGGATCAGAAGGGTCAGGAACTAAAACCGAAGCTCCGAAAGATGGCGCTTCAAGTGGAAATGGAAATACGCGATAAGCTGCTATAAGAGATGTTGAATTTGTGTTTGCTGCATTGCGATAAGGAACAGATGTTGTTGCTTGCGTTGCAGTTTGAGAAGAAGTTTGATCTACATCGAAATCGCAGCTAACTGTCCAATCGTTTTTAGTAATGTAGTTTCCTGTGGTTGCATCGATACGAACATTCCACCAATGGCTTTTATCAAGTTGACGAATGTTTACATTCCATGCAAGACGAAGATTATTGTTTACTGATTCTAAAACCAGTTCAACTTTAATGTCGCCTTTTGAAATTCCACCTGAAGTGAAAGTGTATTTGTTTATTCTTTTATCCGATGAAATTAATTTCGGATCCGATTGCAATGTCAATCCTAAATGCTGAACAGCTTTTTGAATTCCGACGATCTGTGAAATTGCAGGGCGGATAGAATTTGAAATGCCAGATGCATTAGGATATAATCGTTTTGCAAATGAAACGACTTTACCATTGCGAATACAAGCAGAAGAAACGGCGTTGAAAATTTTTACGCCATTTACTGTTTGTTGAACGTAAGCATATGCTGTTCCGTTTTTTTGATTGATTGTTAAATCAGATAGATACCAGTTTGCAAGATCTTGATCTGTTAATTTTAATGTCGATTGATTTTGTTTCAAATAATCGGCAATAATTTTTCCGTAAGTATTCTTATCGGCAATTTGATTGGCAGTTCCACTTGCAAAAAGTTGGAGCGTCAAAAACAGCATCACGAACGATGCTGCGGTTAGTTTTTTCAACATAGTAGTTAGAGTAGAGTTGTAGGTAATAGATTCGTTTAGGTTAGGCTAAATAAGATTCTTTTGAAAATCCAATTGTCATTATAAAGTGATTTTCAAATCATTCCAAATGTAGAAAAAGTTGGCGAAGAAAAAAGCGGATAAACCGCAATTATTCGGTCAAATCCCTTTGAAAAGGCATGGTTTGGGGGATTTCATGTTGTATTCATAAAACCATCGTGAATTATTTCCCGCAGATGAACGCAGATTAAGGCGCAGATAAATTCGCAGATTTCTTAGTTGTTAAACTTGTATTAAGTTATTAATCGCATCAAAGAATTTCCACTCTAGTTTAATTGCAAAATATGGAATTAACGAAACAGAATCTGCGAATTTATCTGCGCCTTAATCTGCGAGATCTGCGGGAGAATTATTTTATCAAAAATAAATTCAATTTTGACCATATAGCAATTCATTTGTTGATCGCCATTATTAATTCTTCATTATTAATTAAAATGCACCTGCATTAGGTAGAAATTATTCCCCATTATTCCCGATTTAATTATGCACATTTTTCATTTTGTCTGAGTATCAACACAAAAAATTTTGCTTTGGAGTTCTCAATACCAAACATGAAAATGCAAGTGCTAGTTATAAACAAAATTTGTTCAAAACGCCTGAAAGCCTTGTGTAGTAAGGGCTTCAGAGCTTACAACCAATTTTTGCACATACAGCGGTGCATAATTGTCGAAAAATAAAACCGTTTGCTATTGCATATGTATTTTAAAAAAAGAATTTTTGTTCAAGTCATCGGAGAGGAAGTAAACCGATAAATCAAAAGAATTTTAAAGGATAAGAGATTAATATCTCTTTGGTTGGGGAGTGCATTTTTTTAAACCAACTAAAGAGACAGGGAATCGTCACCTCTAATTAGAAATAACAAAATTTAATAACCGCTTTTTTAAAGTAAAAATGAAGAAAGAAATATTATTAGAAGAAAATAAAGATCGCTTCGTGCTCTTCCCAATCAACTACCCAAAGATCTGGGATATGTATAAAAAGTCTGTTCAGAGTTTTTGGACAGCTGAAGAGGTCGATTTACAAGCAGATCAGAAGGATTGGGAAAAGTTGTCGAACGATGAGCGCCATTTCATTAAACACGTCCTTGCCTTTTTCGCAGCAAGCGACGGTATCGTAAATGAAAATCTTGCAATCAACTTCATGAACGAGGTTCAATTGCCGGAAGCACGTTGTTTTTACGGTTTTCAGATCATGATGGAAAATATCCATTCTGAAATGTACTCGCTTTTAATCGATACATATATAAAGGACTCTGCAGAAAGAACACACTTATTACATGCAATCGATACAGTGCCTTGTGTGACTAAAAAAGCACAATGGGCGCTTCGTTGGATTCAAAATGGAACTTTCGCTGAGCGCTTGATCGCTTTCGCTGCTGTAGAAGGAATCTTCTTCTCCGGTTCATTCTGCTCAATATTCTGGTTGAAGAAGCGCGGTTTAATGCCGGGACTTTGTACATCAAACGAATTCATCAGTCGCGACGAAGGAATGCATTGCGATTTCGCTTGCTTACTTTATGGTATGCTTGAAAATAAACTTCCGAAAGAAACTGTTCAAGCAATCATCCGTGATGCAGTTGAAAACGAACATGAATTCGTGACAGATGCAATTCCTGTTTCATTAATCGGAATGAATGCAAAATTAATGTGTCAGTATATTGAATTCGTTGCTGACAGATTATTAGTTTCTCTTGGTTGTGATAAAATTTACAACAGTACAAATCCGTTTGACTTCATGGAGATGATCTCTCTTCAGGGAAAAACAAACTTCTTTGAAAAACGAGTAAGCGAATATAAAAAGGCTTCGGTTGGACAATTGCAGTCGGAGAATTTGTTTAAGCTGGATGAGGATTTTTAGTGAGTGGTGAGTAGTGAGTGGTAAGTAGTAAGTAGCAATACATACGTTGGCATTCATTTCTCATTGAACAAAGAAAATAGATTAACAAAAGGCACACAGTACCACTTACCACTTACCAATTACTACTTACCAATAAAAAAGTAAACACACCACAAATATTCACCAAGAAAATGTTCGTACACAAAAGAGATGGAAGAAAAGAAGCCGTTCGCTTCGATAAAGTAACGGCTCGGATTCAGAAACTGGCTTACAGTTTGTCTGAACATGTAGATACTTTTGCTGTTGCCCAAAAGGTGATTGAAGGAATCTACGATGGAGTTACTACTTCTCAATTAGACAGCTTGGCCGCTGAA
>JANOBV010000186.1:0-8392 GCA_031411835.1 Bacteroidota bacterium | reverse complement strand
GCAATATTACGGAAATATTCTCCAACTAAGTGCCAAGAAAGTTGAAACTTTCAACAAGGTATATTCCATATCTTAAAAATTCGTAATGTTCGGTGAAATATTACAGTTTGGTATCTAAAATTTGCCGATTTTCGTATGCATATAAATGCTGAATACTAATAACGTCATGAAGCTGCTTTTAAAGTTGTTGTTGCGCCAACACTTATACGAGCGCATTCCGTCTGACGATCTTTTATCGAGGCAACGGTTTGTGCTATTTAGGATACTGTCATACACAGGATTTGGTGTAAGTATATTTACTGCACTTCAGATTTCTGCTTCTTTTGAAGGAGCGAGTCTGACGGCTACATTAATGTATTTATTATCGGCTGTTATTATCGTCAACTTTTTTGTTGTAAAGGATCTATCGAAACTACCAATATCGTATTCTGTCGCTTTAGTAGGGACATTTTTAGTGATTCACATTCAGGCATATACAGCTGGTGGAATTTTAAATACAGGGACTATGTATATGTGTGTCATCATTATGACTGCATTCATGTTTTTTGGGCCGAAAGGCGGCAAGATCTTTACGGTTGCAGCAATTTTAAATGTTATTTACTTCTATTTTATTTCTGAATACACAACTTTTTCAAACTATCAATTATTTAAAGGCGATAATTCTCTTATTCATCAAGATGCTTTAACAACTTTTATTTTCGGACTGTTCCTAGTCGCTGCCCAAAGTAATTATTTGAACAGTGGTAAGAATGTAATTATCCAAAGAATTAGTGCTCAAAAGGATCAATTGATTCTCAACAATAAAAAGCTACAAGAATATTCTGAATCACTAGAAAAGTCGAATAAGGAACTCGATAAATTTGCTTCAATAGTATCGCATGACTTGAAAGCGCCCTTACGTGCAATCGGAAATTTGACCGGTTGGATCGAAGAAGATGCGGGCGATACAATGACGAAAGAAGTGAGAATAAATTTTGATATGATCAAACAACGAGTAAATAGAATGGAAGATCTTATTAATGCTATTCTCGATTATTCTAGAGCAGATCGCAAATTGGGCGATGATGAAATGATCGATACTAATTTACTTGTTCATGATACAGTCGACTTTATTGTTAAACCTGATAATGCCAAATTGATAATTAAAAATCAACTACCGATTTTGAATTCTGATCGCACCCGATTATCACAGGTTTTTAGTAATTTGATTGGGAATGCATTTAAATACAATGATAAGAAGGAGATCGAAGTAATTATTTCTTCGGAAGAATCGCCGGAAGGCTATACCTTTTCAATAAAAGATAATGGCCCTGGAATCGACCCCCAGTATCATGAACGCATATTTATTATTTTCCAAACCCTGAATAGAAGGGATGATGTTGAGAGTACTGGTGTCGGATTGGCAATTGTACAGAAAATTATTGAAGACCGTGGTGGTAAGGTTTGGGTAGAATCTGAACTGGGTGCTGGTGCCGACTTCAAGTTTTTCTGGCCAAAAAGCAAAAAAATGTCAGATCCGATTCTGATTGCAGCTACAATTGTTGTGTAAGAACGAGCTGTTCATAGGTTAACTCTTTTTCCTGTGTGGTGTAATATTGTCTGTATAAGATAATAAACCCATGCGCAAAGAAATCAACAAACTTAACACCTCTGCTGACAGGGATTTTCCAAAACTTAAAGTGGTGGAAAATCAAACGAATCATGTACACGTCGAAATTGAAATTGAGAACCACGTAAAGAGCATCCGCTCTTTGATCCAAAAGTTAAATCCGGCCGACCGCCAGAAATACTTCAATGGATTACTCAATCATATTTTGTGCAAACAGATTGAGTACCCTCAATCTAAATCGATCAAAAATCAAAAGGTAACAGTTTCTGACGATTTCAGTCAGCTATCGACCGATGATCTAGATCTCATCCGCGAACTATCCTGCAAATTGCAAGATTTGTACGTCAGAAATGGCGATACTTTGGACTAAAAAACTGTTCAATTCTTCAAGATCCGGCTTACTTATGTGAGCCGGATTTTTTTTTATCTTTCCAGTCAGGAATTTTAAAATTGCACCGGTATATTTCGGTTAAATCTTGACGTAATGCCTTTGAAAAAATTTTCGCCAAAACATGCCTTAGCCATTCGATGGTTTCATTGGATCAATTTCCCGATTTTATTTATTATGATCTGGAGTGGTACATTGATCTATTGGGCTAATGATGTCTATAAAATTACTGCAGGTACATTCAAATTTCAATTTTACCCCGACGCATTTTATAAGGCTTTAAATATGCCATTTAGACTCGCTGAAGGGATGTCGTATCACTTTCTGTTTATGTGGGTGTTCTTTATTAATGGTCTCTTATATGTTTTGTATTTGATTTTTTCAGGTGAATGGCGAATCCTTTTTCCAAATAAGAAATCGTTTAAAGAATCGATTATTGTTGTATTAAATGATTTGCATTTAACAAAAAAGAAACCGGAATTTAAAAAGTACAATGCAGCACAGAGAATTGCATATACCGCTATAATTTTCATGGGGTTTTTCTCTCTACTAAGTGGACTAGTAATTTACAAGCCTGCAGAATTCGCCGGATTGACAACAGTGCTTGGTGGATATGAGAATGCCCGCTTTATTCATTTTGTATTAACTATTGGATTTGTATTGTTTTTTCTAGTGCATGTAATTCAAGTGATAATTGCCGGCTGGAATAATTTCAGAGCAATGATCACAGGCTGGGAAATTGTAAAAGTTGAAGAAGACGATAAAGCAATTTCAATAACTAATGAAAATATTTCGCAAGAAATCTCAGATAATAAAATTGAATTAAATAAAACTGAGGATGAAAAAGAATAAAAAAATTCTTACTGAAGAGCAGAAATTCAAAAGAACTGTTTTGAAAAAGACCTTTGTTTCTTTTGTTATTTTCTTTTGCCTGGGAGTAATTGGGTATTGGATATTTATTTCAATTGGAAATGCTCCGAAAGATAGCGGTACAGCATGGCCCTTCAGAAAAGCTATGGATTTTAATTCTGAAGTTTTTGCTCGTGGCTATAAAAATCCAACATTGTCAAAGGAATTTGATAAGTCAATTGCTGCAAAGAAAGCAAGAGTAAACGGTTTGATTGGATTAAGAGATGCACTCGATACTACAAATTACAGAATGAAAGTTGTGCGCTATTCTGAACTTTCTCCGCAACCATCAGATACATTTGAAGTTTCTCTTTCCGAATTAAGATCGATGCCAAAGACAGAAGTTGTATTTAGTTTCAAATGTATTGAAGGCTGGAGCCAGATTAGTTGGTGGGGCGGCGTGCGTTTTTCTGATTTTGCAAAAAAATATCATCTCGGTACAAAAGACAATGTAGTACCTGATCCGATAAACCATCCCGAAGAAATGTTGAACTATGCAGGACTACAAACTCCCGATAAAAAGTATTACGTCGGAATTGATATACCTAGCATGATGCATCCTCAAACAATTCTTTGCTATGAATTAAATGGTAAGCCTTTGGACATGGAAAATGGTTCACCACTACGTTTAATTATTCCTGTCAAGTACGGAATTAAACATCTGAAAAAAATCGGTACGCTATTTTTCTCGAATTCTCGTCCGCCGGATTATTGGGCGGATAGGGGGTATGATTATTTTGCGGGGCTTTAAGTTCAAAGTTCAAAGTTGACTTCGTAGCCGCCAACTAAGCCAACTTTGAACTTTGAACTGAGAACTTTGAACTCAATCAATAAATCAACCGCACCGGATACCTCCGATAACTCTCTTCAAAATACTTCGAATGAGAATAAACATAGTATAATTGGCTAAATTCATCTTCTTTCGGATTATCCGATTTCCACTTTTCAAAATCAGATTTTAATTTTGAATTTTCTGCCAATAGTTTTTCTGCAATGTCTTCAAATACATAGGAAGAAAACCATTCTTTTTGTTGTAGGACAGAGTCAAAAAATCCCCAATTGAAATAGCTGTCAACAGCAGTAGGGACAAGGGTTTCCAGGATCATACGAATTTCCATTTGGTTGCAATCGATCAGGTAATCACCTTTTTTGATCTGCACCAATTCTTGTTTCTGTGAAGTCTTTGTGCTATTGTGCAAATAATGACCTTCAAATGGTGAATCAGCTGTTTTGAAATCGGATATAGTAAGCGTAGTAAAAGTTGCCGACGAATCTTTCATCATGCGAATTGATTTCACTCCATTTGCATCTAGCATTCTTACAATGTTTTCCCAAGCTTGCGGAATATAGAAGTATTTTGGAATGTCAATCGAATCCTTTGCTTTGTATTCATTATAGAATGGAATTGTTTTAGTGTAGGGCTTGTCACGATAATATTTTAATCGCATTCCGGAAGTCACATTGCTTTTTATCATGGCACATTCATATCCTTTGAATGAAAGATCTTCATGTTTTGAAAAATCAGGCTCCCAATTGAAGAAATATTTTTTCATTTGCGAATTATATTTTTCAGCACTTTTTCTGGTTGCTAAAATGTCGTCTTTCTTTTCTGAACAAATTGAGATCATCGAATTTAAAAAACGAAGTGTGCTTTTCACGCGATCCGGAAATGGTTTGAGCATATGAGTTTCAGTAATGAATGAAAAGCAATTGAAGAGCGATGTGTATCCTGTCGAAAATCGTGGTGTTTCTAGGAATGCAATGATGCCGCTATCGGGACTGCTTTCATAAGTAAAGCATTCAACATAGGGCGACATTTCATCTTTTTTTTCTTTCATCGATTGAAAGAGAGCAGGAGTGAAGACATCATGCATAAATTTTCCGGCAGGTGGACACATTTTATTATACTGCGAACTAACAAGCGTCATCGTATATTGATAATCGGCTCCATCGGAAACATGTGTATCTACAAATACATCTGGATTCCATTGCAATAAAATTTGCTTCAACGTTTTTGTATTGGCTGCATCTGTTTTGATGAAGTCGCGATTGAGATCAAGATTTCTTGCATTACCACGAAAACCATATTCTTCCGGACCATCTTGATTTGCTCTGCTAAATGAATTTCGATTCAATGCGCCACCAATATTATAAGTTGGAATAATACAAACTACAACGTTCTCCAGAAATTGATGATTGCTTGCTTTAAAAAGTAGATCTTTTGCAAAATGCAAACTTGCATCCATTCCATCCGGTTCGCCGGGATGAATTCCATTATTTATAAAAAGAACACATTTTCCTAATTCGTGTAATCGCTGCGGCTGAAAAATAGAAGTTCCGGAGATCACAAATAAGTGAATCGTTTCTCCGCAATCATCTTTGCCGTATGGAATCATAAAAGCCTGGTCAAATTGCATATCAAGTTTTTTATACTCTTCGATCAAATCAGGATAAGTCATTGATTTGTTGGAAGTCAGAGCATCTTGAGCATTTAGTTGAATTGAAAATGCAAATAACAGGAAAAATAGGACTTTATTCATCCGATAAATATAGCAGGACTGCAATTGTTTTCAAAGAAACTTTTATCTTTCAGCGATAAATTATCAGCCTGTGAAAAGAATATTTCTGATTGCCTTCTTGTGGTGTTTAAATCTGTCGGGTTTCGCTCAGATCGATATTAACGCCCCAATTCCAATTGATTCAAATGTTAGAATTGGAACACTTCCCAATGGGATCAAATACTATGTTAGGAAAAACGCTAAGCCTGAAAAGCGAGCAGAGTTTAGATTAGCAGTAAATGCGGGGTCAAATTTTGAAGACGATAACCAACAAGGAATTGCACATTTAACAGAGCATCTTGCATTTAACGGCACTAAAAATTTCAAGAAGAATGAACTGATCGATTATCTCGAGTCAGTAGGAACAAAGTTTGGGCCGCATTTGAATGCATATACAAGTTTTGATGAAACGGTTTACATGATTCAAATTCCGACTGACAAAGCTGAGATCGTCGACAAAGGACTTCAGATCCTCGAAGATTGGTCGCATAATCTTGCCTTTGATTCTGTAGAGATTCAAAAAGAAAGAGGTGTTGTCATTGAAGAATGGAGAATAGGGCAAGGTGCAGGCGAACGAATGCGTCGTCAATATTGGCCTGTGCTTTTTAAAGATAGTCGTTATGCATTACGACTGCCAATTGGTAAGAAAGAGATCATTGAAAGTACAACGCAAAGTGCTATCAAATCGTTCTATGCTGATTGGTATCGCCCGGACCTTATGGCAGTAGTTGCTGTCGGTGATTTCGATCCAATTGCAATGGAGAAGAAGATCATTGCGCAATTTTCAAAAGTGCCTGTGAAGAAATCTGAGAAAGTGTGGCGTGCTTATGAAGTTCCTACTTCGAATGAATTTGTTTATTCTGCTGTTACTGATAAAGAAAATACTTCGTCGAGTATAGAGTTACTCTACAAATTGCCACGTGAAACAAATGTGCTGATTAAAGATTTCAAAGAAGATATTGCAAAGCAACTGTTTTCTTCAATGATGAATTCTAGACTGGATGAATTGAGTCGTAAGGCAGATGCTCCGTTTTTATCAGCCGGCGGCGGATTTGGTGCACTTGTTAGGACAGAAAGTTCATTCGATATAAATGCTCGATGTACAGAGGCGAAATTCAAAGTTGCATTGAAAGTTGTGATTGACGAATTAGAACGTATTCGAAGATATGGATTTGTTCAGACTGAATTAGATCGAGTGAAATTAGAAGCGCTCGACAACATTAAGCGTTCATACAATGAAAGGGATAAATCGCCGTCGGCAGGTTTTGCTCGTGAATATGTGAGTAATTTTTTGACCAAAGAATCGATTCCCGGAATTGAAAAGGAGTATGAATATTATAATCTATTCATAGGTCAAATTACGTTGGAAGAAATCAGTGCAATAGGAAAGAAATACTTGACAGGAAGTGAAAATTGTATGGCTTTGATAACTTATCCGCAAAAAGACGGTATTGATATTCCTTCTTCAGATGAGATCAAGAAAATGTTCAATGATGTAAAGAGTGCGAACATTCTTCCATATGTAGATAATGTAAGTAATAAACCACTAATAGAAGCTACATTAAAACCGGCTGAAATTGTATCAACTGAGAAAATTGAAAAATACAACATCACTAAATGGAAATTCAAAAATGGTATTACTGTTACTGTAAAGCCAACAGATTTCAATAACGATAAAATATTATTTTCAAGTTATAGTCCCGGTGGTTGGTCTACGACTGATCAAAAGGATTTCTATTCGGCAATTTCAGCGGATGCAATCATCGATAATTCCGGTTTAGGTGATTTTGATGCGACCATGCTAGATAAAATGTTGGCAGGAAAAACAGTGAGTTGTTCACCGAGCATTACGGCCTTATATCAAGGATTAAGCGGAAGCTGTGCGCCAAAAGATCTTGGGACAATGATGGAATTGATCTATGGCTATCATACAATGCCAAGAATAGACAATGATGCATTTGCAGCATCAATGGAAGCTAGAAAAACCGCTTTGAAAAACAAAAGTGTAAACCCTCAATCAGTTTATAACGATACCGTAAATTATTTTATGTCAGGGTTTCATTATGCAGCCAAACCAATGACAATTGAGTTGCTGGATAATGTAAAATCGGATAGAGCATTGGAGATTTACAAAGATCTTATGGGTGATGCTTCCGGCACCAATTTTTATTTTGTTGGAAATTTTGATACAGATTCGATTAAGAATTTTGTCAAAAAGTACATTGGCAATTTGCCTTCTACCGGTAACGTAAAAAAATGGAAGGACGTTGGTGTTCGTTATCCAAAAGGTCAAGTTCAGCGAATTGTTTCCAAAGGAATTGCACCAAAGAGTTATGTTTCACTTCGATGGAATATGGATTTTGATTATTCTCCGAAGAATCGCAATGAAGCATATGCATTAAATAAATTAGTAAGCATTCGTTTGAGAGAAGTGTTACGTGAGGACAAGAGTGGAGTGTATGGCGTAAGTTGTACATTAAATCCTGCTCATTATCCAATTTCCAGACTTGAAAACACTGTCGGCTTCAATTGTAAACCTGAAAATGTAGATTCACTTATTCAAGCAGTACTGACAGTAATTGCTGAAGTTAAATCAAAAGGTTGCGATGATAAAAATCTAGAAAAGATAAAACAGACTTTTATCCGTGAAAGAGAAACTGCATTGAAAGAAAATTCATTTTGGCTTGGTGTTATGATCTCTGCAGAAAAGAATAATGAGAAGTTGGATGATATGGATTCTTATAATGACTGGGTGAATTTGCTAAAAGGCCCGGACTTTATTCAATTTGCTGATAAGTATTTCAAGACAGATAACTATGCGAAACTTATCCTAATGCCTGAGTAATACTTTCCGTGGACTTTTGTGATCTTGTGTTCTAAGTGTTTTTAAACACAAGTGCACAAGATCACAAAAGTCCACTGAAAATA
>JANOBV010000185.1:0-3329 GCA_031411835.1 Bacteroidota bacterium | reverse complement strand
CTTGCTTACTTCAGATTAGTGATCAACCACAACGATGAAGAAGCATTAAAAAGAATCATAAATGTTCCTGCTCGAGGAATCGGTAAAACGACTATTGAAAAAATGATCGTCACTGCTTCTGAAAAAGACAAAAGTATTTGGGATCTTGTCATCGATCCATTTCAAAATCCTTGTGCATTCAATTCTGGAACGCATGGAAAGATCAATGACTTTGTGACCATGATAAGGAGTTTCGAAGTGAAGCTGAAAGTGGACAATGCATTTGATCTGGCGAATACAATTGCAACATCATCAGGTTTACTTCGTGAATTATATCAAGACAAAACTCCTGAAGGATTAAGTCGTTATGAAAACATTCAAGAATTACTGAATGGTATAAAAGAATTTGTCGATACGGGAAGAAGTATTACCCCTGATGGCGATGAAGATGTAAATCAAGATCCTGATTCTGCGTTTAGAACATTAGATAGATACATGCAAGACATTGCATTGCTGACTGATGCTGACGATGATGAAGAAGGAAACGACGATAAAGTTTCATTGATGACAATTCATGCTGCAAAAGGTCTTGAGTTTCGGGCAGTGCATGTTGTTGGATTAGAAGAGAATTTATTTCCTTCACAATTAGCAATGAATTCGAGAGAAGATCTTGAAGAAGAACGACGGTTGTTTTACGTTGCTATCACAAGAGCAGAGAAAAAACTTACAATCAGTTTTGCCAATTCTAGATACAAATGGGGAAATCTTATTTCATGTGAACCATCACGTTTCATTGAAGAGATCGATCCGAAGTTTATAGAAGAAACAACGGTCCGTAGTTCAAGAAACAATATTGCATTTGAAGAAATGCCATTTGACCGTTGGGAAAGAACACCTTCATCAGGAAGTGCAAAGCCAACACTGGCTGATATTCAACAAAAGCTAAATAACGGAAGTCTCAAAAAATTGTCGACTGCAACTGAAGTAAATGCGCCTGTATTCGAAGGTGACGATACCGCAAACTTAGCTTCAGGAATGGAAGTAGAACACGCTAAGTTCGGACTTGGAAAAGTCATGTTAATTGAAGGAAATCCGGGCGATCTAAAGGCAACCGTTTTCTTCCCGGGCTTTGGAAACAAGCAACTTCTTCTAAAATTCGCTAAATTGAAGATAGTTGTCTAGTATCAATTCAATCTCTATATTTGCACTATGTTCGGGTTCATATTAAATACCCCGACACCTACGGAACGTTAATTTGTTTTTTTAAGTCCGTACTAATCCAAATAATTTAAATGGCATTAAGAAGAAAAACATCAACCTCAGAGGTTGAGACTTTTACAGATATTCAACATCTTGAATATAACACTCAAAGAAATCAATTGAGAATACCGGAATACGGAAGAGGCATCCAGAAAATGGTTGATGCTGCAATTCTTATTGAAGATCGTGAAATCAGAAACAAAGTTGCAGTGACTATTGTTAACGCAATGTCTATGCTCAACCCTTCTGTTCGCGAAATAACTGATTACAAACAAAAGTTGTGGGATCACCTTTTTATCATCTCCGAATTTAAACTCGAAGTAGATAGCCCATATCCAATACCAGAAAAATCAGTCGTTCATGCAAAGCCTCAACCGATCGCTTACCCAACGAGCGATATCCATTACAAATACTATGGTAAGGTGATGGAAGATATGATTCGCAAGATCACTGACATGGAAGACAGTCCGAATAAGGAACAGATCATTCAGAACTTGGCGAATTTTATGAAAATGTCATACCTGACATGGAATAAAGATACTGTTGATGATGCAACAATTTTCAAACATATGGAAGAGTTAACAGAAGGTGCAGTGAAGCTTCATGAAACTGTTCGGTTAAATCATACTAATGAGATCTTGGCTTTAAGCAAAGAGAAGCAACGCGACAATCATGTTCCAAAACCTAAGAGTCGTCAGCAGATGAATAAGAACAAGAATAATAATATCAATAATCGAAGAAAAAAATAATCAGTAGAATAAATGTCAAATTCAAAGTTTCGTTACTCTCCCGAACCGGAACCGCATAAGACCCGCACTAAGCAAATCTTAAGTCAGTATCCTCAAGTCAGAAATTTAATAGGTAAAAATCCATTTACAATTATCCCGCTTGTGGGAATTGTACTTTCAATGATCGTACTTTCTTATTTGCTGAAAGATAGTCCTTGGTGGTTGGTATTTTTAGTAGCTTATACCTATGGAGCTTTTGCAAATCATGCATTATTTGTCATGATCCACGAATGTTCACATAACTTGCTGTTCAAAGGAAAAATCCCCAATTACCTTGCATCAATGACGGCAAATTTGCCACACGTGTTGCCAAGTGCAATTTCATTTACACGTTATCACCGTATGCATCATGTTCATCAAGGGAATCACGATCTTGATGCTGACTTACCCGATTTTTGGGAAGCACGTATACTTGGGAATAATTTTTTTAGTAAAGCATTGTGGTTATTACTGTTCCCATTTGTTCAATTAAAAAGAACGTTCAGATTAAAATACATTAAGCCGATTGATAGTTGGGTTGTTGTTAATTGGATTATTCAATTCACATTCGATTTTCTGATCATTTATTTCTTCGGATGGAAAGCTCTTGCATTTATGCTAATCAGTTTCTTTTTCTCAGTTGGATTCCATCCGTTAGGAGCACGTTGGATCCAAGAACATTATTTAGTACTTGATGAAAAGCAAGAGACGTATAGCTATTATGGTTTCTTCAATAATGTTGCATTCAATGTAGGTTTTCACAATGAGCATCATGATTTCCCATCTATTCCATGGAATAAATTACCGGAGTTGAAAAAGCAGGCACCTGCCTTCTACGATACACTTAAATCCCATCAATCTTGGACCCGCCTTTTCTTCCGGTTTTTGTTTGATAATAAGATCACTTTGCACAGTCGGATTCTTCGCGATGAAAACTCAAAAGAGAAATCAATCAAGTTTGAAGATCAACCGGTAAAATATTACTAATAAATTGTGCTATTTGTGTTCCGGATTCTATAAGGGGAGTAAGAAGAGCCGGAAACACAAGATAACACGCACTTTGATTCTTACGGGAATCATCTATGTAGAACAGGAATTCTCCTGCTGAATTGTTTTCCATCGGCAGTCATAACAGATAGAATATAAATGCCATTGCTTAAATCTGAAATATCAAGGATTTGATCAATGGCAATTTTCATTTCATACTTTACAATGCTACCTTGTACATCGAACAATTGATAGCTGAATGATTGATCGGAATTTAATTTCAAATTGATGTATGAATCAGTTGGATTTGTGATCAGTTCGTTTTCATCTGCTGAA
>JANOBV010000184.1:0-1882 GCA_031411835.1 Bacteroidota bacterium | reverse complement strand
GTCCACGGAATTTTCTTAGTTGTGCAATTCTCAATTACTAGCCAATGTACTCGGGAATCCCTTCAAACTCTTCCGCACTAAACCAATGAAACTCCTCATCCTTATTAAACCACGTCATCTGCCGCTTTGCATAATTACGTGAATTTTTTTTGATGAGCTCAATTGCTTCTTCGATTGAAATTTCTTCGGCGAGATAACTGAAAATATCGATGTATCCAACTGTCTTGAGTGAATTGTAGTCTTTGTATTTTAATAATGATTTGACTTCGTCAACTAATCCGGCAGCAATCATTTTATCTACACGTAGATTAATTCTCTCATACAATTCTTCCCTTGAAATATCAATTGCGATCTTGATTATTTTGAATGGCCTTTCTGCTTTAACTTTTTTGCGAAGCGATGAATAAGTTTTACCGGTTTGCTCAATGACTTCCAATGCACGAATGATTCGATGTGGATTTTTGATATCAACGATCAGGTAGTAATCGGGATCTTTTTCGAATAAAAGTTTTTGGAGGACTTCTAAGCCTTGATCTTTGAAAAGTTGATTGTATTTATCTCGTATTTCAGGATCAGTTTCCGGTAGAGCATCCATTCCTTCGCAAAGTGTGCGCAGATATAATCCGCTTCCGCCAACTACAATCACATAGTCATTTGTTTTATGAATTTCAGCAATTGTATTCAATGCGTCAATTTCAAATCTACAGGCATTGTAATCTTCATCGGGTTCAAGAAAATCAATGAAATGATGCTTGGCTTGTTGTTGTTCTTCTAAAGTTGGTTTTGCTGTTCCAATGTTCATGTGCTTGTAAAACTGCCGACTATCTGCATTAATTATTTCAGTGTTATATCGTTTGGCTAATTCAATAGCCAATCCGGTTTTACCTGATGCAGTGGGTCCACCAATTACAATTACCTTTTTCATTTTATAAAAATAAAAAACCCTCGGGTAGGAGGGTTTTAAAAATGTATTTTTTTATTCTGATTAAAATTCGTCTTTGTCTTCGGAAATGCTATCGTCCATCATATTTTCATCGTCAGCGCCGAATTCATCAGCACTTTCTTCTACATCTCCAACAGCAGCAACAAAGGTGTCGTCTTTCTCTTCGCCTTCGGGTAATTCACTTACATCGATTGCAAGTACATCGCCTTCTGATTCATCTTCATCACCATCATCTTCGTCCAGATCTTCCAAAGAATCGAAATCTTCAGGAACAGGTATTGCTGCTGCAAGTGTAGTTCCATATTGCTTTGGAGCTTCGCCGTTTGACTTTATACAGCGCGGGTAAGTTGCATACTGATCTTCATCGCGATTGATCTTGATCAATTCAACTCGAAATGTCCAAAGACCACCGTCAAAGACATAATAGATTTTTTGATGAGGATCGACAATGAAATCGCACAAACGAGAATTTTTCATTCTTGCTTTTGTCTCCAATTCAACTTCTGAAAGATCTTTATTGGTGATCTCTTTTCCTTTTTTCCAGTTATCATCGCTCATGTAGAATGAAGCAGGTTTACCGCTATCAAATCCAATTGAATTATGAATGGATTGATGCAGATCATCAAAAGTTTGTGTTGATTTGATCTCAATATCTCTCACAACTTCTTCGTGATCTTCTATGATTACTCTTAATTTGTACGTTGCCATATTAAATTATTTTATTTCTAATCTTGAGACCAAGGTCTTTACTTAATTTTAACATTAATTGAAATGCTTCTTCGTAATCATTTCGAATTTCGCCTTCAAGGATGGCTTCACGAATGGCATTTTTAATAATTCCTACTTCTTTTCCTGGCTTGAGGTCAAAAGTTTCCATGATATGTTCTCCTGTAATTGGAGGTTGCCAATTACGGATCCTATCTTTTTCTTCTAGTTCTT
>JANOBV010000183.1:0-6096 GCA_031411835.1 Bacteroidota bacterium | reverse complement strand
CTGAGCCGGTAGAGTTCCATGCATATACATTCCAGGTATTCGTACCAAAAATTGAAGGGTCACCCACTGTATCCAATGTATTTACGGTCCCACTTCCGTTTCCGATCAGAGTCCCTGTACTAGCAGCCACCACAGCGCTTTGTACATTTGCATGTTGCCCTCTTGATAATGTTGAAACCATCAACATTACCGTGAGTAGGTAACACTTTCTAATCATAAGATTTTTTAATTGTTCTAGTGGTTTTACCCGCAATCAGTCTATTAGTTCCAAGACTGTAATGTTTCGATGACTTTAGCAAAATTTAATAGTGATAGTAATTGTTTTAATCTAAAAAGTGATAATGGCACGGGACTCTTTAAAATGTAGATGTAATGGATTACAATGATTGGAAACACTTAAAGAGCCGCTTCAATCTTCCTAATCATTACTGGCGCAATATCAAATCCACGCATCCGCCAGATTTCTTTCTTGTTGTGGAAAAGGATGAAAGTCGGAACACTTAATATGTGATACTCTGCAGCGATGTCGGGTTGTTCGTCGATGTTAATTTTTTCGAGCACAATTTTTCCCTCGAAATGTGTGATCACATCATTGATAATCGGCAAAGCCCATTTGCAAGGCTCACACCAATCAGCATAAAAATCTACTATGACCAAGTCACTTGTAGATGGAAAATTGTTCTCTGACAAAACGAAAAGAAATTAATTCGTTGCAAGATTTGAAGGAGTACCAACTGAAATCGGAATGCCTGAATCTTTTATCTTACTCCAACCATGATGTACATTCACAACATTGTTGAATCCTTTTGCTTTTAAAATTGAAGCAGCGATCATTGACCGATATCCACCGGCACAATGAACATACACAGGCTCATCAGTTTTGATTTCATTTGCGTTTTCGTAAAGTTCGTTTAATGGTATCACTGTTGCACCTAAAATGTGCCCACCCTCTGCTTCAGAAATTTTTCTTACGTCAAGAACATTTGCACCTTCGCTAACTTTTCCAACAAGATCAGCAGGTTCAATAGATTTAATTGTATCAACTTTTTTTCCTGCATTTTTCCAACTGTCAAATCCTCCGCTTATAAATCCGGCTACATTTTCATAACCCACACGAGCCAGTCGTAATAAACTTTCCTCTTCTTTACCATGATCGCAAACGAGAATAAGATTTTTTGTGATGTCAACAACAGTACCTACCCAAATCGCAAACATTCCATTCAATCCGATGTTGATCGAACCAGGAATAAATCCTTTTTCGAAATCATCTGGAGTACGAGTATCTAAGACAAGTGAACCATTGCTAATTGCACTCTCAACCTCAGCGGCAGATAATGCCTTGCGACTTTTTGAAAGCACAGAACTTAAAGACGAATAACCTGTTTTATTGATTCGCGCATCACTGAAAAAATATTGTGGTGGTGCGATTAGTCCTGTTGTAAGTTCTTTGATGAATTCTTCCTTCGTCATTTTTTGCAAAGCATAGTTCGATGCTTTTTGTTCTCCAATTGTGCTTTGAGTTTCTTTGCCTAAATTTTTTCCGCAAGAAGAACCGGGACCGTGTGCAGGATAAACAATAACTTCATCGGGTAATGTTTTGATCTTTGTATTTAATGATTCATACATCATTCCCGCCAATTCTTCTTTGCTCATTTTTCCATCAAGTAAATCGGGACGACCAACATCACCAACAAAAAGTGTATCACCTGTGAAGATGCAATATTCCTGAAAACTTTTGTCGAGTAATAAATAACAAGTTGATTCAGGTGTATGGCCGGGAGTATGAATAGCGCGAATAGTTATTTCACCGATCTTAAATTCTTCGCCGTCTTTTGCTTTATATGTTTCGTAACCTGTTTCTGCTTTCGAACCAAACACAATTGTTGCGCCTGTTTGTTGTGCAAGATCAATATGTCCGCTTACAAAGTCTGCATGAAAATGTGTTTCGAAAACGTATTTGATGTTCGCTCCGCGCGATTTTGCAAGTTCAATGTAACCTTCAGTTTCACGGATCGGGTCTACAATTGCGGCTTCTCCATTCGATTCAATATAATATGCGCCTTGAGCAAGGCAGTTGGTATAAAGTTGTTGAACGTACATCTAGTTGATTTTAAGAACGACAAAGATATGAAAGTCAAAGTAGTTCCGGAAGTAATGACGGCCAATTGACAAAAAAATTGCAGAAACGCTTTTTTTCACGACCTTTCGCCAATCCATGGAAACGGAACAGCCCACAAAAAACCGCACACAGTCGAAAGACTATGTTGCCGCACTCTTTTTTGTGTTTATTGGTCTCATCATCTTTTTAAAATTGTCGCCTTCCCTTTCTTTACTTATGGGATTGTCGATGGGAATTTTTACCGGCAATCCGTTTTCTGCAAAATCAAAAACAGCTACTAAATATCTCCTTCAGGGTTCGGTGATCGGACTTGGTTTTGGAATGAATTTTACTTCTGTGATGGCAGCGGGTAAGGATGGATTTGTTTTTACTATGCTGACCATTTCATCGGCAATCGGATTAGGATTTTTACTTGGTCGTTTACTAAAAGTTGAAAAGATCATTTCATACTTGATTAGTGTTGGAACGGCGATCTGTGGAGGAAGTGCAATTGCAGCAATTAGTCAGGTTGTTGATGCAGATGAAAAAGATATTTCGATTTCGATAGGAACGGTTTTTATTTTGAATGCCATTGCGCTTTTTATTTTTCCGCCGATCGGTCATTACTTCGGATTAACGCAACAACAATTCGGAATCTGGGCTGCGATTGCAATTCATGATACAAGTTCTGTAGTTGGTGCAGCAACTGCTTATGGAAACGAAGCGCTATTAATTGCAACGACGATAAAACTTGCACGTGCCTTATGGATCATTCCAATGGCACTACTGACTTCTTTCATTTTTAAAAAGCAAAGTAAAGCTTCCGCTTTTCCGTGGTTTATTTTATTCTTCGTTCTTGCATCGCTCATCAATACCTATGTCGATATTCCTGAAATGATTAAAACAGGAATTCTAATGCTATCAAAAATTGGATTTAGCGTAACGCTTTTTTTAATTGGGACAGGAATTTCATTGAAAAATATTAAAGCCGTTGGACCACGACCACTTTTACAAGGAGTAATTTTGTGGGCGATTATTTTGACGGGGTCGTTGTTTTTTGTGATGCACTATTAAAAAGAATAGAAAAATTGTTTCAGGTTCCTTATCGCCACGAATACACGAATTAATTATTTTTTATTCGTGTATTCGTGGCTATAAGGATTTCATATTAAGCGGCAGTTAAGTTTCTCGAAAACCATTCCCTAAAACGATAAAGCGGAACCGATAATATTTCTGCATTGGCAACATCTTTAAATGCCCCTTCGCTCTTTTTGTATTGTAACCAACGATTCGTTTCAGGAATGAAAATAAAAAGTTCTTCGAGTGCAGAATTTACTGCAAGTTCTTTTGTGTTAGAAAGTGTTTCAGCTAAGTTACCTTCAGTAGAAATTTCGATGGCAACGACCGGAGTAGTTTTAATATCTCCTGAATAAATAACTACATCCGGTTCGTTGAAATCTACGGGGCTTAACCTTCCCTCATAAACGACATCGAATTTTTTATTGTCAATAAAAAGCGAAATAAAATATGTCATTAAACGGGAAAGAAATTTTTTATTGGAATCGATATTCGTGTTCCAGTTTTTATTTAGTGTTACCATGGCCTTACAATTTTATTAGCAAGAATAATTTTATTGTACTAAAAATTACGAAGTAAAAAGTGAACCACAAAAGAAGAATAGATGAGTAAGTCATTCTTGAAAGAGCTCTTTTTACTAATCGAAATGACTTTAAAAAACTCAACTTTCTTTTTCTCTTGTCGTTTCTTTGAGGTTCAATCAAAGAAAAATGAAAAGCGTCTGCTGCAAAACCTTTGTTTTGGTAAATGCTTTCGAATGATAGCGTTTCTTTACCGATGAACTTTAGAAGAATAGTTTTCATTTGTTTTTATGCAAAGCTAGAGACGGATTCTCGACTACATTTTAAGAGAGCAATAAGGGTGTGTTAATTAATTTATCTATTACAAAAGTTATTTTAAGACCATCACTTTTTAAGACAAATTGAAAATCGCTCAAAGGGGTTACGGAAGAACCATTCGAAACACCTGTGATTGCTGGTTATTACAAAAAAATTACAAAAGAAAACCTGTGAAAAGCCGGATCATCATCCAAGATTTTTCTTTGAATTTTTGTGAAAAACCAATAAAAGGAGGTTGTTTTATATAAAAAGGCTTAGATTTTACGCGAACGTAGCTTATTGTTTGGTGAAACGAACCCTCATATATGCATAAAAAGCAAACGATTGGGAACGATTGAAGGGAATTTTTGTATCTTGTTTCCCCCTATTGGATTATTGAGTTTAGCCTTACTTATAAATCGATTTGGCAGTTATATAACAATCTGTTAATGATGGCACATAAAGTATAGGCTTACTTTGCAAAATCTTTGCAAGTTGTACGCGATTTAAATCGCTCACGATAATTTGTAAAGCATGAGTGACCATCCAATGGTTAAGCCCAAAATACTAATGTCAATAAAGAAAACCCTTTTCTTATTTATCTTTCTTTTATTAATGAAAACCGTTTCTACTGCTCAAGTAATTGGTGATTATATTTCTATTGCCAGCGGAAATTGGACAACAGGTCCAACATGGGGAGTAGTAACGGGAACCGGTCCATTGACTTGGTCGGGAGCCGGGAGTGGACCTACGGCGGGAAACAATGTTTTTGTAAGAACCGGACATATTGTTTTTATTCCTGTTGGGAGTGCATATTTCTGTACAGATTTAACAGTGCAATCGGCAGGACAACTATACACAGCAAATAGCACCCCCGGAAACAATACGTATATAAATGTTTCGGGAAACATTCTTTGCAATGGACAGATCGGAAATACGCCAACGTTTGACAACATTAGCTTTAATATTGAAAGCTCGAACTGCACAATTTCAGGAACAGGTCTTTTTGATGCATGTCGTCTAAGAAAAAACGGTTCTGCAGTTGCAACTACAAATTTGACGATAAACATGAATATCAACTTGTGGTTTTCAACATCATCAGCAACGCAACTTTATAATAATTCAACAAATGGAGTTTTTAACGTTACAATTTCTGTAGGATCAACGGTTAATTTACTTGCGAATGGGGCTAGTCTTGGGCACGCAAGTATTGATGGAATTAATGGAGTTATAAATAGCTCTGCATCTACTGTTGATGCCGGTGGAACATATACAATTAATGGTTCTCTGATTGTTACTGGCATCATGTACTTTTCCAACAACAATTCAAATAGCGCCACCTACAAATGCAATTGGATTGTTAATGGACTTCTTCGAGTGTCGGAAATTTCTGCAGGAGCAAGTACGAATGCAGCTAGTGGTAGTTCTTTGACGGTGAATAGCGGCGGAAAACTTGATATCACCGGAACAAATGCATGGAGTGCTTTATCACCTACAAATAACACTTTCAATTTTGTCACCGGAAGTACAGAAGAGTACTCTGCCGGAGGACCGCAAACAGTAAGAGTTGCAAGTGAGTTTGGAGGAGTTACAACGGCATTCCAATATGGATATTTAAATGTTTCTAATTCGGGAAATAAAACGTGTACTGTAGCAGGACTATATGTGAAAAATGATTTAACTATAAGTGGCTCTGCGGTGCTAGTTCCTTTCGTTGGCATTTCAAATATTTTCGTTGGTGGTAGCTGGTACAATTGGGGACAGGCAGGATTTTCAGAAAGTTTCTCAACTGTTCGTTTTAATAATGGAGCCTCTATTGGCGAAAGTGTAAATTGTCCCGGAGGAGAAGTGTTCTATATTCTTTTCCAAAATTCTGCTGCAAATATTTTAACTTTCAATTGTCCTGTAACTGCATATCAAGTTCAATTAGCATCTGCTAACGGACATATAGATCTTAACTCGAATTCTCTTACGATCACCAATCCACTTCAATCAGGAATATTGGGGGGCGGTACAGCCAGATATATTATTTCCGAGAAAACAGATAACAGTTCAAAAGTGATTTGGCAGATCGGAACTAACACAGGAACATATACAATTCCT
>JANOBV010000182.1:0-2776 GCA_031411835.1 Bacteroidota bacterium | reverse complement strand
ACTTCGCCCTTACCTACTTCTAAGTTCAGGCCTTTTAATATTTCTTTGTCTTCTACCCGTGCGGATAAATTCTTAATTGATAACATTTCTTTTTTATGGTTTAATGTGTTTAAAGGGTTTAAGGTGCGCTACCTTGCATCTTTAAATTTCAATCCTTTTAATTCTGTTTCCTGTACACTTATTATTAAGTTATAAATCATGCTTGATATTTTATTTAGATCGGATTTAAGTATGTTAAATTCCTTTTCATTTACGTAATTCAAATCAAGCGCAATGTAAATTTGACTTCTTAATTCACCTGCAGAAGCTTTCGCTATGTACAGAAATTGAATAAACTCTTTATTTCCTCCTCGCTCAAATCCTTCAGCAATATTCGAAGAAATTGAAACGACTGCTCTTCTCACTTGATCTTTCAGTACAAAATCTTTTGCAAACTCATTTCTTTTTGTTAAGTCATAAATTTGCTTTACAAGAATCCTTGACCTTTTCCATGTATCAAGATCTTCAAATCTGGTTACCATCTAATTATAAATTTAAAGCGTGCGTTTTTTATCTAAACGAATCTACCTTAATTCAAAAGATGATTAATTTCAAATTAGAATTCTTGACTTATATTCAACTGCATTAATTATGATTATTTTACCATTTATTCTTTTACAATGTTATTTAAAATCTTCAGGGGGCTTTTGATTCAAAGTACACATTAAACACTTTAAACCATTTAAACCCCTTAAACCATTTTTATCCAACTGACCCCTCGAGTGACACCGCCAACAACTTCTGAGCTTCAACCGCAAACTCCATAGGAAGCTGATTAAAAACTTCCTTGCAATATCCATTAACGATAAGACCAACAGCATCTTCATTTGAAATGCCGCGCTGGTTACAATAGAAGATTTGATCTTCGCCGACTTTTGAAGTCGTTGCTTCATGTTCTACTGTTGCTGATTTATTGTTTACTTCCAGATAAGGAAATGTATGTGCTCCACATTTGTCGCCGAGCAATAATGAATCGCATTGAGAATAGTTGCGCGCATTTTCTGCTTTCGGAGAAATGCGAACTAATCCGCGGTAACTGTTTTGACTATGTCCGCCGGAAATACCTTTTGATACAATTGTACTTTTTGTATTTCTTCCGAGGTGAATCATTTTTGTTCCTGTATCGGCCTGCTGATAATTGTTCGTAACGGCAACACTATAAAATTCGCCGACAGAATTATCGCCTTTCAAAATCACGCTTGGATATTTCCATGTGATGGAAGAACCCGTTTCAACTTGCGTCCAGGAAATTTTTGAATTATCGCCTGCACAAATTCCACGCTTTGTAACGAAATTATAAATTCCGCCTTTTCCGTTCTTATCGCCCGGATACCAATTTTGTACTGTGCTATATTTTACTTGTGAATCTTTGTGCGCATAAATTTCTACAACAGCAGCGTGCAATTGATTTTCATCGCGCATCGGTGCAGTGCAACCTTCGAGATAACTTACGAATGCACCTTCATCAGCGATGATGAGTGTACGTTCGAATTGTCCGGTGCCGGCAGAATTTATCCTGAAGTATGTTGACAATTCCATAGGACAACGAACCCCTTTTGGAATGTAGCAGAAAGAACCATCGCTAAAAACAGCAGAGTTCAATGCAGCATAGAAGTTATCAGTTGCAGGAACAACAGAACCTAAATATTTTTTTATCAATTCAGGGTGATCATGTACCGCTTCGCTGAATGAGCAGAAAATAATTCCAAGTTCAGCGAGTGCGCCACGGAAAGTTGTCTTCACTGAAACGCTATCGATCACTGCATCGACTGCAACACCTGTTAATCGTTTTTGTTCTTCGAGAGAGATTCCGAGTTTATCGAATGTAGCACGAATTTCCGGATCCACTTCATCGAGCGAGTTGAGAACGATTTTTTGTTTCGGAGCGGAATAATAAATGATATCTTGAAAATCGATAATCGGATAATGAACATTCGGCCATGTAGGTTCAGTCATTGTTAACCAATGACGAAAAGATTTGAGTCGCCATTCCAGCAACCATTCCGGTTCATTTTTTTTTGCAGAGATAAAACGAACGATATCTTCGTTCAGTCCTTTCGGTGCGTTATCTGATTCAATGTCGCTTACAAAGCCATACTTGTATTCGCTTTGTGTAACATCATCAATAATTTTTGTATCCGACATGAGTCATTTTGAAGAGTACAAACTCTTCGCTTTTTATTCTTCTTTTTACTTAATTGACAGCATTGACATCGCTATCTTTAATAAGACTTAATCCAATTAAGGAATTCGGGCAAAAAAAATTACACCGAAAAACTCTCACCACAACCACAAGTACGTGAGGCATTCGGGTTGATGAATGAAAATCCTTTTCCATTCAATCCGTCGGAGAAATCAAGTTCAGTACCGATCAGGTACAAGAAGCTTTTTTTATCACAAACGATCTTAATTCCCTTATCTTCAAACACTTTGTCCTCTGGTAATTGTACATTATCGAAATCCAACTTATAAGTCAGACCCGAACATCCGCCACCTTCCACGCCCACTCGAATGAACGAATCGGCCGGTTTATGGTCTTTTTGAATCAATTCTAGCGCTTTTTCTTTGGCGCGCTCTGTTACCGTAATCATTTTTTGCCTTTCTGCTTTAAAATCAGCTACAAAGGTAGGCTATCGAGCCCTTATTTCCAACCTTTTAGCGGGGTTTTATGTACTCATAAACAAGGGATTAGATCAAAAGTTCTATTCCGTGCCGAATATGCAAAGATTAGAGTTTG
>JANOBV010000181.1:0-7005 GCA_031411835.1 Bacteroidota bacterium | reverse complement strand
AAGAATATATTGTGCACCAACTTGCTTACAAAATTCAACAGTCAACCCTGAATAACGTTGCACTTTTACTTTCGGCTCATTCTCAAAAGTTTTTGCGATAAAATGTTCGCGTCTATCTTGAGAGAAAAAATAATGCTTGTTCGTATTGTATCCGATACCAATTATTAATTCATCAAACAAAGGCAAGCCTCTTCTAATGATCTCTTCATGGCCTTTCGTAATTGGATCAAATGACCCCGGAAATACTGCAATGCGTTTACTCATTTTTGTTTAGTTGAAATACGAAGTTAGGAAAGAAAGTCAATCGGGCAAATATATAATTCTGTGCGCTTAATTGTTTAAGGTTTAATGTTTAAAGTTACGCCATATCTAATTTGAAGTCGCATTTTTCAATTTAATCGATAGCTATAATTTGAATTATGCTGTGCAGCAACATTAAACTTTAAACCTTAAACAAATAAGCGATATCATGTGAAGATCCCCCGTATCGAAACATAAGTATTCCCCAATACTTCACTCTTGATTTTGTCCGAAGAAATCCATTTTACTTCTGTAATCCCCTCTTCGGTTTGAGGAATCAAATTTTGCTCGCCCCCAATACTCATTTCAAACCAATGTGTTTTTTTCAGAATCGATTTCCCCTTTTCTCTGTATGTATGAAATGTTTTCGTTAGCTCTTTTTCTATCTTGAGATTTTTCAAACCGCATTCTTCTTCTACTTCACGAAGTGCTGTCATTTCCGGAGTTTCATCATATTCGGCTTTACCTTTTGGCAGATCCCATTTTCCTAGACGAAAAATAAACAGATATTGATCTTTGTCGTTCTTTACTAATCCCCCTGCAGCTACAATCACTATATACCGCGAAACAAAATTCTTCCAACTTTCTTTGACTTCTTCGCTCATGAAAATCACTCCGCTTTCTTTTCCATTCTCCAAAAGACTAATTGCATCATCAATCGAGGAATTCTCTTCATTCAAGACGTTATAGCCGGAATATTCATTTGGAACAGATTCATTGTAAATATAAAAAAAGACCAACGGCTTGTCATTGATATAAACGGTACGAATAGTTTTCATAGATGCTCCAAATCTCGCTATTAATACGTGAATGTGAAATTTATTGAATAACTTTTTCCTATAAAAACCCTTTTGCATTGTAAGCGAATTCGTACGTTTGCATCATGCCAGTGAATGTTATTACTTCGAAAAAAATAGCCGAGTTTTTACTTCAGATAAAAGCCATCAAACTTCAACCCGACAAACCCTTTACATGGGCATCAGGATGGAAATCACCTATCTACTGCGACAATAGAATTGCCCTTTCCTATCCGAAAGTTCGCACATTTATTCGGCAAGCACTTGTTACAACGATAGAAGAAACTTATGGTCGACCCGATGTAATTGCAGGAGTTGCAACTGCCGCTATTGCTCAAGGTGCATTGGTTGCTGAAGCAATGGGACTTCCTTTTGTTTATGTTCGTGCTTCTGCTAAAGATCATGGCAGAGAAAATCTGATCGAAGGCGAAATTCAGGAAGGACAATCTGTTGTTGTAATAGAAGATCTGATATCAACAGGAAAAAGTTCTCTCAAAGCTGTTGAAGCCCTCAAAGAAGCGGGTTGTAAAGTCAAAGGAATGATTTCCATTTTCACGTATGGTTTCCCCCTGGCAACAACTAATTTCGAGAACGAACAATGTCCATTGATTTCTCTTTGCGACTACTCTATCTTACTCGAACAAGCAGTAGAATCAAATTATATTAAAACAAAAGATCTTGAAATTTTAAATCAATGGAAAGAAGCTCCGGAAGTATGGACGGGCATTATTTAATAATTCAATAATTCAGCTATGACAAGAATAGAAAGCGACGTAACTAATGTGAGTAAATCACCGGAAGAGATCTTTAATTTTCTAAGCAACTTCAATAATTTTCAGAAATTGATGCCTGATCAAGTTACAAATTGGGAATCGACAGAAGACGAATGTAGTTTTACAATTGCAGGGATGGCAAGTCTTGGGATGAAGATCGTAGAAAAAACACCGCACTCATTAATAAAAGTAATTCGTAATGGAAAAGCGCCATTCGACTTCGGACTTGATTGCATAATTAAAGAATCTACTTCCGGAACCAGTACCGTTCAACTTGCATTCGACGCTGATTTAAACCCGATGATGAAAATGATGGCCGTGAAGCCGCTCACTAACTTTTTGAATTTGTTGGTTGGGAAACTTGCTTCTCTTTAGTGATTAGTAAGTGGTAAGTAGTGAGTAGTGAGTAGTGAGTAGTGAGTAGCACCACTTTCTTAATTTCAAATTAGTTACAAGTAATTATTTTTTATTCTTAAGTAATATTAAATAGTGATTTGCAATTGCAATTACAAAGTATTGCTACTCACTACTCACTAATCACTACTCACCGAAATTACCAAAGAGTCACGATAACCCAAGATACTTCAATTCCTTCAAATCAAAAAGTCTCACTTCTCCATCTTCGTCCTCTACTTTGAGTAATCCTTGGTTATCGACGCCTTTTATACATCCTGGAAATTTGCCTTTTTTGTCTTCGTAAAACGCCCATTCTTCACAACGGAATAAGGCTTTCTTATAATCTTCGTCGATTGTTTGCTTTTCGCCGCGTCGCAACTGAAGATATCTACTCTCTACACAATTTGCTAAACCATTCAACATAGCCTTCAAATTGTGATTACCCGTAATAATTTGTCCTATCGAAACAGGATTTGGTAAACCGGAAGGAAATTCAAGTTGGTTCACATTTAATCCAAGACCAAGAATACTATTCGTTACAATTGAAGTTGAAATCGTATTTTCAACCAATATGCCACCAAGCTTTTTGCTTTTCCAGTAAATATCATTCGGCCATTTTATCTTGACATCGTCGCCCAGAATAGAGCGCACATAATCGTAAACACCTAAAGCATAGGTCTTATTGAGTAAAAAAAGATTTCTTGGAACTACAAAAGTTGGGTAAAAAGCAAAGCTGACCAGAAGGTTTTTACCGTCTTCACTGCTCCATCGAGCTCCCATCTGACCTCTACCTGATAATTGCGAAAACGCCATAACTACACTACCTTCAGGTACTAATTGAGTCTTCAATAGCTCTGAAAGATAGGAATTAGTAGATTCCACACATTCAATATCAATAATCTGCCTACCTGTGAATAAGGTTGTTAACTCTTTATTCATGAATTTTACCCTAAACTATATCAGCAACGTATCTTTAAAGGAGTACAATATTTTCCTTATTTTTGCGTCACCATTATCAATAATAACCAATAACCCTGAATGATTAAAAAGACAAAGGCTCCTGCACGAAAAGTAGTAAAAAAAACAATCCGAAAGATCAATGAAGCAGAAAATCTGCGTGATCTGATCATTGAAGGGATGCAGGAAAAGAAAGCAAAAGAGATCGTTTCAATCGATTTAAGAAACTTGAAAAACTCCGTTGCAGATTTCTTTATTGTCTGTCATGCCGACTCAAAGCCACACACTGACGCTATTGCTAGATCCGTAGAAGAATACGTAAGTAAAAAAATCGGAGAAGATCCTTTTCACAAAGAAGGAATGGGAAGTTCTGAATGGGTACTACTCGACTATCTAAATGTAGTTGTCCATATTTTCCAAAAAGAAAAACGCGACTATTATGGCATCGAAAGACTTTGGGCTGATGCAGAAATAAAACAAATAGCAAGCAACAATTAATATATTAAACTGTTAAACAATGACTATTTGTCGGGAAAGCCATTCAAGGCACTCTTCTTGACAATTTAATGCCAATCTTTTTATTCTAATGAGCGAACAACGAAATAGTGACAACAAGCCAAATTCTACGAAAGGTAATCAGGGGAAAAAATTTCCGGGCGGACCACGATTTAATTTTAATTTCTATTGGATCTATGGTATCATCATAGTCGTACTAATCATTACTCAACTTTTACATTGGGGAACTGAAGAAAAACAAACGAGTATCGATGACTTTGAAAAGAACATGCTTGAACAGCATGATGTAAAGAAAATTGAGATCGTCGACAAAGTCGCACACATTACCATTAAGAAAGATTCTTTATTAGCAAAAGAGAAATACACAGCCCTTCGCTACAAAAGTTTCCCTCAAGTTGTGAATGATGGTCCGCATTATCGGATCAACACAGGACCTACCGATCTTTTCGTAAAGAAAATTGATGAGATCCAAAAAGATTTTCCTGAAAGTGAAAAAGTAAGCATTGAATACAATCAAGAAACTGGTGGCTATCTAGAATTCCTTCTCAACTGGATTATTCCGGGTGTGTTCTTGATTGTCATCTGGATGTTCCTTATGCGCCGTATGGGTGGCGGAGGTGGCGGAAGTCAGATCTTCAACATCGGAAAATCAAAAGCACAATTGTTCGATAAAGATCTTCAAGTAAAAGTTACGTTCAATGATGTAGCCGGATTAGAAGAAGCAAAATTGGAAGTGATGGAAATCGTCGACTTCCTTAAGAACCCGAAAAAATATACAACACTTGGAGGAAAAATTCCTCGAGGTGCATTACTTGTTGGTCCTCCGGGAACAGGTAAAACTCTCCTTGCAAAAGCAATGGCCGGTGAAGCTCAAGTTCCTTTCTTCTCCTTATCAGGTTCTGATTTCGTTGAAATGTTCGTCGGCGTTGGTGCATCGCGTGTGAGAGATCTTTTCCGTCAGGCAAAAGAAAAAGCTCCTTGTATCATTTTCATTGACGAGATCGATGCTATTGGTCGCGCTCGTGGCAAATCACCTTCTTTCTCTTCAAATGATGAAAGAGAAAGCACATTGAATCAATTGTTGACAGAAATGGATGGCTTCGGAAGTAATTCTGGTGTCATTATCGTTGCTGCTACGAATCGTGCAGACATCCTTGATCGTGCATTGTTACGTCCGGGTCGTTTCGACAGACAGATCTATGTTGAGCTTCCTGATTTGAACGGTCGCAGAGAGATCTTCAACGTCCATTTGAAACCATTGAAGATTGATATAGCACTCGACATTGAATTCCTTGCTCGTCAAACTCCGGGATTTTCAGGTGCAGATATTGCAAACGTTTGTAATGAAGCTGCCTTGATTGCTGCTCGTAAAAATAAAACATCGATTGAGAAACAAGATTTCTTAGATGCTGTTGATCGCATCATCGGTGGACTGGAAAAGAAAAACAAGATCGTTTCTCAACATGAGAAAAAAGTAATTGCATATCACGAATCAGGTCACGCAGCTGTATCTTGGTTGTTAGAATATGCGCATCCACTTATCAAGGTTACGATTGTTCCTCGCGGAAATTCTCTTGGCGCTGCATGGTACCTTCCTGAAGAACGTCAGATCACTACGACTGAACAAATCATGGATGAGATCTGCGCTGCTTTAGGCGGAAGAGCTGCTGAAGAAATTATTTTCGGGAAAATTTCGACCGGTGCATTGAGTGATCTTGAAAAAATTACAAAGCAAGCATATGCTATGGTTACGATCTATGGATTGAACGATAAGATCGGAAACGTAAGCTTCTATGATTCTTCAGGACAACAAGAATATACTTTCGGAAAACCATACAGCGAAAAAACTGCTGAGTTGATCGACAACGAAGTAAAGAAATTGATCGAAGGTGCGTATGAACGTACGAAAGCACTACTTAATGAAAATAAAGAAAAACTTCATCAGCTTGCCGGACATCTTCTTGAGAAAGAAGTATTGTTCAAAGAAGATCTTGAGGCAATTTTCGGAAAAAGAAAATGGGAAGATAAAAGCGAAATGGCACACTTCGGAGGTTCAGCTGCAGCTGAAGCTGCGAATGAAACTATTCCGACGATCGTTACTATTCCGCACGACGATAAAGTAAGTGGTGAGTAGTGAGTAGTGAGTAGTGAGTAGTGAGTAGTGAGTGGTAAGTAGCAATGCTCGATTACTCAAACCAAAACCCTTGAACTAAGAGAAAACAATTGCCGTAAGTAACCAGTGCTACTCACTACTCACCACTTACTACTTACTACTTACTACTTACCAAAAAAAAATGCAAGACTCCACCTCTCGCGAAAAGACTCTAAAAAAGATTCGTCAAGCGCTTATACATAAAACAACCTCTCGATTTCCAAATATCGATTGGGAGAAAAATTTATATGCGAATGAAGATGTAAGTTTGGAAGAAAAATTCGCGAATGCATTCACAAAGGTTGGCGGACAATTTGTTTTTTGTGAAAACGAAATGGAGTTTTTGGAAAATGTGATCATGCTTGCTCAAGAGAATAAATGGAAGCAATTTTATTGTCAGGAAAAAAAGATCACTGACTTTATGGATCAAATCGAGTTTCCATATATTAAAGAAGATAAAAAATTTCCCGAAGGAATGGTTGCCATTACTTCTTGTGAAGCATTAGTTGCAAGACTTGGAACCGTTATGGTTTCAAGCAAACAAGGTAGCGGAAGAAAACTTTTTGTTGTCCCAACGATTCATATCGTAATGGCATATACTTCACAACTTGTGCTTGAGTTGAAAGATGCACTTACACTTATCAAATCAAAATACAACGATCAATTGCCTTCTATGATCGCTTCATTAAATGGACCGAGTCGTACCGCTGATATTGAAAAAACATTAGTTACTCCCGCTCACGGACCACGCGATATTTTTGTTTTCGTGATCGATGATGCTAAATAACAGCCTATGAACGACTGGGACTTAGTTTACACATCTACTCTACCACATCGGATCGAGATCGTTATTGAAGTTCTGAAAGATCAAGACATTGAAGCTGTTAAACTTGACAAAAGAGATTCCAGTTATACGATGCTTGGTGAAATTGAGGTGTATACAAAGAAAGAAGATGCTATATTAGCCAAAATTATTATCGAACAAAATCAGCTGTGAGCAACTTAACACAAAGATTCATTACAGGATTTATTGGAGTAGCAATCGTTTTGGCCGCTATTCTTTATAGTCAATTTACTTCACTACTACTGATCACTTTTATTTCGAGTATGTCGC
>JANOBV010000180.1:0-21231 GCA_031411835.1 Bacteroidota bacterium | reverse complement strand
GATTGGTAAGTGGTAAGTAGCAATACATACTTTTGGGAATTGGGTTACTAGAAATTAATGAATTAGTAAGTAGTAATTTGTGAGTGGTGAGAAGCAACACTTACTTTTTGGTATAAGGCAACAAGAAATAAAAGATATTCCTTGTAATACTGTTCCAATAAAAAAAGCACTGCTACTTACCACTTACCAATCACTACTTACCACCTAACATTCACGGCTTCCGAAGTTCAAAATTCTGCCCCAAATAAACCTTCCTCACTTGCTCATCATTCGCAAGCTCTTCTGCAGTTCCTGCTTTTAGAATTTTTCCTTCGAAAAGGAGGTAAGCACGATCAACGATTGTTAGTGTTTCGTGAACGTTGTGATCGGTAATTAATACACCAATATTTCTTTCTTTCAAATGTGCTACGATTGCTTGGATATCTTCAACGGCAATTGGGTCAACACCAGCAAAAGGTTCGTCAAGTAAAATAAATTTCGGATCAACTGCTAAGGCACGGGCGATTTCGGTTCTTCTTCTTTCTCCACCCGATAAAAGATCACCACGACTAGCGCGAATTTTTTGTAGACCAAATTCATCAAGTAATGATTCCAGTTTTTTTGATTGCGCTTCTTTGCTAAGGTCAGTGAGTTCCAGAACTGCTTTGATATTATCTTCTACACTTAGCTTTCTGAACACACTTGCTTCCTGAGCTAAATATCCAATCCCTCGCTGCGCACGTTTATACATTGGCAGATCAGTAATTTTTTCATTCTCTAAATAGATCTCACCTTCATTCGGCTTGATCAATCCAACGATCATATAAAACGACGTTGTTTTCCCCGCGCCATTCGGCCCTAACAATCCAACAATTTCCCCCTGAGAAACCTCAATAGATACATCGTTCACAACTGTGCGTTGTTTGTATTTTTTTACCAGTTGTTCGGCTCTTAGCTTCATAATATTTTGGTAAGTAGTAAGTGGTGAGTAGTAATTAGCAAAGCATCCTAAATTGCTACTCGTTTCTAACTATTCGTTATTCACTATTCACTATTCACTAATTCACTATTCATTCGTTATAAAGCTTCCCAATATTCTACAGCTCTGCGTAGATGCGGAATAACAATCGTCCCGCCAACAATATTCGCAATAGCAAACACTTCGAAAACTTCTGCAGTTGTAACTCCTTCGTCTTTACATTTTCCAAGATGATATTTAATGCAATCATCGCAACGCAAAACCATGGAAGCTACTAATCCGAGCATCTCTTTTGTTTTTACATTCAAAGCCCCATCTGCATAGGTGTTTGTATCCAGATTGAAAAGTCTTTTTAGAACGAGATTATCTTGTGATAATATTCTCTCATTCATCTTGGCCCGGTAGTCGTTGAATTCTTGTACTTGATTTTCCATTTGAAGAAAGATTATTCGGCAGAAATTTTTTTGCCGCGGTTAACATATGCACTTACGAAGATACTTATTTCGTATAAGAAATAGAGTGGAAGAGCAACCATGATCAAAGTTGTTGCGTCCGATGTTGGTGTAATCACAGCAGCGACAATTAAAATAACAACAACAGCATGTCTTCTATAAGTACGCATAAATTTCGAAGTCAGTATGCCGATCTTTGTCAAGAAGTAAACAAGTATCGGAAGTTCAAATACGATTCCTGAGATCAACGTCATTGTCGTAACTGTTGAAATAAAAGAATCCAAAGTAATTGTATTGCTTACTTGAGCACTGACCTGATACCCGCCAAGGAAATTGACAGTCATTGGTGTGATCACATAATATCCGAAAAGAACTCCACTTAAGAATAAGAACGAAGTATAAAATACAAGTCCTCTCGCATATTTTTTCTCCTTCGTGTTTAATGCCGGCTTGATGAATCGCCATAATTCCCAAATGATATAGGGAAATGCAACTACAAATCCTGCAATGAATGCAACCCACATATGAGTTGTGAATTGAGCAGATAGTTCGGTACTTATTAATGTAAACGGAAGTACTGTTATACAAAGATCTTCTCCCAATCCAACACGATGGGATAATGAACACAATGCTCTGTAGGTAATAAAGTCAGCATTCTTCGGCGCAAGTAAAACGCTATCAAACAGAAATTCTTTGAAGAAGAAAAGTACAATGGCTAATGTCATCACAACAACTGCCGAACGAAAGATATGCCACCTCAATGCTTCAAGATGTCCAAGAAACGACATCTCGCCGTTTTGATTTTTAGAAGAAGAAAATAGAGCCATGCGGGCGGTAAAGGTATTCTTTTTTATGTAAGTGGTAAGTAGTAATTGGTCAGTAGCAAAATCCGAAATCTGAATTCCGAAATTCATTCTTCACTTTTCATTTTTAATTATCACTATTCACTATTCACTATTCGTTCTCAAAGGATTCCTTCGCGGATCAAATCATGCAAATGAATCATTCCCAAATATTTCCCCTTTTCAGCAACAATCAACTGCGAAATGTTGAATTGCTTCATTGTATGCAATGCATCGACAGCCATTTCATCTTTGCCTGTAACTTTCGGTTTTTTATTCATGATCATCTTCGCTGTAATGCCTGTGATCTCTTTGTTGTCGAGAAGCATTCGTCTGATGTCACCATCGGTAATTATTCCGACTAATTTATTTTTATCAATCACTGCGACAGCTCCTAATCGATTCGAAGAAATTTCTACGATCACTTTACGAATGTCTTCATTGATGTCAATCTTCGGTGCTGCATTGTTTGGATAAATATCTTTTACTTTCAGATAAAGTTTTTTTCCTAATGCTCCGCCCGGATGATACTTTGCAAAGTCTTTACTCGAAAATCCTTTACCGTCGAGCATGCAAACAGCAAGTGCATCGCCCATTGCTAATTGTGCCGCTGAACTACTGGTCGGTGCAAGGTTATTTGGACACGCTTCTTTCGCAACAAATGTGTTCAATACGAGATCGCAATTCTTTCCTAAGTAAGAATCAGTATTGCCAACAATAGCTATCAATTTGTTTCCCCAATTTCTAAGCAATGGAATCAACACCTTGATCTCAGGTGTATCGCCGGACTTAGAGATACAAATGATTGCATCGTTCTTTTGGATGATTCCCAAATCACCATGAATGGCATCTGCAGCATGCATGAAGATAGAAGGGGAGCCTGTAGAGTTGAATGTCGCTACCATCTTCTGAGCAATGATTGCGCTCTTTCCAATTCCAGTTACGACTATCCTACCCTTGATCGACGTGAGAAACTGTACTGTTTCGACAAATTGGTCGTTAATAAATTTTTTGAGGTGACTAATTGACTCTGCTTCTATGTCCAGAGTGTTCATCGCCAGCTTCTTAATATGTGTTGAATTTTTCAATAGAATAAACTTTTTTGCAATTTCTGACGTTTTCTCTTACTTATTCGGCAAAATTATTTATTTTTATTCCATAAACACGGGAAATAAATAGTTTTATTAATTATATTACCTTAAAAATCACATATTTATAATGTTAGTGGCAGAGAAACCCTTGAAAAGTTATTTGCAGAAGTACTTTGGCTTCGACAAATTCAAGGGAGAGCAGGAAGCGATCATCCAATCAGTATTAGCAGGCAAAGATACCTTCGTCATCATGCCCACCGGTGGTGGCAAGTCGATGTGTTATCAATTGCCTGCACTTATTATGGAAGGGACGGCAGTTATTGTATCTCCATTGATCGCCTTGATGAAAAATCAAGTCGATGCAATGCGTGGATTCAGTAACGAGGAAGGTGTTGCACACTTTTTAAATTCATCGCTAAACAAAGCTGAAATAGCGACAGTAAAAAAAGATCTTAAATCAGGGAAGACGAAATTACTTTATGTAGCTCCGGAGTCACTTACGAAAGATGAGAACGTTGAATTCCTGCGCGGAGTGAACATTTCATTTTTTGCGATTGACGAAGCACATTGTATCTCAGAATGGGGTCACGATTTCCGCCCGGAATATCGTCGACTGCGCCCGATCATTGAAGCGATTGGGAAAGTTCCCATCATTGCATTGACAGCGACTGCAACACCAAAAGTTCAACTTGACATTCAGAAAAATCTTGGAATGATGGATGCCGATGTTTACAAAGCATCGTTCAATCGTGCCAATTTGAATTATGAAGTTCGTCCCAAGGTTGATGTAGCAAAAGAGATCATTAAATTCATTCGACAGCATCAAGGGAAATCGGGTATCGTTTATTGTTTAAGTAGAAAGAAGGTCGAAGAGATTGCTTCTACATTAGCAGTGAATGGTGTTCGTGCACTTCCTTATCACGCAGGACTCGAAGCATCTGTTCGTGCCGACACACAAGATAAATTCCTTATGGAAGATATCGATGTCATCGTCGCAACGATCGCTTTCGGAATGGGAATCGATAAACCCGATGTTCGTTTTGTAATTCATCATGATATTCCGAAAAGTTTGGAAGGCTACTATCAGGAAACCGGTCGTGCCGGAAGAGATGGTCGTGAAGGACGTTGTGTAACTTTCTACAGCTACAAAGACATTGAGAAGCTGGAGAAATTCATGAAAGGCAAACCGGTCGCTGAGCAAGAAGTTGGCAAACAACTTTTGTTAGAGACAGTTGGTTATGCTGAAACATCAGTTTGTCGTAGAAGAGTGTTGCTAAGTTATTTCGGTGAATTTTATACTCAAGATAATTGTGGCGAATGCGACAACTGTAATAACCCGAAGAAAAATTTCGACGGTAAAGAAGAAGTAGAGACAGTTCTCGAAGCAGTTCTTGCTGTGAAAGAAAAATTTGCAATGGAGCACATTGTGAATTTGATCACTGGAAATGCAGAGAATGCAATCAAACTTCATCAGCATGATGAACTAGAAATTTTTGGTGTTGGTGATGAAAAAAGCAAACGCTTCTGGACTGCAATCGTTCGTCAATCTATTTTAGCAGGATTTCTGTCGAAAGACATTGAAACATACGGTACACTTAAAGTTACAGATTCAGGAAAAGAGTTCTTAAAGAATCCTGTCAAGATCATGGTTGTTGAAGACAACGACTATGAGAATACAGAAAGCGACGATGACGATGAAATGGGTGGCGGCGGAACAGCAGCAGCAGATCCGGAATTATTCGCAGCGCTAAAAGATCTTCGTAAAAAAATTGCGAAGCAAAGAAATGTTCCTCCGTTCGTAGTATTCCAGGATCCTTCATTAGAAGAGATGGCCATTCAGTATCCAATTACAATGGATGAAATGAAGAACATCACCGGAGTAGGAACAGGGAAGGCAGTAAAATTCGGTAAGCCATTTTTAGAGCTGATCGAAAAGTATGTCGAAGAAAACGACATCGATCGTCCGATGGATTTAGTTGTTAAATCGATCGTCAATAAAAGCGTTCTAAAAGTTTACCTTATCCAAAACATCGATAGAAAAATTTCTCTCAACGACATGTGCAAAGCCAAAGGATTAAAAATGGCAGAGCTCTTAACAGAGATCGAAAGCATAGTAGGTTCAGGAACAAGAATTGACATCAATTACTTCATCAACGAAATCATCGACGAAGAACGCCAACATGAAGTATTCGACTACTTCAAAACCGCTGAAACTGATTCAGCAGAAGTTGGATTGAAAGTTTTGGGTGAAAATGATTATACGCTTGAGGATATACGTTTGATGCGAATCAAATTTATGTCTGAGTTGGGGAATTGATTTTTCTTCATAGGTTTAAAGAGATTATATTGTTTAAGGGGTTTAATGTGTTTTCCGAAACATGTTAAATCCCTTTAATTTTGAAAACGATCAAAAAATTAAATTTTATAGATGGTCTTTTTATGATATCTAAAAAAGTATATTTCAGTTTAACTTTCATTTCTTTTCTCTTAAGTTCTTGTCTATCCCGTGAGGAATTGAACAAAAGTAAAGTATAGGTTCTTTATGTTGAAGTAGAAAGCTTTATAAATAATAAAAATTATGATAGTGCTATTGTTAGATTAAACGAAATTTTAGGAATGGATTCAACTTTATTAAAAGCAAAATATGATTTATCGTATTGTTTGTTGCAAATAGGGCAAACTGATGAAGCATTAAATGGTTTTAATTTTTTATTAGAGTCTCAATATGATCGAAAATATAAACTTTATCAGCAAATCGGTTTTTGTAATATTATTAAAGAAAATTATGAAGTAGCTATTAAAAATTTTTCTGATGCAATTACATTAGATACCCTTAGTTATTTAAATTATTCAAATAGGGCTTATGCAAAATTACATTTGCCTATACCAGACTCGGCAGGCGCATGCTCGGATTATTTAGTTGCGCAGATCCGAGGAGATTATATTAACTCAGAATGGGTAAATAAATATTGCAAATAATTAGAAGCTAGGAAATGTTGAGCGGAAATTAAGAATACCAACTTGCCTGAATCTTTACCTGAATTATTAATATAAATTAAATTTACTCTCTGTCAAATTCAACTGTTGAAAATTGAAAATTGCAAACTGTTCGACGATAGGCGATTTCTTTTGATTCCGCCGAAATACGGATTTTGTAAATTAATTGGAAGCATTTTCAATTTTCGTAAGGCAACTATTTCATAGAAACTATCTATTGACAAACTAAGTGTCGGCGGAATTAAAAATTCCGCCGAGCGTGTATTTCGCGTGATAAGTTAATAGCCTGAAAGTGTGTCACTAATTTCCGCTCAACATTCCGCCTTTCATCGTACTGTTTGCCATTTTCAACAGTTGAATTTGAAAGAGCAGTAAATTTTAATTACATTTATGATTCGGTTGAACATTCCGTCGATCAGGAGAAAGCTTTAATTCGCATAATGTAAAATGAAATTTATTCCACAGATTTTTCTTTTTTTAATTTTAACACTTAACAGCACATGCTCAGGGCAGCTTCCTGAACATTCATTTATTTATTATCCGGGAAACCCGGGAATGACCTGGCAAAAGGCGATTGGTGTATCATTCATGACTACGCCCCGTGCTATAACTGAAGAATTTCATAATAGAGTTCCTGCATTCGATCTGACCGAACAGAAATATATTTCAGATAAAAATAATTTGAATTTAAGATTGCGTTCCCAGTTATTACAAAATGAACTTATTGCTGAAATCGGACACAACTTTGTTGCAGAAAAGAATTATGGATTTGCTGCTCAACTTGGTTTTTCGGGATGGTTTGGATTTATTAAAAGTGCTGCATTCAATTCCAAAGGTTATGGATTTATGTGTTACCCTTCCATTAAATTTGGTATGGTTATAAAAGAAAATCTTTATCTGACCTTAAAACCTGAACTGATTCTTAATCTTTCTCAACATGATATAGCAGGCACTATCTCCAGTCGACTGGACAAAAAATTTATTAGTGGGGAGGCGATTACCTTTTATCTCGAACAACCATTTATCAAATCGAATTCAATTGTATTAGGATTTCGAGCTATGTATTGCGATTTTTATTGGCAGACATGGGCTTTACGCACAGCTTTTGAACATCATATATTTTATCCGGAAGTAATTGCATTAATTATTCTATGAAAAAAAAAATAATTTTTATATTATTTATTACTCTCCTTTCCTGTGAAAAGAAATTTGAGGCACCGGTACCTGATCAGGCCTGGGAATTATTTAATGCGCCGGGTACCTCACCTTTACCCGGAGAAAAAGGGCAAAAGCTTCAGGGTGTTTATGAACTAACATATGGATCAGAATATTTTGGAGGTAGTGTAGTTTTAAAATGGGTTACAACTTTCGAAGACGGCGATTCGGTTTTTTCTCTATCCGGATTTTTTGCTAAAGATCAGACGTATTTTATTTCTAGCGGCAGACAAACAGATTCGGTGATTTTACTGAATGGATATTATCGAAAAATGTCCAACACTGAAACAGGATTGATAAGACTGAAAATAGCTTTTGAGGATGGCGCTAGATTGATTGATGAAAATAATTCATCTATTGGTAAAGACAGTATTGTTATAAATGGTAATTATGGTTCAAATCCTACCGAATTTGATTCTATAAAATTCTCATTTAATTATCCTATGCGCAACGATTCTGCTTTTATAATAATGGCCCATCGTTGTGGTGGCAGAACATCAGATCTGTTACCTGCTGCAGAGAATTCGGTGAAGATGGTTGTGCTTGCCCCAAAGTTAGGAGCTACAGGAGTTGAATTGGATGTGCGATTAACATCTGACAATGTCCCAATTGTTTATCATGATGAAACATTAAACGACAGATTGATTCAACTAAACGGTATGATGGGAAATATTTCCAATTATTCATTCGATCAATTGCGTGATCTGGTAAGGCTCACTGATGGACAGACAATACCTACATTACGAGAAATACTGGATGCTGTACTGTATCAAACAAAGTTAAGATTCGTCTGGTTGGATATAAAATACTATGGAAATTTGCAGATTATTAAAGATATACAAGATGAATATTCTTTAAAAGCCCAACAACTAAATCGTGACCTTACCATAGTATTTGGTATACCGGATGATCAGGTTCAGCAGAATTTTATGAACCTCGCTAATTATACTTCAGTTGTGAGTATTAATGAAAGATACGATGAAATTCAAAATGTGAATTCTATTTATTGGGGAGCGCCATGGGCTCTTGGTATTAAGCGTAATGAAATTGAAACATTACATACACAGAATAAAAAAGTCATTGCCTGGACAATGGATCAACCTGATTTTATTGACCAATACATTTCAGAAAATTTATATGATGGCATCCTGTCAAATTACTCTTGTACAGTGGCTTACTTCTTTTATTCGTCAAGATAAAAAGTCAGTTTTGACCATTGGTTGCTTCTTGATTTTATCTTGCGCTAAAGCAGGGGATCTATTCCCTGTAAGTGACAGCTTGAAGAAAGACAATTTTGCGTTGCACGTAGAACTTGCTGCGGGTACTTCCTATTATTCCACAGCGCCGTCAGTTCCTTTGCACCTTGAGTCCAAAGTATACAAGTTTCAACCCATTTTTACTGGAAAGATCAGTTGGCAAACTGATCATCGTCTGGCAATTTCTTTAGAAAGCGGATACTTCCGGATGTACTCATATACTTTCAAAGGTCAGCATGAAAATGGTGAACTGCAAATCGATTGTATTCCAATACTGCTGGAGTTTTCTATGCCTCTCTTCAGAAGATTACATATCATGGCCGGTGCGGGTTCATACTTGCAGACAACTAAATTGCAGTATTTGGGAAAGGTAATTTCACATTCAACAAGCCTCGGATGGACTGCGGGTGGCACGTATTTTTTTTATATCCGGAATAGAACCGCTGCAGGTGTGATGGTAAAATGGCTTAATGCTTCTGAATCAGAACAAGCGGCTATGGCAGTTGAGCTATCATACCGCTATACACTTCATAAATGGTAAAGACAAAATCAGTTTTATGGATATTAGTTTATATGCTTTTATGCTATGAAAATATGAATGCCCAGGAAAAAGAAATTCCCGAGAATACAAATACAATTGCTTTTGTAAGCGATACACAATCGCCAATGTGGATTGAGAAAGTTTTTCTCAGATCAGATAGTAATACAAAAGCAACAGAACTTGTTTTTAACGATATTGTTAATACCAAACCCAATGCACTTTTCATACTTGGCGATGTTGTATCGCTGGGTTATAGTGAAAGCAAGTGGAGTACGGTCGATGAATACCTTTATAAAGTAAGAGGAAACGGTACTCCTGTTTATGCTGTATTGGGCAATCATGAATTAATGCAACGACCTGCTGCAGGTGAAAAGAAATTTCAGATCCGCTTTCCTGATCACAGACGAACCGGCTATGTTGAAATTGTTGATTCAATTGCAATTATATTGCTTAACAGTAATTTCTCCAGTATGAGTAGGGAAGAAATAACTAAACAAGAATCCTGGCTAAAGGATACACTTGTTGATCTCGACAGCAGTGGTGCTATACGAGCAATAATATTTGGTTGCCATCATCCACCGTACACTAATAGTAAACTGGTAAAATCATCTGAGCCTGTACAAAAATATTTTGTCGAACCTTATCTTGCTTCAAAAAAGTCTAAACTCTTTATCACCGGTCATTCACATGCATTTGAATATTTCAGAAAAAAAGATAAAGATTTTATTATTATAGGTGGAGGAGGAGGTCTGAATCACCCAATGGACACATCTTCGAAGAAAATCGAGAATGTGAATACAGAATATCATCCGCATTTTCATTACCTCACTGTACAAATTAAAACCGACGAGCTTATAGTTGTCTCTCATGAACTTCAGGGAAGCCCGTTTAAAGGTTTCGACGAAGGATATACTATTAAAATTCCACTGAAAGAAGATTCAAAGTAGCAACTTTCATTCTTGATCAGTTACTAACTTGAAAGTGTGTCGCTAATTTCCTCTCAACATTCGCCTAGCTTCGTGGGAAATGCTCAGCGAACCCGCGCTCGGCGGAATTTTCAAATTCGCCGACATGTAGTTTGTCAATTGATAGTTCAAACGAAAAAGTTGACTCGCATAAACCTAAATATTAAAAAATAAATTGTGTGAAATCTATGTGTAGGCGGAATTAAAAATTCCGCCTAGCTTCGTGGGAAATGCTCAGCGAACCCGCGCTCGGCGGAATTTTCAAATTCCGCCGACACGTAGTTTGTCAATTGATAGTTCAAACGAAATAGTTGACTCGCATAAACCTAAATATTAAAAAATAAATTGTGCGAAATCTGTGTGTAGGCGGAATTAAAAATTCCGCCTAGCGTCGTGGGAAATGCTCAGCGAACCCGCGCTCGGCGGAATTTTCAAATTCGCCGACATGTAATTTGTCAAATGATAGTTTCAACGAAATCGTTGATTCGAATAAATCAAAATACTAAAAAATAAATCGTGCAAAATCTGTGTTGGCGGAATTAAAAATTCCGCCAAGCTTCGTGGGAAATGCTCAGCGTACCCGCGCTCGGCGGAATTTTCAAATTCCGCCGACACGTAGTTTGTCAAATGATAGTTTCAACGAAATCGTTGATTCGCATAAATCAAAATATTAAAAAATAAATTGTGTGAAATCTGTGTGTAGGCGGAATTAAAAATTCCGCCTAGCTTCGTGGGAAATGCTCAGCGAACCCGCGCTCGGCGGAATTTTCAAATTCGCCGACACGTAGTTTGTCAAATGATAGTTTCAACGAAATCGTTGATTTGCATAAATCAAAATATTGAAAAATAAATTGTGTGAAATCTGTGTGTAGGCGGAATTAAAATCGCCTATGGTCGTACAGTTTGCAATTTTCAACGATAGTATTTGGCGAGAGTAAATTTAATTTGCATTCATAAATTGATTGAATATTCTGCTGATCGGGGTTAATTTTATTCAACAACAAGAAATCGTGTACCTGTATTATTTTCATTAGCTATGAAAAGCCGGATATAATAAATTCCAACCGTTAAATTAGAAGGTAGTTTAATTATTTTATGAGTATCAAAGATTTCTATTTCTTTACTTATTACCAGATTACCTATTGCATCATAAATATAACAGGTGCCCTCTAGCTTATTTTGCTTCGAGTATATTGTAATAGACCCACCGGCCCGAATAGGGTTTGGGTAAACATTAAAACCACTACTAATATTCAACGAAGTTACGCCGGTTGAAGTACCATTTATTTCCCCTACAAATAAATCTGTATTTCCGATTGAAAGGCATGAAATTGAATCAAAGCTAACACTATTAGAAAAACTGCCGGATACAAAGCATCTATTTGTATTTTCGGCATCGATTCCCCAGCCAATATCATCACCTGTGCCACCTGTTTGTTTAGACCACTGAATATTACCATTGCTGTTCAAGAGAAGTACGAAAATGTCTGAACCACCATTGCTAATTAAGGTATCAGAATCAAAATAACAGGTGCCTGAAAAACTGCCGGTCAGAAAGTGGTCTCCTTGTCCTACAACTCTTATGTCATAACCAAAATCGTCTCCGGTTCCGCCAAAATGTTTTAACCAAATATAATTACCATTCGGATCTAATTTTGCAAAGCATATATCATTCATACCGTGACTTACTAATATGTTTGATCCTACAGTAACTGTATCTTGGAATTGACAAACTGCATATATGTTTCCAAATTCATCATCATCAATTCTGTTTCCGCTTTCAAATGTCCCAACTCCATTTATAGTTTTGACCCATTGTATAATTCCGGACGAGTCATATTTCGCTATGAAGGCTTCGGCACTGCCGTCGCTTGTTACGAAAATTGAATCAAACATACTATTTCCACTATAATAACCAGTAATAAAAACGTTGCCGAATTTATCTGCTGCAACACCGCCTGAATTGTCATATGAAGTTCCTCCTGCTTGACGTGCCCAAATAATACTTCCCTGGGAATCAAATTTTGCGAGATAAATATCTCCATAACCAAGACCTGAAAGTATTACTGAGCCAAAATTAAGTGTGGTATGAAAGCCCCCTGTTACATAAATATTTCCCTGAGAATCTATATCGATATCACTGGCTGCGTCATAACTAAATCCGCCATATAAACGATCAAAGATGAGATTTCCATTTGAGTCATATTTTAGAAGGGTCATATTATCAAAGTCTCCTAATAATGTATCTTGTTCAAATATTACATCACCGGTTGTTCTACATGCGATGTGAATGTTCTCTGAATTGTCAAAAGCAACTCCCATATTATAATCACCATCATTACCTAATCCACCACCACTTCGCGACCAGAGTAAATTTCCACTCGAATCTAATTTGGCTATAAAAATATCGACTCCACCGTGACTGTACAAAATATTAGGACCGGAAAAAACTGAATCAGTAAATGTTCCAACAACACATAAATTATGATTCGAATCATAGGTTAGACACTTTGCCATTTCAGATTGACTAGAACCTCCTGTTAATAACCAGTTCCAATTCTGACTGTATGTTTTTTCAGTTGAAAATAGCAGAATTAATATTGTGATTTGACTCAAGAAAACTTTCATATTTATTTGAATTTATTATTGGGCAATGTGAATTTAATAAAATATATGTAAATCAATACAAAACTTCTTCATGCTAATAGCGTTCTCAAAATCCAGTGGTAGCACTGTAATTTTGAAAGGCAGAAAGTGTAAGATAGTCTGAATTCTCATTTGACAACCCATAGTACCCACACTCAGCGAAAGTGGATTCTGAATTATCTTTTGTTGTACGAAAGATAAATACTTAAATGAGATGAATGAAGATTGGGAAATGGAATAGTCTGACGCTTACAATTTACAATTTACCTCACCAACGACACATGCCCCAAAAACGAATGCAATTTCCCCTTGGTGTCATGAACCTGTATCTTATAAATGTAAGTATCCGACTGACAAGCTTCGCCTAAATAAGTTCCATCCCACGGTTTTTCGCGGTCGGTGGAATGATAGAGATTTAAGCCCCACCGATCCAGGATGTATAGATTGAAATCAGCCCAGCCAATTCCTGAAGCATTGAAGCCATCATTCACTTCATCAAAGTTTGGAGTGAATGCATTTGGAATGTAGATAGCGAAGGCATCACCAACTTCTACAAAGCCTCTTACTGTATCAATACAACCGGCATTGTTAATTGTGATCAATGTGATCATGAATGTACCGGTGTCTGAATAAGCATGATTTGGATTCATGTCGTTTACAGTTGATGACCCGTCACCGAAATCCCAAATGTAGTAGTCTGCACCAATGGTTGTATTTGTGAAACTAACATTCGGATCAAGATTAGTTACTTCTGTCGGTTGCGAAACGAATGATGCAATTGGTGAATCATATACGTTGACCAAATTCGGTATTACCATTTCACTTGAACATCCATAAGAGTTCGTTACTAAAAGTGTGACATCATAACTTCCGGCAACAGTATACGTGTGCTCAGGATTTTGTATCGATGAATTATTTGAATCACCAAACGTCCACGTGTAAGTTGAACCTGCAAGTGTAGTGGAGCGGTCATCGAAATTTACGGTGAGTGGAGTACAACCTCTCAAATTTCCCGGACCAAAGTCTACTACCGGATCAGGACTAACGATCACATTAACTTGAGCAGTTGCAGATGGAGTTCCGCAATCGTCAGTGACAACAACCGTGTAAGTAATATCTGACGTTGGATTGTCTATTGCATTTGCTGTGCTGAATAATCCATTGTTCCATGAATAAGTATAATTTCCATTTCCGCCTGTTGCCAATGAACTTAAGTTCACTTGCTCACCACCACAAATTCCGGCTGGACCACTTGCATTAATACTCAACGGCGGATTCAATGAAACAGAAATACTTTGTGTTCCTGCTAAACAACCATTAGCATCATTCACAGTAACCGTGTAAGTCGTGCTTGCACTTGGTGTTACAGAAATCGAATCAGTACTCAATCCGTTCGACCATTGATATGAATACGGTTGACTTCCGCCTGAAACATTTGCATTCAATGTTGTGTTTTGTCCGATACAAACTGTAATTGCCGGTGAAACAGTCAATGCCATTGCAGCCGGCTCAACGATGTTGAAATTCTCAATCGATGCGCAACCATTTACATCTGTTACGATCAATGTATATAGTCCGCCTGATAAATTAGTCGCTGAATTTGTTGTTGAAACATTTCCTGTCCACTGATATGAATATGGAGGAGTACCACCAACCGGACTCACAGAAGCGCTTCCGCTTTGGTCGCCATTACAATTTAGATCTGATGAAACCGGATTCAATGCAATTGCTGTTGCAGAATTTACTGTAGCAACATCTGCTTCAGCACAACCATTAGCATCAGTAACTGTCACTGTATAATTTCCAATTCCTAAATTGCTTGCTGTTGAATTTGTACTTGATGAACCTGTCCACTGATATGAATACGGAGAACTTCCTCCATTTACAACAACACTTGCACTTCCATCTAATCCGCCATTGCATGAAGCAGGAGTCGATGCAGTTTGTAAAACGAGAATTGCTCCATCATTGATAATGACATTCACAGTAGTTGAACAATTGTTCGCATCACTAACTGTCACTACATAGTTTCCTGCCGATAATCCGCTTGCACTTGCATTGGTTCCACCATTCGGTGACCATGAATAAGTATATGGAGCAGTTCCACCACTTGCAGAAACGAAAGCACTTCCATCAGATTCGCCATCGCATGAAACATCAGTAGAAGATTGCAGAATTGCATTTGCGCCATTGCTGATTCCAACGGTTACGGCAGTAAACGTAGAACATCCGTTACCATCTGTAATTGTAACTGAATAATTTCCTGAAGTTACATTTGAAAGTGTTGAATCTGTTGTTGAAAATCCTAACCATGAATAACTGTAATTTCCAACTCCACCAATACCATGCGCTGTTGCAGTTCCATTTGGATTGCCACAAGCAGATGGAGTAGTAGATGACTGAATTGTAATTGCAGTTGGTTCGTTGATCGTAATATTTATTGCAGTCTGACAACCATTTGCATCAGCTGTATTTACTGTATAAATTCCTGCAGCTAAATTCGCAGCAGCAGCAGCAGTTCCTCCGTATGGCGACCATGAATAAGTGTACGGTCCGTTTCCACCGCTTGCTGTAACACTAGCACTTCCTGTACTTCCGCCAAAACAACTAGCATCCGTTGATACATTCAACGATACTGTCGGTCCGCCTGTGTTGATCACAAGAGCACTTGCAGTTGATGAACATGAATTTGCATCAGTAACTGTTACGATATAATTTCCGGCATTCAGATTGATTGCATTTGCATTCGTTCCTCCCGATGGTGACCAGCTATATTGATACGGAGTATTTCCACCGGCAGCTACAACTCCTGCTGCGCCATTTGCAGCACCGCATGCTGACGGAGTAACATTTGTAACAAGATTCATTGCTAATGGTTGAGTGACTACAACAGCGGCAGTTGAAACACATCCGCCGGCATCAGAAACTGTAACAGAATAATTTCCTGCAGTTAAATTTGTAGCAGTTGAATTACTTCCTCCACTTGGTGACCATGAATAAGACAATGCACCGGATCCGCCATTGGCAACAACTGATGCACTACCATTATTTCCGCCGAAACATGATACAGGAGTTGCATTCGCAACTGTAACAATTCCACCGGGCTGATTCACAGTTGTTGATGCAGTTGTTGTACAACCATGTCCATCAGTAACTGTAGCAGTATAATTTCCTCCCGTCAAACTAGAAGCTGTTGCAGTAGTCGCAGCACTTCCAATCCATGAATATGTATATGGTGTTGTTCCACCGGCTGCAATTACAGTTGCTGATCCACCAACACCTGCACAATTAGCATCCGTCGATGAGATCTGAGAGAGTAATACAGTTGGTTCTGTAATTGAAATATTATCGTTTGAAATACAACCATTCGCATCAGTAACTGTGATCGAATAATTTCCTGCTGCAAGGTTGGTTGCATTTTGTCCATTACCACCACTCGGTGACCACTGATAATTGAATGGCGCTGTACCGGCAGAAACTGCAACATTTGCACTTCCATCATTCAATCCATTACATGAAACATTGGCACCTAAACTTGTAGCAATCGTTGGTCCACCTGTGTTTGAAACACTTTCACTCGTTGAAGTTGTACAACCGTTTGCATCGGTAACAACAACTGTATAAGTGTTCGCTGTTAAATTTGTTGCTGATGCATTAGTTCCACCAATTGGCGACCATGCATAAGTATAAGGGGAAGCTCCACCTGATGCAACAACATTCGTAGTTCCGTTTGCTGAACCACATGTTGCAGGAGTGGAAGATGTCGCAAGATTCATCGCTGCAGGTTGTGCAACGTTTGTAGTAGAAGAAGAAGTACAACCATTTGCATCTGTCACTTCAACAGTATATGCACCTGCGATTAAATTCAGAGCACTTGAAGCACCGCCACCTGAAGGGAACCATGAATAAGAATATCCTGCAGTTCCACCACTAACATTTGCTTGCGCTGATCCATTTGCAGCTCCATTACATAAAGCAGCAGTAGGAGTGATGTTAATATTTAATTGTGTCGGCTGATTAACAGTTGTAGCAGCTGAAGTTGTACATCCGTTTGCGTCAGTAACAACGACTGAATAATTTCCTGCGCTCAATCCATTCGGACTAGAAGCAGTAGAATTTCCCGGTGACCATGAATATGTATAGCCTGCTGATCCGCCTGCTACAACTACGCTAGCACTTCCTGTCGCCATTCCAAAACAAGCTGCAGGTTGTGAACTTGCTTGTGCAACAATTGCAGCCGGTTCACTTATCACGACATTATCAACAGAATTACATCCATTCGCATCAGTAATAGAAATAGAATATACTCCAGCACTTAAATTTGTTGCTGTTGCAGCATTTCCACCTGAAGGTGACCAAGAATAATTGTATGGACCTGTTCCGGAACTTACATTTGATGTAGCAGATCCATTTGTGCCACCAAAACAACCAACATCATTCACTAATGATGCAGTAATTGTTGGTCCACCCAAACTTGAGACAGATTCACTCGCAGTCATTGTACATCCATTTGCATCACTAACTGTAACAGTATAAGAGCCCGAAGGAATATTTGTTGCAGTTGCTGCAGTACCACCAATTGGAGTCCAGCTATAGGTAAAAGGAGCAGCGCCACCTGAAGGAATAACATTAGCAGAACCATTTGATGAACCGCATGTAGATGGAGTAGAAGTTGTAGCTAGATTTATAGCGACAGGTTGATTCACAATTGTTGAAGCACTGAAAGTACAACCATTGGCATCAGTAACAGTTACTGAATAATTCCCTGCACTTAGATTTGAAGCAGTACTTGAATTTACACCACTTGGAAACCATAAATATGTATAGCCTGCAGTTCCACCGGAAACATTTGCAATTGCACTACCATCACTACCATTAAAACATAATGTAGGTTGTGAATTAGCAACTACATTAAGAACAGTTGGTTCAGCTACTGCTGTTGTTGCAGTGATCGTACAACCATTTGCATCGGTTACTGTTACTGTGTATTGTCCGGCAGTTAATCCATTCGGATTGCTTATTACAGATCCGCTTGGTAACCATGAATATGAATATCCTGATGTACCGCCTGCAACGTTAACAGAAGCAGAACCGGTTGAACTTCCAAAACAAGATGCAGGATTTGATGTTGCTTGAGCAGCAAGAACCGTTGGTTCAGTGATTGCAAAATTCGCTACTGAGGTACAACCATTGGCGTCTGTTACAGAAACAGAATAATTTCCTGCAGAAAGATTTGAAGCACTTGCAGCATTTCCACCTGAAGGTGACCATGAATATGTAAACGGTCCTGTACCATTCGAGACAGCTGAGTTAGCAGTTCCATCATTGCCATTAAAGCAACTCACATTCGCAGTAGCAAATGCATTGATCGTTGGTCCACCGATATTTGAAACGTTTGCAGTTGAAGATGCAGTACATCCATTCACATCTGTTGCAGTAACTGTGTAGGCACCTGCAGCTAGATTCGTTACTGAAGCAGTGATGCCGCCACTTGGTGTCCAAGAATAAGTATATCCGCCAGCACCTCCACTAACATTTGCATTTGCAGTTCCTGTCAGCGCACCGCATGTAGCAGGAGTAGAACTTGTACTCAAAGAAATCGCTGCAGGTTCACTAACGACAACGGCTGAAGCAGTTGTACATCCGTTAGCATCCGTAACAGTGACAGAATAATTTCCTGCTGTTAATCCGCTTTCACTTGCAGTTGTTCCGCCGGAAGGAAACCATGAATAACTATAAGCCGCTGTTCCGCCACTTGCATTTACTTGTGTAGTTCCAGAAGAACTTCCGAAGCATAATGCCGGCGTTGATGAAATTGCTGCACTAAGTACTGTTGGTTCTGTTACGGCAATTGTCGAACTTGTAGTACATCCATTTGCATCTGTAACTGTAACAGTATAGTTTCCGAAAGAAAGTCCTGTTGCATTTGCTGTAAGAATATTTCCTGGCATCCAATTGTAGGAATAATTACTCGTGCCACCATTTACAATTGCATTGACAGATCCATCTGTTCCTCCATTACAATTGACAGGTGTTGAACTTGTAGCTGCTGAAAGTAGAGTAGGTTGACTAATCGTAATTGTTGAACTTGAAGTACAACCATTAGCATCAGTAGTAACGACTGAGTAATTTCCTGCAGTAAGATTTGTTGCGCTTGCAGCAGTTCCACCTGATGGACTCCATTGGTAAGAATATGTTATGGTTCCGCCATTTGCATTTACGGAAGCAGAGCCATTATTTCCACCAAAACAACTTGCATCTGTTGATCCAACAATTGCTGAAGTTAATAAAGTTGGTTCTGCAATTGTAGCACTCGATGTTGTTGTACAACCATTCGCATCAGTAATTGTAACAGTATAATTTCCTGCTGAAAGATTTGTTGCATTTGCAGCACTTCCGCCCGAAGGAGCCCATTGATAAGTATAGCCTGCTGTTCCGCCGGAAACATTTGCACTTGCACTTCCGGAATTTCCACCATTACACAATGCATCTGTTGGACTTGTACTTGCAATCAGTGCAGTTGGCTCTGCAATAGTTGCAGCAATTGTACTCGTACAACCATTGGCATCTGTTACAAGAACTGAATAACTTCCTGCTCCAAGATTGGAAATGGAATTTGTATTTGTTGATGCTGGAGTCCATGCATAAGTGTAAGTCGGCGTTCCTCCGGCAGCATTAACAGAAATACTTCCATCGTTTGCGCCATTACAACTTAGATCAACTGCTGTAGTTAATGTTGTATTTAAAATTGTTGGCTCAGCAATTGTAACTTGAGTAGTTGATGTACAACCATTCGCATCGGTTACAGTAACGGAATAACTTCCGGCTGATAAAGATGAAGCACTTGCTGCGCTTCCGCCTGCAGGTGACCATGAGTAGGTGAGTGGCGCACTTCCGCCGGCTACTTGAACTGTTGCACTACCATTAGCACCTCCATTACAGCTTACATCTGATTGTGTAGAAAGAGTTGCAACAGGGCCCGGCAAATCTGCCACAAAAACTGTTGCAGTCGATGTACAATTATTTGCATCGGTAATAGTTACTGAATATTGTCCTGTAGAAAGATTATTGATCGTTCCTGAATTTGCATTTGCAGGAGTCCATGAATAAGTATAAGGTGCTGTTCCTCCTGTAGGAATAACATTTACCGAACCGCTACTTTGTCCGCAAATAGAACCTAAAGCTGAAATGCTATTCGTAAGTAATGTCGGATTAGTTAATGTTGATGAACTTGTTTGTGTACAACCATTCGCATCGGTCACTGTAACTGTATAAGTACCCGCAGTAAGACTCGATGCTGTTGCATTTGTCCCTCCGGAGGGCGACCATGAATATGTTAGTGTTCCTGTTCCTCCAGTTGCATTAACTGTCAAGGAACCTGAAGCGCTACCATTACAAAGTACGGGTGTTGAATTTACAGATGCATTAATTGCAGTCGAAGAACTTATTGTAACTGATGCGGAAGAGGTACATCCTACAGCATCTGTAACTGTTACGGAATAAGAACCTGCACCAAGTCCAGTTGCAAGTGCAGCTGAACCTCCTGAAGGAGACCATGAATATGTATAACCAGGTGTTCCATTTGATCCGCTGGCAGTGGCTGTTCCGTTCAAACTTCCCGGACAACTTTCAGGTGTTGATGCGGAAATTGCAGCGATTACTGTTACAGGTGCTCCAATTGCAGCTGTCGCTGATGAGCTACATCCCGCAGCGTCGGTCACAACACAAGTATAACTTCCGGGTTGAAGGTTATTCGCCGTTGCATTGGTTCCGCCTGAGGGAGACCATAGATAAGTAAAAGGTCCTGTTCCGCCTGTTGAGGCCACAGTAATATTACCTGTTGGACTTTGACAACTTGAATTTGTGATTCCGGAAATGTAGGCAATAGGAGAGGAAGGTGCTGCAAGATTGACGTTCGCACTTCCTGTACAGCCACGACTGTCTGTAATTGTCACTGCAAAATTTCCTGAGCCTAAATTACTCGCAGTTGCACCTGTTCCACCAGAAGGTGCCCAAGAATATGTATATGGCCCTGTTCCACCTGATGGCGCTACAGTTGCCGAACCATTGTTTGATCCGCAAGCCGGTTGGGTTGAATTGATAACACCTGTCACAAGTGTAGGTTGCGTAAGTGTTGTAGAGGCAGTTGTTCTACACCCATTTGCATCCGTAATTGTTGCTGTATATGTTCCAGCGGCAAGGTTTGAAATCGTTGCTGTCGTTCCTACGTTTGGAGTCCAAGAATAAGTGTATGGACTAACACCTGTT
>JANOBV010000179.1:0-8337 GCA_031411835.1 Bacteroidota bacterium | reverse complement strand
TGCAAATGTATCAATTTTTGAATGCGTAATTCGAGCGCCGAAAAATTACTTTTCAAGTCTTTTTGCTCATTCATGATACACTTTTTTTGGTGGTGATTATTTGATGGTAATTTAATCTACCTGCAATTAACGAAAAATATTAATACAAACACATTGGAGGTAAATCTCTTGGGAGGGGTTACTTGAGGTGATTGTGTACGGTCATTTTGGGATCAATGGTTATTTTTTAGGTCAAAGGTAAAGAGTCAAAGGTCACCTGTTAGTTCAATTACATGATTATTAATATAATAGATACTCCACATATTAATTTCGAAGAAAATAATTGCCATATTACCTTTGACCCATGACCTTTGACCTTAAAGATCTTGCATATTCTATACAAAAACCACTATATATCCTTGACCTTTGACCTCCAATAACTAACTTCGTCGCCTTATGATCCACGCCAAAGCCCTTTTCAAAAAATACGATTCACTTCAAGTGCTTAAGGGTATTGATTTGGAAATCAAGCGAGGTGAGATCGTTTCAATCGTGGGCGCTTCAGGTGCCGGAAAAAGTACATTACTCCATATCCTCGGCACACTTGACAATGCAGATCAAGGAAGTTTGATAATAGACGGAATTGAAGTCAGTCAACTCCGCGACAAAAAAATCGCTCAATTCAGAAATCAGAAAATCGGTTTTGTTTTTCAAGCCCATCACCTCCTACCGGAATTTACTGCTTTAGAAAATGTCATGATGCCGGCTTTGATCGGTGGTATGTCAAAACCCGAAGCAACAAAAAAAGCGAAAGCACTTTTGATCCAACTAGGATTAGCAGAACGCGAAGAACATCGTCCTTCGGAATTAAGTGGCGGCGAACAACAGCGTGTTGCTGTGGCAAGAGCTCTGGTAAATTCACCCGCAGTTATTTTCGCCGATGAACCGAGTGGAAATTTAGATTCAGCATCTGCAAAAGCTTTACATCAACTTTTCTTCGATCTCCGTAAATCGATGAATCAGACTTTTGTAATTGTTACTCATAATAATGAGTTGGCGGATATGGCTGATAGGAAACTTACTATTAGGGACGGGGTTTGTTATTAGTTCAATGTTCAAAGTCATCACTGTCCGATAAAACTAATTTCATAGTGCAGTAAATGCTAGCTGCTAGTTTTAGATTTCAATTTTTCTTTTTTTGTTTGCCCAAAAAAAGAAACAAAAAAAGGGCACAACGCGCACCAAATCATTTGAAACTTCGATTATTAGTCACAACCTTGATCAACTTTTCAAATGATTTCGCGCAGCGCGTTGACTCCCCACACAATAACTGTTCTATCTTTGATTAAGAAAGATGTGCGTCAAGAAAGTGTGGGGGCTTACAATAATTTATTCTGAGAACAATTGATTTAAGTTATAATTTAAAGCTTAAATTACAGAGTTTGATTTTTATCGGATAGTAGTGGTTCAAAGTTCAAAGTTTCTCGTTTCATAGGGAAAATTTTGGTTTAAGAGGTTTAAGAGGTTAATGGGACTTAACTTAAGCACAATCCGAAATCTGCAATCTTTTTTCATTCTTCATTCTTCATTTTCACCGATAACGACATAAGCTCTCCAATCAAAGCCGAAAGCTTTTTTCCTTCCTCACTGAAAGGCCACGAATACAAGAATTTAATATCAAAGTCATTTCGCATGGATGTGATTGCTTCAAGAGTTAACTTCTTCGCAATTCCCTTTTTTCTGAATTCAGGAAGAACGATTGCTGAAGATAAATAAATGGCCTCAAAATTACTGGACGTTTTCTTTTCTTCCATCGACTGTTTTAAAATATCCGATTCGGAAATTTTTCCGGAAAGAAATTCTTCCATGGTTTTTAATGTAGATGGAATCAATAAGATCCAGCAAACCGGTCCGTCGCCAATAACTTCCTCTGACAATGTTGAAGGATGCAATTCATTCAACTGTTCCATGACAATTGGAGTGACGTCTAGTTGTGAGGGGTCGTTTTTTACGGAGAAAAATTCATCGACGAGCTGCAACATTTGTTGGAGGTGGGTTGTCATAATTTGTTCAAAGTTTAAGGTTCAAAGTTAATTGTTTCATAAGGGATATTTTTGGTTTAAGGGGATTGATCGCTTTAATGGTTTAATTTGATCAAAGGTACGATAAGCAATTACACAAGCCGCGGTGCGTATAGCAAAATCCGCACTCCACCGTGCGCACAGAGAAATCATTTTTCCAGCTAAATGACTAAATCATTCATAACATTTTCCAATCTTCTCCGATTCAAAAGCAGAGTCTAAGACCTGAACAATATTTATAGCCGGATTTAATATAATTTCATACTGATTTGTTTCATTGGGCTGAGCAAATGAAACAGTCTTTGTCAAAACTTTTAGGAGAAGTGTGTCTTTTCTAATCTCTTCTTCTACTTTGTAAATATAAAGCGCAGAAACATTTGAGTGCAGAATCAGTTTTCGTTCAAGTTTGCAGATATCTATTTGATTAACTGACGATATTGGTTTTCCTCTTGTGATATAACAATAAGTCAGAATCAAAATTATGAGAGCAACAATCAGTAGAATCAGTTGAAATATTTTATTCATAAATTAATTTAGTCTATTTCTACTACTTTTTCACCTTTCGCTTTCACTTCACCAATAGGTTCCAAAAATTTAGCAAGTCCGTTTTCTTCCAAAACCTTGGTCACCACACTCACACTTTCACTCCCAACACTAATTAAAAGTCCGCCACTCGTCTGAGGATCGCAGAGCGGAATAAACTCCGGGCCATTCACTCCCGAAACTTTTTTCTCATATGCATTCCAATTTCGATACGTGTTATCTGGGAAAATGAATTTCGCCATGTATTCTTCTACTCCGGGAAGGAGTTTCAGATTTTTGTAGTTCAAGGTTGCACTTACATTACTTGCTTCACACATTTCAATTAAATGTCCGACGAGTCCGAAGCCGGTGACGTCTGTCATAGCATGTACGCCTTCGAGTTGTGCTAATTTTTCGCCTATACTATTTAGTTTGCACATGCTTTCAACTGCAGATTCTAAATGTTTTGGATCAACGGCTCCACGTTTTAATGCAGAAGCAATCACTCCACTTCCAATTGCTTTTGTGAGAAATAATTTGTCGCCAACTTTTGCGCCTTTGTTTTTTTTCAACGACGATGGCTTTACAAGTCCATTTACAACTAAACCGAAAACAGGTTCAGGAATATCTATGGAGTGTCCACCGGCAATTGGGATTCCTGCTTCGGCGCATAAGTCGCTTGCACCGCGCATAATTTCGCCGACTAGTTCGACCGGTAGTTTGTCGACAGGAAAACCAAGTATTGCCAGAGCAAAAATCGGCTTTCCCCCCATCGCATAAATATCGCTTAGTGCATTCGCGGCAGCAATTTTCCCGAATGAATACGCATCATCAACAATTGGCGTAAAAAAATCGGTCGTCGATAAAAGATATTGTTCATCATTCAATTTCCAGACAGCAGCATCTTCATTGTTTTCATTTCCTGCTATGAGATCTAAAAATCCGGATTGCACTTTTACTTGTTTCAATATCGATTCAAGAACTGCAGGTGCTATTTTACATCCGCATCCACTGCCTTTGGAAAATTGTGTTAGTTTTATTTCGGAGCTCACAGCGGTATGTTTTTTGAAATTTCAGTTACTCTATTCATTACATTTTCAAAATCATTTCTATTTTTCATTTCTATTTCAAATCGGGTATTTGTTGTTCGACTATCTAAACTATGCGAATAATTTTTATCGTAATACTCGAGTAAGATCATTATCCAATCGTCAGTTCGATTTTCTTCAAGAGCAGCTAATGCTTCTTTCAGTTTTAATCCACCGAGTCTTTTTTGAAGTTTAATCATGCACACAGACAATTCTTCATTGCTAAAATGAGCATAATCTTTTTTGATGCGCTCCACTCTTTCTTGCAAAGGTAAATTGATCTCAAACAAAGGCGCAGCGACAAATTGAAAATAAAATTGATCCGGGATTTTTATTTTTCCGATCGATCTACTCTCTGCTTCTACCCAAATAAATTCTTCATCGATCATTTTATAAAGTTGCAATGCAAGATCATTCTCAAATTGTTCATTGCGCGGTTGCTCTTTCATTCCAAGTGATCCAAATGCAGAACCGCGATGACAAGCCAAACCTTCAAGATCGATAACTTGACGACCTGAATTTTTCATCAACATCAACAGATCTGTTTTTCCTGTACCAGTATGTCCACCGATGACAGCCAGTTTTCTTGGAACAACAAATTGATCAAGCACAAACCCACGAAAAGCTTTGTAGCCGCCTTTCATTGTATCAACATGATAGCCGGCCATATTCAATACCCACGACATAATTCCCGAACGCATACCTCCACGCCAACAATAAACCAATACTTGTTTACTCTTTGCAAGCTCATCCACTTTCTTTACAAACGAACTAAACAACGGCCCGACCAATTCAAATCCAAGTCTGACAGCTGCATCTCGACCTTCTTTTTTGTAACATGTACCAACAAGAACTCTATGTTCATTATTCAGCAAAGGAATATTTACAGCACCGGGAAAATGAGCATATTCAAATTCAGCTTCACTTCTGGTATCGATGAGTAAAAATTGGGAGTCGTTGGTTTTGGAAATGAAATCTTCGACAGATAAAACAGGCATATTGCAAATGTAGAACAATGCTTCATCTTTTTTTATGTTTTATTTACTCGTTTATCAGAAAAACAGAAAATAGGAGTATCTCTCAGTTGATATAAGTCGCGTAGTTCATTCCGAAAAAAAATAATAGTAATCTTGGGTTTCAGGAATTTATATTGTAGATTTATATGATAAAGATGATTTAATCGGAACAGATAAACTTATAGTATCACACTATTGAAAGCGTTATTTTGAGGACATTATTAGCTTGTTTTTTAGTTTTGTTTAACACCTGTCTTGTTTCAGCTCAAGACAAAAATAGTTTATGGGTTTTCGGTGATAGTTCCGGTATCGACTTCGGTACCGGAACATTACCTACCCCGATCAGAACAGGAATAGATTCAAGAGGCAGTTGTTCATCCGTCTCTGATTCAACAGGGAATATGCTTTTTTATTGTTTTACAAGAGCTACGATAGGCGGACCTAGCACTCTAGTATTCAACAGAAATCATCAATTAATGGAAAATGGTGATACCATTACTGGAGAAGGATGGTATAACGAATTAGTTATTGTTCCTAAACCAAACACTCCTTATCATTACTATATTTTTTCCTTAGGCGTTATTCATTCCCCTGGATTATACTATTCTGAAGTAGATATGAGTATGAATAATGGGTTAGGGAAAATAATTACAAAAAATAGTCAGGTAGGATCTTATCTCGCTTGGGATGCAATGGCAGTAGTAAAACATGGTAATGGAGTAGATTGGTGGTTGGTCACAAAGGATTATGATTATGTAAATTATCTCAATAATTTTTTTGTTTACCTTATTACCAAAGACACAATTGAACAGACTAACCAATTAATTGGTACACCGCAATTAGGTAATGCGGCAAACATAACTTTTAATTCCGATGGATCAAAACTGTTATTAACTACCAGAAATGGTTTGATTGAAACTTATGATTTTGATCGTTGCAGTGGTCTGTTCTCAAATGCAAACCAAATTATAAATTTTCAGAATCCGCCACTTTTCTTCGGGTCTTGTTTTTCGCCAAGTGGCCGATTCGTTTATGTAACTACTTATACAAATCCAAATCTATTATGGCAATTAGATCTAAATTCCACCAGCATCTGGTCTAGTCGGATTTTACTCGCAACTATACCTTCTTCAAATACTTTTTTTGGTCAAATTAAATTAGCTCCAGACAATAAATTGTACATGGCTTCAGCTTGGTGGGATGGTTCAAATTATAACTATCCCTATCCTGATTCGGCATTTTATCCGCAAAACACAAATCTTAGTGTTATTAATTTTCCAGATAGTTTGGGAACTGCTTGTGACCTAACATTAAATAGTTTTTACCTAGGCGGAACAAGGGTTTATTTTGGATTACCTAATAATCCGAATTATTCATTACCAGCTCTGGCTGGGTCTGTATGTGACACTCTTTTGAATGATGAGGTTTCAGGAATTAACAACATAAAGACTATTCAAGTTTCAAATAATCCAACTCGAGATTATATTGATATTTCGCTTCTCGAAGAATTCCCTGTAACGATAAAAATGTATAATGAAATGGGTCAATTTATTTCTGAGTTTATAATAGATAAATCACCAATGAATATTGATCTCACAAAATATAATTCCGGACTTTATATACTTAAATTCGAAACTAAGCAGGGTTCACAATCAATGAAGATTTTAAAAATTTAAACTTAAATATTTTCTTTTGTCTGTTAAAGGAAGGTGTTGAATTGAATTGAAAAAAAGATTAATCAAAATTATTTCAGATTGGCTAACCAAAAAGATGATAAGATAGATTGTAGCAATTCCGAATTCTTGATATCTTTAGTGCATGAGAATTGTTATATTTTTCCTCCTTATTGTTAATGCCTTGAATGGTCAAGGCATTAACAATAAATGGATGTTTGGTTATGATTGTTGTAGCGGTATATTCTCTACAATGACGGTAGATTTTAATGCAGGAAATTTTGATGTGACTGTTACTCCAACACAAATGAGTTTTTCTGAAACAAATTCTGTAATCTGTGATACTTCCGGTAATCTCTTATTTTATTCAAATGGAGTTTATATTGCCAATGCTCTACATGATACAATGTTGAATGGTTCAGAATTAAATCCAGGAACTTTTACAACTAGTCATGCACACTATGGTCTAACATTGCCTCAAGGAAATTTAGTAATTCCGATTCCAGGTGAGACATCTAAGTATTATTTATTTCACGAAACATCCGATGACCCAGGTGCGACTTATGCAACTTATTATCTCTACTATTCAATTGTTGATATGACCTTAGATGGTGCATTGGGAGGAGTTTTGCAAAAGAACACCATTCTTTTAAATGATACATTAGTGGAAGGAAGATTAACAGCAACAAAGCATGCAAACGGGAGAGATTGGTGGTTAGTTTCCCACAAACTCTTCAGTGGAAAAATGTTTAAATTTCTGGTTACACCATACGGATTTCAAGGTCCAATTATTCAAGATTTGACAACATATAGAAATACATATTTTGGTCAAGCCGTTTTTTCATTGCAAGGTAATAAGTTTGCTCACTATGAACCATTCGGAGATCTTGATATTTGGGATTTTGACAGGTGCACTGGTGACTTTAGCAATCTTATTCATATCAATATAAATGATAGTATGCCAACCGGTGGTGTAGCGTTTTCACCGAGTGGACGTTTTTTATATGTTTCAAGTACGAATTATATTTATCAGTTCGATTTATCATCAGCTAATGTTGCAGCAAGTAAATTAACCATAGGATTATATGATGGAACTGCCACTCCACTGACGGCAAATTTTTATTTATCCCATTTAGCTCCTGATGGTAAAATTTATATCAACTGTGCCAATAGTTCAAGTCTATTGCACGTAATAAATACGCCTGACAGTGCTGGAATAGCTTGTGATTTTTGTCAGCATTGCATTACGTTACCTGGAACAAACGCATTCACAATGCCAAATCATCCAAACTATTTTTTAGGAGCAGAGGCTGGATCTGTATGTGATAGCCTGACAAATAGTATTGAAAATATTTTACCGTTCAAAAATTCAATTTCTATATATCCAAATCCAGCAAAAGATTTCCTAAGTATCATAGGCATCGAAGGTGATCTAGTTTCATTTGAAATAGTAAATGGATTAGGTCAAGTTATTGATCTGCAAAAAGAATTTATAATTTCAAAGTCAATTTTGAAAATTAAAATAGGTCAGCTTATTAGTGGAATTTATTTTTTGAAATTAAAAACAAATCAACGAACAACAATTCACAAATTCATCAAGCAATAATAAGTGGCCGCTTTTCTAAATTTTTTTGCAGAGTTGTTTAATCAATGAGTGTTTTAGTTACAATTTTTGCTGCAATTTGTTCTTTACTTAATTGAGGTTACCCGCGATAAACATCAACATGATTTCTGTCAAAAACACCGCAAACACCTCAATTAAGGCCAATACCCCTTTCAAAATCCAATCATTTTCCCTATTATTGTAGAAAGAAATTCCCATACAAATTTATACGCCAATTAGATGAAGAAGATATTCATCGCTATCGCAGTCATCACTTCTGTAATACTGTTGCTTAGCTTTGTTTCCGGTGACAATGTAAATCCTTACCATCATACTCCCGAAGAGCTTGCTTATTTTTCTAATCAGCGCGTGCAA
>JANOBV010000178.1:0-19697 GCA_031411835.1 Bacteroidota bacterium | reverse complement strand
AAAACGAAAATTCTAAATAGAGATCATGATAGTTTGATCAACTGGCAAAATATGGGTACCGCCGCTAAACTTGCAATCCCAACTCCTGATCATTATTATCCATTGATCTATACACTCGCTCTTCAAGAAAAAAACGAACCTACAGTTTTCTTTAACGATAATACAGTTGGAGGCTCGTTGACGATGACTTCGGTGAAGTTTGGTTAAAGGGAAGTCGTATTTCTTAGTGTTACAGGTTTCAGGTACTGGCCACAAACCTGTAAATCTGCAAACTTCAACCTGTTAACTCATTGACCAACCCTAAAAATTTGATTATTCCCCCAATTTTCACCACCTTTATTCGGTTAATTCGCTATGGCTTTCCTTTCACCACAAAATCTATTGGATTCATTGGTACATTCTCCGTTTTTCGAGAATTTGCCGAAAAAAGTAGTTGAAGCCCTTTGTAAAAAACTCACAATTGTAGAGTTTGCAGATCACTATGAGGTGATCAACAAAGGAGATGATGGTAATTCAATGTACATCATTCTTTCCGGAAAAGTGAAGGTCCATGATCAGCACCTAACTTTAACAGAGCTAGTTGAGGGTTCCGTTTTTGGAGAAATGGCATTGATTGATAATAGTCCGCGTTCAATGTCTGTTTCTACTTTGACAAATTGTCAAATGGGTGTACTTAGTCGCGAAGATTTTTATGATGTCATGAAAAATTATCCTGACATCTTCAAATACTTGATCTCAACACTGAGCAACCGTCTACGAAATCAAAATGAAGTCTTGCTTAACCAATATCGCAAACGTGAAAATGAACTTACAGATTTGGTTAGAGCGCGTACAGAAGAATTAGAAAAAAGAAACAACGAGCTTTCAGATGCTTTGGAAGAAGTACGACATTCTCAAGTAATGATCATTCGCCAAGCTAAGCTTGCATCACTAGGCGAACTCATTTCAGATATAGCACATGAAATTCAGAATCCTCTTAACTTCGTAACAAATTTTTCTGAACTTTCAATGGAGCTCATTGAAGAGTTAAAGCATTCAAAAGAATTCACACATGATGAAGAAGCATTGAAAGATCTTTCTCAGATCAGTGAAAAAATTAATCATCACGGAAAAAGAGCAGAGGCTATTCTAAAGAGTATGCTCAAGCACCATAGAAATGAACGTCGTCATATGGAACAAGGCGATATCAATTCTATTTGTGAGGAAGCTATAAAGGTTGCAGTTTACTCTATCAAATCGAGAATGCCTGAATTCAAATTTGAATTAGAAAAGGATCTCGGAAAAAAGATTCCTTTGATTGAATTAGTGAAACATGATATCTTCCGATTGGTTGTGAATTTGCTCGATAACTCTTTTTATTCTACTCATGAAAGATTGGAATCGAGTATTGAAAATAAAATTGATTATTCGGCCAAGATAAAGATCGAAACACAAATGGCGAATGACAAGATCAATCTCTATGTTACGGATAATGGAGTAGGAGTGAATTCAGAAATTCGCGAAAAAATATTTCAGCCTTTCTATACTACTAAACCTGCAGGTGATGGTACCGGATTAGGCCTCTCCTTAAGTTTTGATATTGTTACTGCGCATGGCGGTAAAATAGATTTCACTTCTAATAACGATAAAACTATTTTCCATGTAGAATTACCAATTACTTCTTCCAAGAAATAAAACTTAATACTTATGTAGCTCGAAGAACAATAATTTTAAGCCCCGTACTCTTTGAAAACTTTGTTGAGTCTTTTTAGCATCAAGCCGAGCATTGCAGTTGCAATCATCAACAAAACAAAATTTACCCAAAAATAATTCGCTTTGTCATCGTATGTGTCCCACATCTTTGCAAGTATTCCGCTCAATTTATTTCCAAGTGATGTTGCTAGACTCCATCCACCCATCATCATTGCTGTGATTCGTGGAGGTGATAATTTGGAAACTAAACTCAGTCCCATTGGACTTAAAAATAATTCGCCAATTGTGACAATTCCATAGGATGAAATTAGCCACCAGGAACTCGATTTAATAATCCCATCGTCACAAGCATAAACTGCTGCAACCATTATCAAGGTCGATAATCCGCTCACAAATAATCCGAGACAAATTTTTGCCGGCGTCGTAGGTTCTTTTTTCCTGCTTCGTAGAAAACTGAAAAATGCAATGACCAATGGAGTTAATGTGACTACAAAAAATGGATTTATACTTTGAAATAATTCAGTTGAGATCAATTTCTTTTCTTGCCCTTCTTGCAATTCAGAAACATTATCGTTTTTGAAATAGGCCGGATAAGCGAGCCCTCTTGTAGGATTTCCGGCTTCGTCTTTTATTTTCTGAAATTTATTATTAAGTAAATAAGTGGTGTCTTGTTTGTAAACAACAGTTTCATTTAACTTCAGTGCATTCGTTACTTTTTCAATACTCTTAGGTGTTTCACGATTTGTATAATATTGTGCCCATGTAGTAAGCGCTGTTCCATTCTGTTTGAAGACGGCCCAGAAAATGACTACGACAGCAAATATTGAAAGCAATGCACCAAGTGGTTTCTTTTCTTTTTCAGATGCTTTAAAATAAAGTGAAGCATAGAATGTAACTACAGGAATTGACCCAAGAAGAAATGCATCAGTGCTATCGCTTCCGCAAATATTTCCCGGAATCAACCAGCCGGCAATCCCGATAGCAATGGCAGGAAGTAACACTTGATAGAGTACTTTAATGACTGGAGTATCTTCTTTCGATGCTGGTTTGATAACATCAACATGTGCATAATGTTTATTGCCAAGCATGAAAATAGCAACGCCGATAAACATTCCAACACCTGCTGCAGCAAAAGCTTCTGACCATCCATAGGTGTTTCTTAAAAATGCAGCAAAGAAATTACAAATGAATGCCCCAAGATTAATGCCCATGTAGAAGATATTGAATCCACTATCTTTTAAAGGTTTGTACTTGCCTTCAGAATATAGACTTCCGAGAATAGTTGTAATGTTTGGTTTGAAAAAACCATTTCCGAGCACAATCAATACCATAGCAGAATAAAATGCAGTCATTCCGCTAATAGCCAAACACAAATATCCCAGACCCATTAAAGTTCCGCCTAAAATAATTGAACGTCGATATCCTAGCAATCGATCTGCTAAGAGCCCGCCAATAAATGGTGTTAAATAATTTAATGCAATAAAAGTTCCGAAGATATCGGCAGCATGTTCGCGATCGAAATTTAATCCGCCTTTCTCAAAATCGGTCATGTAAAGAACGAAGATCCCTATCATCAAATAATAACCGAATCGTTCCCACATTTCCGTCAAAAATAAATATGGTAATCCCTTAGGGTGCTTTGAAAGTGCGCTCATAAATTTTATTTGTGGGTTCAAAGTAGCATTAATTCATTATTTACGCAAATTAAAATATTTGAATTGGATTGAATAAATCTGGTTGAAATCCATAAAAAATTCTATTTTTACTCCTTCTATATTAACTGTATAATGAAAAAAAATCTACTTACTGCGTTTGCACTACTTATCGCTTCAATTTCGTTTTCGCAAAATCATAGGGCGAAACTTTCACCATTTGCAAAAATATTTTTGAAAGAAACTCAAGAACACAGAGATAAATTTATTCCTCAGTCCAAGTTTGTTTACAAAACAATTGCAAATAAGATTTACATCAGTGCAATTGTTAAAGTTTCAAGTTCATTAAATGAAAGCCAATTGTCGGCACTCGGAATTCTTGTCGGAACAAAAGCTGGTGCTATAAGAACTGTTCAAATTCCTGTGGATGAATTTGAATCATTAATTACTGTTCTCGGAATCGAATACATTCAAATTGATGAACCGGTTTTTCCAACACTTGATAATGCACGAATTGATACTCGAGTAGATTCGGTTCATAACGGATATACGCTACCTATGCCTTACAATGGCGATGGTGTAGTTATTGGAGTAGTGGATGTAGGTTTTGATTTTATGCATCCAACATTTTTTGATACAACAGGCACGAACTATAGAATTCGTAAAGTATGGATGCAAAAAGATAATAGTGGAAGTGCTCCTAGTGGTTATTCCTATGGTACTGAAGAAACGGATTCAACTAACCTTTGGACAATCGGTACTGATGCCATCAATCAAACACATGGCACCCATGTTGCAGGAATTGCTGCCGGCTCAGGATTTCGTAGTCCGACAAGTAATAAAAAATTCAGAGGTATAGGATATAAAGCAGACCTAGTTATGGTGGGCATCACTCCTGCAAAAGATCAATGGATCAATACAGGTGTTTCTGATATGATCGATGGTATTCAATATATTTTTGATTATGCAGCATCAGTCAGTAAGCCTTGTGTTGTCAACCTAAGTTGGGGTAGTCCTTTAGGTCCGCATGACGGAACCGGTTTATTTTCTCAAGCACTAGATAATCTTACAGGGCCGGGAAGAATTTTCGTGTGCTCTGCCGGAAATAACGGACAAGATTCAATTCATATTCAAAAAGAGTTTACTTCAACTGATACCATTGTTCAGACCTTTCTAAGTATTGCAGATAGTCCTGAAGGTCAAAAAACTTGGGTAGATATCTGGGGTGATTCGGCAAAATCATTTTGTGTGAATGTTTCATTGTACAATAATGGAATTGTTTCTACCACAGGAACTATTTGTTTGGATGATACGCTCCATGCTATGACTCTTCTTGATACCAACAATGATACGTGTTTTGTAAATATTGCAACTTCATCCAGTGAATTCAATAACAAACCAAGAATATTTCTTGATTTTGAAAATCATGCAACAGATTCAATTTTGATTTCTGTAACAGGAATCGATGGAATGATCAACATGTGGAATAGTTTTGTTTCTAACACTTCCGGTTACTATGGTGCATTCAGAAGTTATAATAAACCGAATGTGGTTATTGGCGATCATGAATTAACTGTTTCCGATATTGCATCTACTAATTCTGCAATTAGTGTTGGAGCATATGCTTCTAAAATACAATGGACAAATATCAGTTCGCAAACATATACGTATGCAAGCTACGTTGCAAAAGGTGCGCTTGTTCCTTTTTCTAGTCATGGCCCTACTTCTGATGGAAGAATTAAACCGGACATTGCCGGACCCGGGCTTACAGTTGGTTCGTCTATTAGTTCATATGATAGTTCGTTTATGGCAACAGGAGATAGTTATTTATTTGTGATCAATAAATATCACGATGCCACTAACAACCACGACTATGCTTATGGAATGCTTAGTGGTACTTCAATGTCTTCGCCTGCTGTTTCTGGAATCACATCGCTTTTGTTGCAAGTGAAACCGGATCTTTCGCCACAGGAGATTAAAGATATCTACACCTTGACTGCTATTAAAGATGGATTCACCGGCACTATTCCGGTGGGAGGAAATAACACTTGGGGAAATGGAAAAGTAAATGCAATGGGATCCGTGATGCGTGCATTGCAATTGGTAACAAATGTAAATACGATTTCAAACTCCGGAATTGAATGCAATGTTTTTCCTAATCCTAATGTTGGTATTTTTTCAATCGACTATTTTGGAAAGAGCGAAGGCAGTTTGGTGCTTGAATGTTTCGACCTTGCGGGTAAAATGATCAAAAGTGAAATTCGCGTAACTTCTGCAGGATATAATTCTAATCAATTGGATTGGTCGGCTTTGTCAAATGGTGTTTACTATCTACAAATTTCCGGAAAAGAAGGTCGCGCAATTGTAAAAATGATAATTTCGCACTAATAGACATTTTATATGTAAGAAAGTGCACGAATTTTAGTCATATTGATTCTATTGTATGTTAAATTGCAAAGTGCGAGTATTTAAACTACTTGCAATTTGAAATTACGCACAAATGCACAGACTGAAAAGAAGCGCACAAATTTTAATTTTATTCTATTGTCTTTTTGTTTCGAACAAATTTTGTTCTGGGCAAACAGTTAATACTTCTGCTTTTTCACCAACAGAAGATTCTATAAAAGGAAAATTGCTATTCTTAACGGAATGCCATGAAGTAAAAACAAATTTTCCGGAATATTTATCAGTGATTGGAAAATTAACAACTAAATTTGAGAGCACAGATACTCTAAATGTTTTTATTGAAGCGCCATATACAATGACGTATTTTATCAATGAATATTTAGCAGGGAGAAATCGTATGTTGATTGATTCAATACTTCGAAATGACCCATACAAAATTGAATTTTACTTTACTTTAAAGAAACTGAAAAAGAATATTCGATTTATTGGTGCCGATTTTGAATACGATCAAGGAAATCCGAGTGGAAGATTTGAATCATTCAAATTATATTTTGAGCATTTAAGAAGTGTTTTTGTGGATGCTGAAATTGATCAAAGTGTTATCAAATCTTTTATCTATGGAATCCGTGTACAAGGACTTGAAGAAGCAGATTTTTATACATTTAAAAAGTATATTCAAAAATTAAGTATTAATCAAGCAAACCCAATTTTAAAAAGTAAATTGAAAGAAGCAAATTTTGTACTTGCTGCATTACAATCGAATGATAAAACAGATGTGCGTGATAGAGCTTACTATAGCAGAATTTTGGAATTAATGAACTCCGGAATTTCCTTCAATAATAATTATAACATTATTATCTTCGGTAGTGCTCACGGAAACCCTTACAATGAAAAATGTCTTTACTCGAAATTGAATTATGCCGATGATTCACCTTTCAAAAACAATGTTGCAATTTTTGCAAATGTCTATATAGATTGCCTTTCTTATGGAAGTTATAATTCTAAAAGTATCGTTAAGGAAACAGTTGGATTATATTATGGTTCAAAAGAAGATAAGCAAATTTTGGATCAGATTCGTTTGCAATTAAAACCTGAAGAAGAAAATTCATTGGTCGTTTACAAGAACGATTTAGAGTCTGATTTAAAGGATGTAAGTAAAGTAAAGTATTGGGGCGTACACTACAAAGTCAAATAATATTTTTCTCTATAGAAATGATTCTACTTCTTTTACTTGTCCTGCCGGCAAATCACCAAGTAGTATTTCACCAACTCTAACTCTAAATAGTCGCAATGTTGGGAATCCGACAGCTGCAGTCATCTTCCTTACTTGTCTGTTTTTGCCTTCTGTTAATGTAATCGAAACCCAACTCGTAGGTCCATGCCTATCATCTCTGATCTTTCTAGTTCGCGGCGGAAAGTCAGGGTTTTGATGTAACCGAAAAGCTGTGCAAGGCAAGGTTTGGTATTTCACATCCCTTATTCCAATTTCAACTCCGGTTTTTAAAAGTTCAATTGCTGTATCAGTGATCAATCCATCAACTTGAGCATAATATTCTTTCTCCACTTTTTTACTACGAACATTCTCGCTAACTTTTCCATCTGTAGTAAGAAGGAGTAACCCTTCACTGTCTTCGTCAAGTCGACCAATTGCCATTATCCCTATTGGAAAATCACTCAGTTCTCCAAGTAACTTCTTCTTTTTTAGATCGCAAGTAAATTGACTCAGGTAGCCAAATGGTTTATGAATAATATAGTGTTTGTGTTTAGTCATTACTCCCGCAGAAATTCATTCACATCGTGAATTTATAAAGTCTGCAAGATATAGTTTTAATTAAAAATGCCTACCAAATGGCAGGCATTTCTATGCTACAATTAACACACAATAATTGAACAATCAATTTACTCGCACTCTAAAATGTATTTGAATCAATCGATGACTAATATTTAGTAGCTGGAATCATCTTTGTATATCGTAAACAACAATTCTGCATGAAGAAAGTTTTGCTCATATAAATTATTGTGCGAATGATATTTGTCAGCCTGGGGACTTTTTAAAACTCTACTTTCGCTTAATATTGACTACTTTTGAAGGAAATCAGATGAAATTGCGTTAAATTGGTATTGGTATGAATTATAAGGATTATTACAAAATACTTGGAGTTGCAAAAAGTGCATCTCAAGATGAGATAAAAAAAGCATTTCGTAAGTTGGCTGTAAAATATCATCCTGATAAAAACTCTGGTGACAAAAAAGCGGAAGATAAATTCAAAGAAGTCAACGAAGCGAATGAAGTTTTAAGTGATGTTGACAAACGCAAAAAATATGATGACCTGGGTGAAAACTGGAATTCATATCAGAAGCATGGTGGCAATGGTAACTTTGATTGGGGCAAATGGTCTGCACAAGGTCAGCAACAACAACGTCAAGGCCGTAATCAGTCAGAAGATTATTTTGGAAGTGGTGGAAATTTCTCTGATTTTTTCGAATCAATTTTCGGTGGTAGAGGTGGAGATGCACGTGGTCCGGGACAGCGATCTACTCGCAATTCACGTGGCCAGGATCAGGAAGCTGAAATGGTATTAACACTTGAAGATTCTTATAACGGTGGCACAAAACAAATCACACTCAATGGGCAGAAATTAAATATGAATTTAAAGCCCGGTGTTTATGATGGAATGGTTTTAAGAATGAAAGGAAAAGGCGGTGCCGGAATGAATGGCGGTGAACCAGGTGATCTACATATCACTTATAAAATACCTAAGCACTCTAAATTTGAAGTAAAGGGAAATGATCTGTATTTTGAAGAGCCTCTGGAATTATACACTGCTGTTCTTGGCGGAAAAATTGAAATTCACATTTTCGGTAAGACCTTAAAAATTCCTATCCCTGCAGGAACTGATAGTGGAAAGACTTTTCGATTGAATGGACTTGGGATGCCTTTTTATGGTAAAGCTGATGTCCGTGGCGATGCTTATGTAAAAATGAAAGTTGTTGTTCCTAAAGATTTAACTGTGGAGGAAAAAGATTTATTTATTAAGTTATCTTCAATTAAAAAGTGATTTCAAATTTATTGATTTTGTTGTCTTAAAGTTTGTTAATAAATGGGTGTATTAATAAACAAAATATATTTTGCTTTCATTAATCAATTCCTACACCCATGATAAAACAAATTCACACATTGTTAGCTGCATTATTATTTGGATGTTCTATCCAGTTATCTGCGGCAGAATCAAATTTACCATCTAATTTCTTTTCAAAAAAATTGCCAAATGGTCTTGAAGTATTAGTTATTGAAGATGCTTCTGTTCCTTTAGCTACGATTGAAATCTGTGTCCGTAATGGAAGCTACACAGAGCCACCGGAATATAACGGACTTTCGCATTTGTATGAGCACATGTTCTTCAAAGCGAATAAGGATTACCCATCACAAGAAAAATTCCTTGCCCGCGTGAAAGAATTAGGAGTGGTATTCAACGGGACTACTTCAAACGAAAGAGTAAATTATTTTATAACACTCGGAAATTATAATTTGAAACCGGGAATGGAATTCATTAATTCAGCAATTCGTTATCCGCTCTTTAGTAAAGAGGAAATGAAAAAGGAAAATGTAGTTGTTGATGGAGAATTTCAACGTAATGAATCGAATCCTGTGTTTTTTCTAATCCAGGAATTGGATTATAAAATGTGGGGCGATCATTTTTGTAGAAAGAATCCAATTGGTGATCACTTCATCATTCAGACTGCCACTCCTGAAAAAATGAAAGTAATTCAGAATAAATTTTATTTTCCCAACAATTCACTTTTATGTATAGCGGGTGATGTTAACCATGATGATGTGTTTGCAATGGCCGAAGGAATTTTTGGAAGTTGGGAGCCAACAACTACGGACCCTTTTAAACGTTGGCCAATACCGGATATGTATCCAATGGTTGGTCAAAATAATTTTCTTGTTGTCAATGAAAATGCAAAAGCACCTTTTATCGCTGCCGGTTTACATGGACCAGATACTAGAAATGATTTGAAATCAACTTATGCAGCTGACGTTTTCTCATTTATATTAAGCCAAACAAATTCAAAATTTCAAAAAGCACTTGTAGAAAGTGGTTTAGCTTTTCAAGTCAACATGGGTTATCAGACTTGTAAGTATACCGGGCCAATTCAAATTATTATGGTTCCAAATCCTGCGAAAATAAAAGAGTCGGTTAAAGCGCTTCAAGACCAAATGGCAATGTGGGATGCAGATGATTATTTTACGGATGAGCAACTAGAGACTGCAAAAAGTCAATTGGAAATCAGTGATGGATTCAGTAAGGAAAAGACATCTGATTATATCCATACAATTACATACTGGTGGTCATCAGCAAGTGTAGATTACTATACTAATTATGTAATGAACGTGAAAAAGGTAACTCGTCAAGATATAAAAGATTATGTACGGAAATATGTGAAAGGCCAACCTTCTGCTTGGGGACTTTTAGTGAGCCCTGAAATGAAAGAGTCGTTGAAGGTTGACGAAACAGTTTTTAATCAAAAATAACCAAACATCCAAAAGACGTAATCAAAATGAAAAAACTAAATTATATATTAATATTTCTTCTTTCTGCTGTAGCTTTAAGTTCGTCAGCACAGAATGAAATTAAAAAACGCCCAATCAAAAAGCAAGATATGGGTGTGAAGGAAATAATGATTGATGGAATCAAAGTTATTTATAAGCCATCAACAAAAGACATCATAAGTGTTGCAGTTTATATAAAAGGTGGAACTGAAAATTATACGAAAGAACAAGAAGGAATTGAAGCACTAACAATGAATGTCCTTGCTGAGTCCGGTTCACAAAAATACCCGCATGATCAGTTTCATTCGGTGCTCGAAGGTATGGGGACAAGTATCACAGCAGGAAGTGGTTTGGATGCAAGTACTGTTAACATGAATTGCTTGACAAGCAAATGGAATCAATCATGGGATATCTTTGCTGATATGATCATGCATCCTGCTTTCGATGACAATACTTTTAATAATAAGAAAGAAGAAGCGATCAATGCTTTGAAACAAAACGAAAGCGACCCTGATGCTCACATCGATGATCTTGTAAATGTTGAAGTTTACAAAGGAACAAATTACAATAAAATGGTTGCGGGGACTGAAGGTTCTTTAAGCAAACTTTCAGTTAATGATCTTAAAAAATATTATAGTTCTCTTGTTGCAAAGAATAAATTGTTCGTTGTCATTGTCGGAAAAATGACGGAGGATGATATCAAAGCAAAGGTTAGTATGTTGAAAGGAATTCCTCTAGGTTCCGTTGCAACTGCAGCTGTTGTGAAGCGCCCTGATTTTGCATCTTCATCGTTGTTTAAAGAAGAACGAAAATTAGCAACAAACTATATCAAAGGAATTATGGATTGTCCTGCGCCAGGAACTGCTGACTATACAGCATTCAAGATTGCAGTTCAAATCTTGAGCGATCGTTTGTTTCTTGAGATCCGTACAAAGCGTAATTTATCATATGCACCTTATTCATATGTAGCCGGACATAAAAATCCTTATAGTTGTATGTATGTTTCCACAACTGATCCTGCACAGTCTGTTCAAGTGATGACCGATGAAGTAAAAAAGATCCACAAAAATGGTTTCTACACTAAAGAACTTGCAGACAAGAAAGAACAATATCTTACGCGTTACTACATGAACTTAGAAACAAATAGCGCGCAAGCTGCAACTATTGGTGACAATGAGAATCTGAGTACATGGAAAACAGCTACGAAAGTCTTAGCTGAAGTTCAAAAACTTAGCTTAGAAGACATCAATACAGCTTTCCGTAAATACACAAAATCGATTCGTTGGTTGTATCTTGGTGAGACAGCCGGACTAGATGAGTCGATTTTTACTCAAAAATTAGAGTAGAGAAGCAATTGTTTAAAATATGGTTTGTATAAATTTGAATTCTAAAATCCCCGACGTTCGGGGATTTTTTATTTTGTAGTGAAACGAACATCACTTCTGTGAAAAGTATATAGTTCAATCTGGTTTTGCCTTGCTGAATTCAGGTAACTTTATATCGGATTAAAAGATCTATCCCTAAGTACAATTTTGGATTAAAAAGATTGAATTTTCAATGGAAGTGTGAATTATGAAAAAAATAAGTAAAACCGCTGAAGATTTTGTATCGCAAATGCGAGCCTATTTTCAGGATAATTTGAATAAACGTCCTTATGCTAATGAAGAACCACTTCGGTCGGAATTATTTACTTCCGGGCAAATGGAAAAGCATGGAAGGACTCTGGCTGAGACTCATCGATTAAGTACTGAACGAGGTAAAGACCGTGTACTCCGCCGGTTAGCAGAAAATGAAAAAACTTTATTTGAAGTTCAAGCACTCCTCACCGATGAAGATAGTCTTGAAGCTCAGATCACGCCTGCCGGTGAATGGTTAGTCGATAATTTTTATCTGATCGAAGAACAGATCCGTACTGCTAAAAGACATTTACCAAAGGGGTATAGTGAGAATCTTCCTAAGCTTGCAAATAAGCGAGCTGCCGGAATGACTCGTGTCTACGATATTGCCCTTCAGATAATTTCACATAGTGACGGACGAATAGATATTGACAGCTTAAGTAGTTTTGTGAAGTCATATCAGACTGTCAAGCATTTAAAAATTGGTGAGCTTTGGGCTATTCCAATTATGCTACGATTGGCATTGATTGAAAATCTTCGTCGTGTTTCTGCGAAAATTGCCATCGATAGAATTGATTTCAAACTTGCCGACTATTGGGCAAAGCGGTTGATCGAAACTGCAGAGAATGAACCACGCGATCTAATCATCACTATCGCTGATTTGACTCGTTCAAAACCACCATTGGTTAGTTCATTTATAGCAGAGCTTACTCGCCAATTGAATGGAAAAGGACTGGGACTTGCACTTGCTTTGTCATGGATCGAACAGCGTCTTTCTGAAACCGGACTAACAAGTATTGATCTTATTTCTGCTGAAAATCAAAAGCAGGCAGCTGATCAAGTTTCTGTGAAGAATAGTATTGATAGTTTGCGATTGTTAAGTGCAATGGACTGGCGTGATTTTGTTGAAGAGCATAGTGTAGTGGAAGCAGTGTTGAGAAAAGATCCGGCAGGCGTATATCCAAAAATGGATTTTACTACGCGTGATCAATTTAGACACGTAGTGGAACATGTTTCTCAAAAATCAAAACTCGCTGAAGAAGAAATTGCGAAAATTGTATTACGACTTGCGGAAGAAAAAGCTCAAACACTTTCTCCGAATGATCGCTTGGCACACGTCGGATTTTATTTGATCGGAAAAGGTTTGATGGAAACTAGAAAAGCTGCGAAAATTCCTCAGACATTCTACAATAACATCAGATTTATGATGCGCCGTCGTGCATTGTTCCTCTACCTTTCTGCAATATTTGTATTAACTACAGTTCTAACTGCAAGTGTCTACTATTTTATCAAAGATGAAAAGTTTGGGAAAATAATGTTGTTGGGAATTCTTGCGCTATCATATATTAGTTTAAGTCAATTAGTAATTACTCTTATTAATTTCCTTTCAACTTTAATTGTAAAACCTCGACTATTGGCACGGATGGATTTCTCAAAGGGAATCCCTTCTGAATTTAAAACGTTAGTGATCATTCCTTCAATGTTAACTAATGCAGATGACATTGATGAATTAGTCGAAGCATTAGAAGTACGTTATCTGGCCAATCAAGATCCGAATCTTCAATTTGGATTACTAACCGATTTTACGGATGCAAATTCTGAAGTTCTTCCGGGTGATCAAAAAATGTTGGATCAAGTTAAGCGAGGTATCGATGAGTTGAATGTAAAGTATGGTTATAGCGAAAGTGAAATGTTCTTTTTGTTTCATCGACCGAGACGATGGAATAAAGATGAAAAAATCTGGATGGGTTACGAACGTAAACGTGGTAAACTTGCTGAATTAAATGCTATACTACGTGGTATTGGTCATGATCGTTTTTCATTGATCATCGGAAAGACTGATACACTTTTGGATATAAAGTATGTGATCACACTAGATGCAGATACACAATTGCCTCGCGGTGCTGCTTGGAAACTGATTGCTTCAATGGCGCATCCATTAAATTGTGCTGTTTATAATGAAAGAAAGCAGCGTGTCACACAAGGATATGGTATTCTTCAACCAAGAGTTGCAGTTAGTTTGCCGGATATTACTGCTTCTAATTTTGCAAAGCTGCATGGTAATGAACCTGGAATCGATCCATATACAAGAGCGTCTTCAGATGTTTATCAAGATTTATTCTTCGAAGGTTCATTTATCGGTAAAGGAATTTATGATGTAGATATTTTTGAAAAAGCTTTGGGTGGAAAATTTCCGGAAAATAGAATCCTTAGTCATGATTTGATTGAAGGCTGCTATACTCGTTCAGGATTGATTAGTGATGTACAGCTTTTTGAAAAATATCCAAGTACGTACAGAGCTGATGTGAAAAGGAGAATTCGGTGGACGAGAGGCGACTGGCAGATTGCTGCTTATTTCACTCCTTTCATCCCTAATCAATATCATAAATGGAAAACAAATACACTTTCTGCTTTATCTAGATGGAAGATCTTTGATAATATTAGAAGAAGTTTAGTTCCAATTGCTTTGACAATTTTCTTGCTACTAGCTTGGACAGTTCTTAGCCATCCGTTTTTTTGGACAGTTGTGATTTCAAGTATCATTGTTTTGCCAATTGTAATTTCTTCAGTGTGGCAACTATTCAAACGGCAAAAAGATATCGTATTTACTCAACATATTATTTTGTTCAGCTTGAATGCAAGTGGTGTATTTGTTCAGATCATCTTCACACTTATTTGTCTTCCCTATGAAGCATTCTATACTTTCCTTGCTATCGTACGAACGACTTGGAGAATGATTGTCTCACATAAAAAACTTCTTGAATGGAACCCATCTGCAATTGAAGAGCGTACCAATCCTGCTAGTTTGGCTGCATCATTTATTTCAATGTGGTTTGAACCAGTACTTGCTTTTACTACTATCGCTTATCTGTTTGCAAATTTCCCAAATAGAATTTTCATAGCAATTCCAATTCTATTGCTTTGGATTTTTTCACCATTCTTTACTTGGTGGATGAGTCGACCGATTTCAAGAAAATCAAATTTGCTTTCTGATAGTCAGATAAATTATCTTAGAATCCTTGCACGAAAAACATGGGGATTCTTTGAACGTTATGTAAACGATGAAGACAATTGGCTTCCACCTGATAATTTTCAAGAAAGGCCAACACCTGTAGTTGCACATCGTACATCGCCAACTAATATTGGGCTTTACTTATTATCTAATCTAACTGCTGTTGACTTTGGTTATATGTCGGTTAGTCGAATGCTTACAAGAACTCAACATACATTTGATACGTTGAACATTCTTCCAAAATATCACGGTCATTTATTTAATTGGTACGATACAATTTCTCTTGACCCATTAATGCCTAAATATATTTCTACAGTTGATAATGGAAATCTTGTTGGTCACCTGATGACGATGAAGCAAGGTTTTATGGAAATACTTGATCAAAAAACATTTGAGCCAAAAATATTTTTAGGAATTCTTGATACATTCAAAGTGTTGAGTGAAAATTTGAAGGAAAATGAAAAGAGTGTTTTCAATAATTTCAATACTAAATTGATTGTTGCTTGTGATTCAGATTTTGATTCAGTAAATGATTCATGGAATTGCATTAAGGATCTCTCAGCTGAATTTAAAAATGCGGGTATTCAAATTATTTTAGAAGGTCAAGCTGAATGGTGGAAGAATATTTTGTCTGAACAAATGTCAGGGATGTTAGAAAACATGGAAGTTCTAAAACCATGGCTTCTATTAGAATCATGTCCTGATAAATTCAAAGACCTTGTTAAAGTTAAAAATCCTTCGCTCGTTGAGATTTCTAAGATATCCATTTATTTACCTAGAGAAATTAAGGCGAAGAGGACTGAAACAATTTCAAGTGAAGAGGATGAATGGCTCAACCAATTTTCGAAATCGCTTGAAGTAGCAGGAAGTCTTGCCGATGCACGGATTTCTATGATCGATGATCAGATCATGGAATGTGATGAACTTTCAAATATTGAATGGGACTTTCTTTATGACAAAGGAAAACATTTATTCACCATTGGCTATAAGCCGGATGAGTACCAACTTGATCCAAGCTTCTATGATCTTTTAGCCTCTGAAAGTAGACTAGCGACATTTGTAGGAATTGCACAAGGGAAACTTCCTGAAGAAAGTTGGTTTGCTTTAGGTAGACTAGTTTCTAACCCCGGAAGGAAACCTGTACTTCTTTCTTGGAGTGGATCAATGTTTGAATATCTAATGCCACTGCTTGTAATGCCGAATTATGAGAATACACTTCTCGATAGAACATACAAGACATCTGTCGCAAGACAAATAGAATATGGAAATCAACGCGGAGTTCCTTGGGGAAATTCTGAGTCGGGATATAATTTGACGGATGTAAATTCAAATTATCAATATCATGCATTTGGTACTCCGGGACTTGGTTTGAAAAGAGGATTGGGTGAAGAGCTCGTTGTTGCTCCTTATGCTACTGTACTTGCTTTAATGGTGGAGCCTGAGAAAGCATACAAGAACCTTGAACTCATGTCGAGTGAAGGATTTGAAGGTGAATATGGATTTTACGAAGCGATTGATTATACAGCGTCTCGTTTGCCGCGTGGACAAAATAATGCAGTCATCTATTCCTACATGGCCCATCATCAAGGAATGAGTTTACTTTCTATTTCATACTTGTTGTTGAATCAACCAATGCAAAGAAGGTTTGAAGCAGAGCCTAGATTCAAAGCGAGCTTACTTCTTTTGCAAGAAAGAATTCCAAAGGCAACTTCTTACTATGCGCATACTGCTCCTACGAATGAAAAGAATTTTGCAAAAGATGGATCTGAAGTACGTGTATTAAGGACAGCAAATACTCTAGTTCCTGAAGTGCAACTTTTGTCGAATGGGAAATATCATGTAATGGTAACTAATTCCGGAGGTGGTTATAGTCGTTGGAAAGACTTGGCTGTTACAAGATGGCGTGAAGATACAACATGCGATAATTGGGGGAATTTCTGTTACATAAGGGATCTTGATAACGATACCTTCTGGACTGCAACTTTTCAGCCCGGACAAAAGAAAGTAAAAAATTATGAAGTTGCATTTTCTCAAAGTCGTGCTGACTTTAGAGGTTCTTTGAATAGAATTGAAGCGCATACTGAAATTGTAGTTTCACCGGAAGATGATATTGAAATGAGACGGATGAATCTTTCGAATCATTCTGATCAAACACGTACTCTTGAAATTACTAGTTACGCTGAAGTTGTTCTAGCTTCTGCTGCATCGGATGCTATGGCACCTGCTTACAGTAATCTTTTTGTGCAAACAGAAATTCAAAAAGAATACAATGCAATTCTTTGTTCACGTCGACCACGTTCTGTAAATGAACAACCACCATGGATGTTTCATATGATGTGTGCTGATGGTGTTCAAGTTGAGCAAGTGTCTTATGAAACTAGTCGATTCAAATTTATTGGACGTGGAAATACAAGTGCCAATCCGCTTGCCATGCAAAAAGCAGGACCGCTATCAGGAAGTGAAGGTTCTGTTCTTGATCCTGTTGTTGCTATTCGGTATAAGATCACACTTAAACCTCGTCAGACTGTTTCGATTGATTTCATAATGGGTATTAGTGACAATCGTAATGCAAGTCAAGCGCTGATCGAAAAATATCAGGATCTCCATCACAAGGATAGGATCTTTGAACTTGCTTGGACTCACAATCAAGTTGTACTTCGTCACATCAATGCTTCTGAATCTGACACACAATTGTATAGTCGACTTGCAGGATCAGTAATATTTGCTAATTCATTTTTGAGAGCGAATCCTGCTATCTTAATAAAAAATCAGCGTGGACAATCGGGACTTTGGGGATATTCTATTTCCGGTGATTTACCAATTGTTCTGCTTAAAGTTGAAAATCAAGAGAACGTTCATTTAGTAAAACAACTTATTCAAGCGCATAATTACTGGCAGTTGAAAGGTCTGAAAGTTGATTTAGTAATATGGAATGAAGATCATGGTGGTTATCGACAGCTATTGCAAAATCAAATTCAAGCTCTTATTTCTGCTGATGTTGCCGATAAGCCGGGTGGAATTTTTGTTCGTGCATCTGATCAGATCTCTAATGAAGATAGAATTTTATTCCAAACAGTAGCGCGTGTTATATTGAGTGATGCTGAAGGAACATTGGAAGATCACTTGAATCGCAAAGCAGCACCTAAGTTGAATATTCCTGCACTTATTCCAATGGTGCCACCGGATATTCTTCCTGCTGATATTTCTCAACCTACAGGATTAAAATTCTTCAATGGCTTAGGAGGATTTACACAAGATGGAAGTGAATATGTTATTTCAGTTCACAACAAATTGCGTACACCGGCTCCTTGGGTCAATGTAATTGCGAATCCAAATTTTGGTACAGTAGTAACTGAAAGTGGGCAATCATATACTTGGGCAGAGAATGCACATGAATACAGATTAACTCCATGGAACAATGACCCTGTTTGTGATCTTGGTGGCGAAGTATTTTATATTCGTGATGAAGAAACAGGTAAATTTTGGTCGACAACGTTATTGCCTCGTCCGGGAAATAATTCTTACACTGTAAGACACGGAATGGGTTATACTATATTCGAATATCTCGAAGATGGAATCAAATCTGAAATGTGGGTGTATGTTGACATCGATAGTGCAGTGAAATTTACTGTGCTTAAAATTCGTAACGTATCGGGCCGTCCTCGAAAACTTTCTGTTACCGGTTATACTGAATGGGTGATGGGTGATTTGCGTCCGAAAAATGCAATGCATATTTTCAGTGAACTTGATGCAAATACAGGAGCACTGATTGCAAAGAATCCTTACAACACAGAATTTCCGGGTCGTGTTACTTTCTTTGATGTTGATGATCGTAAAAAATCATTCACTACAGATAGAGCAGAATTCATCGGTAGAAATCATTCGTTGCAAAATCCTGATGCAATGAGCAAAGTAAAACTCTCCGGTAAATTAGGTGCAGGATTCGATCCCTGTGCGGCCATTCAAATTCCATTTGAATTAGATGAAGCGGAAGAGAAAGAAATGGTCTTCCGTCTAGGTACCGGTGCAGATTTGCATGAAGCTACAAATCTTGTGAAGAAATTTAAAGGAAACGAAAAAGCTGCAACTTCACTTGAGCATGTAAGAACATTCTGGAAAAATACTCTTGAAGCTATGCAAGTGGAAACTCCTGATGATGCAACAAATATAATTGCAAATAGCTGGATCACGTATCAAACACTTTCTTCACGTTTATGGGGACGTAGTGGATTTTATCAATCAGGTGGTGCCTTTGGTTTCCGTGATCAATTACAAGATGTATTGTCGCTCTTACATGCACAGCCTGAACTTGCACGTGCACAGATTTTACTTGCGGCCTCACGTCAATTTAAAGAAGGCGACGTACAGCATTGGTGGCATCCACCTACAGGTCGTGGAGTACGTACGCGTTGCTCTGATGACTTCTTATGGCTTCCGTATGTAACCATACGATATATTCGTCAGACAGGCGATAAACAGATCCTTGATGAAATGATTTCTTATCTAGAAGGAAGACATTTGAACCAGGAAGAAGAATCATATTACGATCTGCCTATTCAGTCATTGCAGAAGTCGTCACTCTATGATCATTGCGTAAGAGCGCTTAACAATGGTTTCCGTTATGGTGAACATGGTTTACCGTTAATGGGTTCGGGTGATTGGAATGATGGAATGGACCAAGTTGGAATTCATGGTAGAGGAGAAAGCGTGTGGCTAGGATTTTTCACTTACGACATACTTATGAATTTCATTGAACTTGCAGA